>NZ_JAPMTQ010000030.1:0-51153 GCF_026411515.1 Phenylobacterium sp. 58.2.17 | reverse complement strand
GACGCCGCGTCCGGGCCGGCGTTCTGCGCCGCCGCCGGCGTCCTGCAGCGCGCCGCCTTCGGCCCCCGCGAGGCGGTCTCGTCCAAGGCTCTGGCCAGCGCCAAGCTGCGCCGCGAACCGCTAGATCCCCGCGCCAATCCGGTGGCCAAGGCCGCCGCCTGGCTGCGGGAAAATCTCTAGGCGGATCGATTCAAGCTTCGCCATGAGGGTGAATCGTGCTGCGGCCATGCTCGCTCAGGCTGCAAAGTCGAGTTCGTAGAATAGTTTAGCGCACGGCGTTCGATAAACGCCCGAAGCTGAGCGCCGGGCCGCGGCGTAGTTAACGCTCAAGCCTTACGCAGCAAGAAATATTGTTGTGGATGCGCCTTCACGCGCCTCCGACTCGCCTTATGCAGTTAACCGCCAATTAACGATGGTGGGCGCTTCCTTAACGCCAGCCGTCGCGGGAACCGGGCGGGCGGGTCGCCTTCAGTTCCCTTGACCACGGTACGGAGGACACAGGGTCCCAATGGCTATCGCACTTTCCGCGCCGCGCGCGACCGAACTGAAGCCGCGGATCGTTGTGTTCGGCGTCGGGGGCGCCGGGGGCAACGCGGTCAACAACATGATCGAAGCCCATCTCGAGGGCGTCGAATTCGTCGTCGCCAACACCGATGCGCAGCAGCTGGCCTTCGCCAAGACCGACCGCCGCATCCAGCTTGGCGTGCAGGTCACGCAGGGCCTCGGCGCCGGGGCGCACCCGGAAGTCGGGATGAGCGCGGCCGAGGAGTCGATCCCGGAGATCGGCGAGCACCTCGACGGCGCCCACATGATCTTCATCACCGCCGGCATGGGCGGCGGCACCGGCACCGGCGCGGCCCCGATCATCGCCAAGTGCGCCCGTGAGCGCGGCATCCTGACCGTCGGTGTGGTGACCAAGCCCTTCCACTTCGAAGGTCGCCACCGCATGCGTCTGGCCGACGCCGGCATCGGCGAGCTGCAGCGCTATGTCGACACCCTGATCGTCATCCCGAACCAGAACCTGTTCCGCGTCGCCAACGAGCGGACCACCTTCGCCGAAGCCTTCGGCATGGCCGACCAGGTCCTGCACTCGGGCGTGCGCTCGATCACCGACCTTATGGTGCTGCCGGGCCTGATCAACCTCGACTTCGCCGACGTCCGAACGGTCATGACCGAGATGGGCAAGGCGATGATGGGCACCGGCGAGGCGACCGGCGAAGACCGCGCCCTGATGGCCGCCCAGAACGCCATCGCCAACCCGCTGCTGGACGAAGTCTCGCTGAAGGGCGCGAAGGCGGTGCTGGTCAACGTGACCGGCGGCCTGGACATGACCCTGCTGGAAGTCGACGAGGCGGCCAACGCCATCTCCGAGCAGGTCGACGCAGAAGCCAACATCATCTTCGGGGCGGCCTTCGATCCGACCCTGGAGGGCATGATCCGCGTCTCGGTGGTCGCCACTGGCATGGACGGCGCGTCGATGGCGGCCATCGAGCCGAAGGTGGAGCGCAAGCCGCTGACCGCGCCGCCGCTGCGGGCCGAGACCGTGCGTCCGGCCCCGGTGACCGAGCCGGTGATGCGCGCGACCCCAACCTATGAACGCCCCGCGCCGCCGAGCTTCGCCGACCGTCCCACGCCGCGCTATCCGGAACCGGCCGCCTATGTGCCGCCGGCCCCGACCGTGACGCCGGTCGCCGCGACGCCTGCGCCCGCGCCGATCCCGGCGCCGGAGCCGGTCAAGGCGGTGTTCGAGGAAGAGCAGGGCGACCTCTACAGCGCCCCGGTCCCGGCCCCCGCGCCGGCCCCGGTCGTCGCCGCCGCGCCCGAGCCGCAGATCGCCCGCCCGATGACCAAGATCGTCGATCCGGCGGTCGAGGAATTCGAGGAAGAGCCGCTGTTCACGGAACCGGCCTACGAGGAGCGTCGCCCGCAACGCGGCGGCTTCCTCAGCCTGTTCGGCAGCCGTCCGCGCTACGAGCAGCCGGCCCCGCAGCCGACGCGCCAGCAGGCGCCGGTGAGCCGCGGCGGCGCGCAGCCGGCCGAGCAGCCGGCCCAGGAAGCGCAGTTCGACAACCAGGAAGACCTGGAGATCCCGTCCTTCCTGCGCCGCCTGGCCAACTAGGCCGGTCTACAAGATCGATGAAACGGCCGGGCGTCCGCCCGGCCGTTTTTCGTTTCAGGCCCTCGCGACCTCCCAGGTGCGACCGATGAAGGACAGGCCGAGCTTGGCGGCCACACGCTGCGAGGCGAGGTTTGTCATCGCGGTGCTGTAGAACAAGGTCAGCTCTCGCAGCTCGGGCAGGACGCTCCAGCCGGCGACAGCCTGTCCGGCCAGACCGCGGCCGCGGAAGGCGGGGAGGGTGACGAGACCCAGCTCAGCGCCGCGTGAGCCCCGCCGGGCGGTGAAGGCAAGCGCTGCGACGTCGCCATCCTCGACCACCAGGCAATAGGGCGGCCAAAGGTCGGCGACCTGCCGGAAGTTCAGGTCAAGCAGGCCGCTCGGCATGCCGTCGCGCTCGAACCGAGCCTCAAGGTTCTCGGCCTCAGCCGACCCGGAGGCGATCGTCCGCGCGGCTCCCGGCGTCTGCGTCCCCTGCGGCAGAAGGTAGCTGAGGCCGCCGGAAGGTGTCCCTGCGCGAGGGAGCAGCGCCAGGCAGCGGTTGAGGCTGGGGGGAGGGAGAGTCTCGCTCCCAGGCGTTTCGTCGCGCGTCAGCCGGTTCAGCTGGTCGAGGAGCTGGGGCGCGACTGTTTCGTCGACCCAGATGCGTCCGCCGGCCATGTACAGCAGCGGGCCGGGCGCATTGTCGGGCGGCGCCTCGCTGGCGATGCGGCCGTCCTTGAGGGTGAAGCGGGTCTCGGTCTCGAGTTCTAGGAGGCGCCTGGCGTGCGCAGGCATGACCGCGCGCTGCGGCGCAGTCGGTTGGGGATCAGACATGATGGTCTCGTCACAGGGCGCTTGCGCCCGGAAGGCCGTCTCGGCCGGAAGCGTGACGGGAGGGCTAGCGACAGCGCCCCAGGTGCGTCACGGGTGATGGATGTGCGCTGGAATGGGTCATCGCGGGTCTCCATCGTTCGCCGACGTCTTGCGAGGAGCCTAGCGGCCCTCCAAATCGGCTGTCAACGAAGCCGCGCCGGGACATCGGGACCGCCCGCTTGCGCCTTGAATCCTAAGGCTTTCTTAACCGTCCCAAATCGAAACATTGCGAAACAGGAAGTGTTTTGCTGCGGCGCGGCATAGCCCTTACCTGACAGGTGGGGCGTTATGCGGCCATCTGGCCGTGTGCCCGAACGAGGAAGGCGGCGAGTTTTGCGCGCACAAGAGTTTCAGCACACCCTGCAGGGTCCGGCGATCTTCGCCGGCGTCGGCGTCCACACCGGCGCCTACACGCGTGTCGCCGTTCGTCCCGCGCCGACCAATTCGGGCATCGTCTTCGTCCGCACCGACGTCACCGACCGTGACAACCGCGTCCCGGCCACCGGCGAGGCGGTGACCAAGACCCAGCTGGGCACCGTGATCGAGAACGCCGCCGGCGTGTCGGTGTCGACCATCGAGCACCTGATGGCGGCCCTGGTCATGCTGGGCGTCGACAATGCGGTGGTCGAACTCGACGGCCCCGAAATGCCGATCATGGACGGCTCCTCGCTGCCGTTCGTGCAGATCCTCGACCGCGCCGGCCGCCGTCAGCAGGATGCGCTGCGCGCCTATATCGAAATCCTCGAGCCGATCGAGTTCGTCGACGGCGACAAGCGCGCCAGCCTGACCCCGTCGGACCAGTTCGAGGTCGCCTTCGAGATCCGTTTCCCGTCCGCCGCCATCGGCCGTCAGGCCGTGGACATGGCCATGGACGAGCGGGCGTTCCGCGATGAGCTGGCCGACTGCCGCACGTTCGGCTTCCTGCACGAGGTCGAGTACCTGCGCTCGATCGGCCTGGCCCGCGGCGGCTCGATGGAGAACGCGGTGGTCATCGAGGGCGACCGCATCCTCAACCCGGAAGGCCTGCGCCGTCCGGACGAGTTCGTGCGCCACAAGGCGCTGGACGCCATCGGCGACCTCTATGTGCTGGGCGCGCCGATCCTCGGCCGCTTCGAAGGCGTGTTGGCTGGTCACAGCCTCAACAACCAGCTGGTCCGCGCCCTGCTGGCCGCGCCGCAATCGTGGCGTTACCGCACCCTGGCGCCGGAACTGGCCCAGGCGGTCTGAGCGACTCTCGCAGTTTCGCTTGCGAACCGGAAGCGTTGCGAGATCGTTGTTCCTCGTTTGTTCCAAATGAGGAATGCATGAGCTACGATCGACTTGCCTTTGAGACGACGCCGAATCGAACGGCGGGGCCACCCAACGGCGCAGTAACATGATGCGCCTTCCACGTGCGCTGGTTTTGACCCCGCTCGCCGCTAGCTTCGTCGCATTGCAGAGGCAGCTATGGAGTTGGGACTTGGGCGAGCCTAGCGGCCTCGCACGGCGGCTTCGCGACGTCGTTGATTGGGGCGGTATGGGTTTTCCCCATTCCATGATCTACCCACTGGCAGCACTCCAAGTTTCTGCCGCCCTGACTTTCTTTGCTGTCCTACTCGTCGATGTGGCGGTGATCTGGGGCGCGAGGAGCGTGCTTCCAGTTCAATTGAGCGCAACGACCACCGCCACCCTATGGGGCGCGTGGCTTCTGCTTTCAGTCCTTACCGTCTCTTTGACGCCCTTCCCTTTGGCATGGATTTGGACCTGATCGTGGGGGCGGAGATGGCTTAGCGGTGTCATTGCGCTCCGCCGCATTTGCGCCCTGCATTCCATGCTGTAGAAGCGGGGACTCGCGGCGCGGGGGCGCGCGTCGGTCCTTTTGAGGTGAAGGTGTCCTTGCTTCGCAATTCCCGGACTCGCACGGCTCTTATTGTCGGTTGCGCTGCTCTCGCCCTGGCCTCTTGCGCAGGCAAGAAGGAAAAGCCTCGCCTGGCGTATGAGGAGCGGCCCGTGGAGCTGCTCTACGCCACCGGCGCGGACCGGCTGGACCGCGGCCTGTGGAATCAGGCGGTCCAGTACTTCGGTGAAGTCGAGCGTCAGCACCCCTATTCGGAGTGGTCGCGCCGCGCGATCCTGATGACCGCCTACGCCCACTATCAGGGCAACGACTACGCCGAGGCGATCGGCGACGCCGACCGCTTCATCTCGCTCTATCCGGGCAATCCGGCCGCCGCCTATGCGCATTATCTGAAAGCCATCTGCTATTTCGAGCAGATCGTCGACGTGGGCCGTGACCAGGCGGCCACCGGTCAGGCGCTGGCCAATCTGAGCGAGGTGGTCCAGCGCTACCCGCGCACCGAATACGCGGCCGACGCGCGTCTGAAGATCGACATGGTCAACGACCAGCTCGCCGGCAAGGAAATGACCATCGGCCGCTGGTACCTGCGTCAGGGCGACACCCTGGCGGCGATCGGCCGCTTCAAGACGGTCATCGAGCGCTACCAGACCACCAGCCACACGCCCGAGGCGCTCTACCGCCTGGTCGAGGCCTATCTGACCCTGGGCCTGGCTGAAGAAGCCAAGCGCAACGGCGCGGTGCTCGGCTACAACTATCCGGGCGACGTCTGGTACCGCGACGCGTACAAGCTGCTGACCGACAGGGGGTTGCGCCCGGCGGTGGAACCGGCGCAGTCGAAGAAGCCGAGCCTGGTCTCGCGCCTGCCGTTCGTGAAAGACAAGGACGCGACCATCAAGCCGCCGGCTGCCGACGCCGTGCCGGCGGAGGTCCCGGCCGCCGAGACGCCGCCTGCCCTCGAAACCCCGCCGACCGCGGCGAACGAGACCGTGTCGCCGGCAGAACCCGCCAAGCGCCGTGGGCTGCTCTCGCGCATCCCGGGCCTGGGCGGCGACAATTAGAACCTAAAGCGAACTTAAGCGTCTTCCGAACCGGCTGATTCCGAGCGATCTTGCGGCCATGCTGATCGGACTTTGGATCCGCGACGTCGTGCTCATCGAGGCCCTGGACCTGTCCATCGGCCCGGGGCTGACGGCGCTGACTGGTGAAACAGGGGCGGGCAAGTCGATCATCCTCGACAGCCTGGGCTTGGCCGTCGGCGCGCGCGCCGACGCCGGACTGGTGCGCCAGGGCGCGACCCAGGCGGCGGTGTCGGCTGTGTTCGCGCCGGCGCCCGACCACCCGGTCTGGGACGTTCTGGAAGACAAGGGCATCTCCTACGATCGCAGCGAGGATCTGGTGCTGCGCCGGACGCTCAGCGCCGACGGCCGCAGCCGCGCATTCGTCAACGATCAGGCGACCAGCGCCACGGTGCTGCGCGAACTGGGCGAAATCCTGCTGGAGGTGCACGGCCAACACGAGACCGTCGGCCTGCTCGACGCGCGCAAGCATCGCCCGCTGCTGGACGCCTATGGATCGCTGGGCGCGCTCGGCGCCGGTGTCGCCCGCGCCTGGTCCGACTGGCGCAGCGCGCGGTCGCGCGCCGAGGAGCTGCGGGAGATCGTCGCCCGCTCGGCCGAGGAATCCGAGGAACTGACCCTGCGCCTGGCCGAACTGGATCGGCTGGACCCGCGCGAGGGCGAGGAGCCGGCGCTGGCCGAAGAGCGCGCCATTCTCGGCGCCTCCGAAAAGGCGCTCAGCGACATCACCGAGGCGCGCGCCGCCTTCGAAGGGCTCGGCCCGCGGCTGGCCCAGGCCGTCCGCGCGATCGAGCACGCCCGCACCCGGGCGATCGCCGCCGGCGCGGCCGAGGATTCGGCCGCCGTCGCCCGCCTGACCGCCGCCAGCGCGGCCATCGACCGCGTGTTCAGCGAAGCCCAGGAAGCTGAGGCCGCCGTCGACGCGGCGGCCGACTCCTTCGACTTCCGCCCCGACCAGCTGGAAAAGACCGAGGAGCGGCTGTTCGAGCTGCGCGGCATGGCCCGCAAGCTGCAGGTCAGCGTCGAGGAGCTGCCGCTGCTGCGTGTGCGCTTCGCCGAGCGGCTGCAGGCCATGGAGTCGTCGGAGGACGATCTGAAGGCCGCCGAGGCGGCCGTGGCCGCGGCCCGCGCCGCCTATATGGCCGAGGCGGTCAAGCTGAGCGAGGCGCGCAGTGCGGCTGGCGAGCGGCTGGCGGTGGCGGTGATGGGCGAGCTTGGCCCGCTGAAGCTGGACAAGGCCCGCTTCCGCGTCGCCGTCGAGCCGCTGGGCGAAGATCGGGCCGGGCCGGGGGGGCTGGACCGAGTGGCCTTCGAGGTCGCGACCAATCCTGGGGCGCCGTTCGGCGACCTCGGCGCCATCGCCTCCGGCGGCGAACTGGCGCGTTTCGCCCTGGCGCTGAAGGCCTCGCTGGCCGGTCGGGCCGAGGGCCCCCAGCCGCTGATGATCTTCGACGAGGTCGACCAGGGCGTCGGCGGGGCGGTGGCCGACGCCGTCGGCCTGCGGCTGCGACGGCTCGCCGCCGATGCGCAGGTGCTGGTCGTCACCCACAGCCCGCAGGTGGCCGCGCGCGGCGACGCCCACTGGCGCATTTCCAAGAGCGGTGACGCTGATCGTATTCGCACCGCCGTCGAGACCCTGTCCCTCGCCGACCGCGAGGAGGAGATCGCCCGTATGCTGGCCGGCGCCCAGATCACCGACGCGGCCCGCGCCGCGGCCAGGGCCCTGATGGATGCCTGACGCTCCGAAATCTCCCACCGACCTGACCGAGGCCGAGGCCGTCGAGGAACTGACCGCGCTCGCGGACGAGCTCGCGCGCCACGATATCGCCTATCACCAGCAGGACGCGCCGACGATCTCGGACGCCGAGTACGACGAGCTCAAGCGCCGCAACAGCGCGCTGGAGGCGGCGTTCCCGCACCTGATCCGCGAGAATTCGCCCTCGACCCGGGTCGGAGCGGCGCGGGCCGAGCAGTTCTCGCCGGTCGAGCACGGCGTGCCGATGCTCAGCCTCGACAACGCGTTCTCGAACGAGGACGCGCTGGAGTTCGACGCCCGTATCCGCCGGTTCCTGCGCCTGTCGGGCTCTGAGGAAGTCGGCTACACCGCCGAGCCGAAGATCGACGGCCTGTCGGCCTCGCTGCGCTACGAGAAGGGCGTCTTCGTCCAGGGCGCGACGCGCGGCGACGGGCGGGTCGGCGAGGACGTCACCGAGAACCTGCGCACCATCACCGACATTCCCAAGCGCCTGGCCGGCGAGGGGTGGCCTGACGTCATCGAGATCCGCGGCGAGGTCTATCTCGGCCACGAGGAATTCGCCGCGCTCAACGCCGCCAACGAGGCCGCTGGCCTGAAGACCTACGCCAACCCGCGCAACTCGGCGGCCGGATCATTGCGTCAGATCGATCCGAAGATCACCGCGACGCGGCCGCTGAAGTTCTTCGCCTATGCCTGGGGACTGCTCAGCGAGCCGTTCGCCCAGACCCAGTGGGAGGCGCTGGCCAAGTTGAAGGCCTGGGGCTTCCAAACCACTCCGGAAAGCCGCCGCGTGGTCAGCGGCCAGGGCCTGCTCGACGCCTATGGGGCCATGGAGGCCGTGCGGCCCAAGCTCGGCTACGACATCGACGGGGTGGTCTACAAGGTCGACCGTCTGGATTGGCAGCAGCGCCTGGGTTTCATCACCCGCACGCCGCGGTGGGCGATCGCCCGCAAGTTCCCGGCCCAGCAGGCGCGCACCATCCTCGAGGCCATCGACATCCAGGTCGGTCGCACTGGGGCGATCACGCCGGTGGCGCGGTTGCACCCGGTGACGGTCGGCGGCGTGGTGGTGGTCAACGCCACCCTGCACAACGCCGACGAGATCGCCCGCAAGGACGTGCGCATCGGCGACACCGTGATCCTGCAGCGGGCCGGCGACGTGATTCCGCAGATCCTTGGCTATGTGCCCGAGGAGCGGCCGGCCGACGCTGTCCCGTACGAGTTCCCCACCGTCTGCCCGTGCGACCTGAAGACGCCGATCGTCAAGGAGACCACGGCCGCCGGGGCCGAGACCGTGGTGCGGCGCTGCTCGGGTGAGTTCGCCTGTCCGTTCCAGCGGATCGAACACCTGCGCCATTTCGTGTCGCGCCGCGCCTACGACATCGAGGGGCTGGGCGAGAAGCAGCTGACCGCCTTCTTCGAGCGCGGCTGGGTCAAGGAGCCGGCCGACATCTTCCGGCTGGCGCGCGACGAAGAGAAGCTGGCCGAACTGCGGGTCACCGAGGGCTATGGCGAGACCTCGATCAACAACCTGGTCGCGGCCATCAACGCCAAGCGGCGGATCCCTCTGGACCGTTTCATCTTCGGGCTCGGCATTCGCCATGTCGGCGAGACCACCTCGCTGGCCCTGGCCCGCCACTTCGAGACCTACGACCACTTCGTCCAGATCGCGCAGGCGGCGGCAGGGCAGGTCGGCGGCGCGAACTATGCCGCCCTGGTGGATCTCGACGGCCTCGGGCCGACCGGGGTGCGGGCGCTGCTCGACTTCGGCGGCGCGCAGCAGGCGCTGCTGCTGCCCGACGAGACCTCGCTCGACAAGCGCCTGCAACTGGCCGTGCCGAAGCTGAATTCCCGTGCCCGCGCCGCGGTGATCGAGCGGTTCGGCGACTGGGAGACGATCGTGCAGGTCGCGCGGGACGCCGCGCAGGAGGAGCCGGGCGAAGAGTTCCGCGAACTCTCGGGCGTCGATGCGGTCGGTCCGGTCGCCGCGCGGATGATCGCCCAGTTCTTCGCCGAGCCGCACAACCGCGCCAAGGTCGAGGCCCTGCGCGCTCAGCTCGACGAGGTGATGGCCGCCGAGCGGCCGAAAACCGACACCGCCGTCGCCGGCAAGACCATCGTCTTCACCGGGGCGCTGGAGAAGATGACCCGCGACGAAGCCAAGGCCCAGGCCGAAGGGCTGGGGGCGAAGGTTTCGGGTTCGGTGTCGAAGAAGACCGACCTGGTGGTGGCTGGCCCCGGCGCGGGCTCGAAGCTGAAGACGGCGAGCGAGCTCGGCATCCAGGTGATGACTGAGGACGAGTGGCTGGCCTTGGTCGCCGGGTAGGCGTCGGCCGGACTTGCCGCGGGGAGGCGCAGTCCCCAACCTTGGGTAAGGCACAAGGAGGATCGTTGTGGCGTCGCACTGGCTCGTGAAGTCCGAACCGGACACCTATTCCTATGCCGACCTCGAGCGGGACGGGCGCACGACCTGGGACGGGGTGCGCAACTTCGCGGCCGCCTCGCATCTGAAATCGATGAAGGTCGGCGACCAAGTGTTCTTCTACCACTCCCAGGCGGGCAAGGACGTGGTGGCGATCGCCCAGGTCGCCAAGGAGGCTTTCCCCGACGCCAGCGATCCGACCGGCAAGTTCGTCGCCGTCGAACTGACCCCCGTGCGCAAGCTGAAGACGTCCGTCACCCTGGCGGACATGAAGGCCAATCCTGCGCTTTCGGAGATGGCCATGCTGCGCCAGGGGCGGCTGTCGGTTTCGCCGGTCAGCGACGCCGAGTGGGCGACGATCCTGAAGATGGCGGGGGAGTAGCCCCCGCTCATCTGGCCGATCCTCAGAGCGGCGCGCAGGCCGCCTCGAGCCAGGCGCGGACTTCAGGCTGCTCGATCCGCGGGCCGACCACCGCCAGCACCCGTGCGTGATAGGCGTCCATCTGGGCGCGCTCTTGCGGCGTCAGCAGCTCGACCACGATCAACCGGCGGTCCATCGGCGCCAAGGTCAGGGTCTCGAACCCCAGCATCTCGCGCTCGCCGCCGGGAATGGCCGACGGCTCGGTGACGAACTGCAGGTTCTCGATCCGGATGCCGTAGGCGCCTTCCTTGTAGTAGCCAGGCTCGTTCGACACGATCATGCCGGGCCGCAGGGCCACGAAGTTGGGCAGCTTGGATATCCGCTGCGGGCCTTCGTGCACGCCGAGGTAAGAGCCGACGCCGTGGCCGGTGCCGTGATCGTAGTCGAGGCCGACCATCCACAGCGGCGCACGGGCCAGGGCGTCCAGGGCCGAGCCTGTGGTGCCGGCCGGGAAGCGGATCGCCGCCAGGGCCAGGTGGCCCTTCAGCACCAGGGTGAAGCGTTCACGCATCTCCTGGTTGGGCTCGCCGATGGCGACCGTGCGGGTGATGTCGGTGGTGCCGTCGAGGTACTGCGCGCCGGAATCGACCAGCAGCAGCGAGCCCGGCTGGGCCTGCTTGTTGAGCCGCGTGGTCGGCCGATAGTGCACGATGGCGCCGTTCGACGCTGCGCCGGCGATGGTGTCGAACGACAGGTCCTTCAGCGCGCCGGTGTCCTGGCGGAAGCCTTCCAGCCGGGTGACCACCTCGACCTCGTCGATCGTGCGGCTCTGCCCCTCGGTGGCCACCCAGTGCAGGAAACGGGTCACGGCGACGCCGTCGCGGGCGTGGGCTTCGCGCGCGCCGGCGATCTCCACCGGGTTCTTGCAGGCCCGCGGGAGGGCGCAGGGGTCCTCGCTGCGCACGACCTCGGCGCCGGCCTGGGCGAGGGTGTCGAAGTACCAGGCCGACGATTGGCCCGGGTCGACCAGCACGCGCTTGCCCTTGAGCTCGCCGAGAGCGGCGGGCAGGTCGTCGGGCGTCTCCAGGCGCACCTCGTTACCCAGCCAGGCGCGCAGCTCGGGCGAGACCTTGACCGGATCGAGGAACAGCCGCGCCGTGCCGTCCTGGTTCAGGATCGCCTGGCCGAGCGGCAGGGGCGAGCGGATGACGTCGCCGCCGCGCACGTTGAACAGCCAGGCGATGGACGACGGCGCGGTCAGCACCGTGGCGTCGGCGTTCTTGCCTGCCAGGACCTGGCCGATGCGGTTGCGCTTGGCCGAGGATTCCTCGCCCGCATGCTCCAGCGCATGCGGGATGACCGGCGCGGTCGGCTGGGCCGGGCGCGCGGCGCCCCAGGCCTCGTCCAGCGGATTGGCGGCGACCGGCTTCAGCTCCGCACCGGCCTTGGCCGCGGCGGCCTTCAGGCGCTCCAAGGCGTCGGGCGAGTGCAGGCGCGGGTCGTAGCCAATCAGCTGGCCCTTGGCGGTCGCGGTCTCAAGATAGGCCGGCACGCCGCCTTCCACGAGATCGCGGATTTCGAAGGTCGCGGCGTCCACCTGGTCGCGGACCTGCAGGGTGTAGCGGCCGTCGACGAAGATCGCGGCCTTGTCGGCCAGGATCACCGCGGCCCCGGCCGAGCCGGTGAAGCCGGTCGCCCAGCCGAGCCGATCATTGGCCTCGGGCAGGTATTCGTTCTGGTGTTCGTCCTCGTGGGGCACCAGGAAACCATCCAGGCCTTGCGCCTTCATCGCCGCGCGGATCAGGGGGACGTGCTTCGGGCCGAAGGACGGATCGGTGGTTTCATCAAAGGTCTGACGCATGGCGCGAACTTAGTCCCGCGGCAGCCCCTGCGCCACCCTAGGCGGCGGGTTTGCGCAGGACCAAGAGACAGCCTAGCGCGCCCAGGCAGGCGATGATCAACACCCACAGCGACATCTGCGGAGAGCGTTCCATTCCGAGGGCGAAGATCAGCGGGGCGACGGCCCCGATCAGCCGGGACGGCACGCTGAGCATTCCCAACCGGCGTCCATAGTTGCGGCTGCCGAACAGCACGAGCGGCAGGGTGCCGCGCACGATCGTGAAGAGGCCGTTGCCCGCGCCGTAGAGCGCGGCGAACGGTGCGGCGGCCAGCGGTCCCAGCAGCAACAGCAGCGCCGCTCCGGCCGGGAACATCGACACGGCGACCCGGGCTGAGACCAGCGGGTGGATGCGCCGGACCAGGAAGAACTCGCCCAGCCGGGCCGCCACCTGGGCCGGGCCGACCAACATCCCGGCGGCGATGGCGGCCGTGGCGCTAGCCCCCAGTCCGATCAGCAGGGGCGGCAGGTGCGCGGCCATCACCGAGCCGACCCCGGCCATCACCGCCAGCGCCGTGGCCAGCAACGCCATCTTCAGCGCGGCCCCAGGCTCGGGCGTGTCCACGTCTCCCGGAGCGGCATGGGCGGCGCTCGCCGGCTCCATCGGGCGCGGCAGGGTCCAGTGCAGGGGCAGGGCGATCAGCAGGTTGGTCGCCGCCCAGAACAGGGCGGTGGCGCGCCAGCCGTAGGCGCCCTCCATCCAGGCCGACAGCGGCCAGGCGATGGTGCTGGCGAAGCCGGCGATCAGCGTCACTCCGGTGATCGAACGCCGGGCGTCCTGGCCGAACCAGCCGACCAGCCCGGCGAAGGCGATGTCGTAGAGGGCCAGCGCCATCCCCGCGCCGAGCACCAGCCAGGCCAACGCCAGCTGAACGCCGTCCTGCGCCGCCGCCATGCCGATGAGGGCCAGAGTCAGCACCAGACTGCCCAGGGCCAGCGGCCGCCGCGCGCCATGCCGATCTACAGCCCTACCGGCCGCTGGTCCGAGCAGGGCCGAGATCAGCAGGCCGCCGGAGTAGGCGCCGAATACAAAGGCTGTGGAGACGCCCAGCGAGCTCGCCTGGGCCTTGGCCAGGGTGGCGGGCAGATAGCTGGTGCAGCCGTAGCCAATCAGCTGCGTCACGCCCAAGGTCCAGACCGCGCGGCGGGGAGTGATGGCTGGCGCCTGCATGTCCGGCCTCCTTGATCCTGACGCCTAAGGGGAGTCGGCCGGTGCGGCGGTTCAAATAATTTACCCGGATATAATTGACTCGAACCGCTTGGTCGGGCCATTGGGTCTGTATGGACAAGAGCAGCCGCCGTGACGCCGTACGCCAGTACAAGGAACGCAAGGTCCCGGTGGGGATCTTTGCGCTGCGCAGCCTGTCGACCGGCGAGACCTTCGTCGGCGCCTCGCGCAATCTCGACGGCCAGCGCAACTCCTCGCTGTTCTCGTTGCGCCTGGGCAGCCATCGCAACAAGGCCATGCAGGGCGCCTACAACGCCGCCGGCGGCGAGGCCGGATTCGAGTTCGTCATCCTCGAACAGTTGCAGGACGAGGACCTCGGCCCGATCGGCCGCGACACCTGGCTGAAGGAACGCGAACGCCACTGGCGCGCCGAGCTTTCCGCCCAGTCGGCGATCTAGACGCGGGACAGGCCGTGGCGCATAACGCCGCTATGCATCGCGCCTGCGCCCTCTCGAATTCGAACGGTCCCCCCGGGGCCGTGCGTCTTCGCGTGGGTTAGACTTCCCAGCGAACGAACGCCGACCCCGCCGCAGACGGCCGGGGTCGATGGCGATGCAAGCGATCTCCTGCCGAGCGGACCAACCCTCGAAAGGAACGCCTCATGGATCCGACACCCCCCTATAGCCTCCGCACCGAACGCCTGCTGCTGCGCGAATTCACCCCGGACGATCTCGACGACGTCCATGCCTACGCCTGCGACGACGCGACCGTCCGCTACATGGACTGGGGTCCCAACACTCTGGAGCAGACCAGGGTCTTCCTGGGTGAGGAGATCGAACGCGCGCAGGCGAGCCCGCGCACCCACATCGGCCTGGCGGTGCAGCACCTCGACAGCGGAACCGTGATCGGTTCGATCCGGCTTGGGCTCTGGCCGCACCACAACGCCGATATCGGCTACAGCTTCGGCAGCCCCTGGTGGCGGCGGGGCTACGGCTACGAGGCCGCGCATGCCCTGGCCGCGCACGCGTTCGAGGCGCTCGGCGTGCACCGACTGTGGGCGACCTGCGACACCCGCAACGCCGGCTCCTACGCCATCATGGACAAGCTCGGCATGCGCCGTGAGGGCACGATCCGCCAGAACCAGCCGTCACGCGACGGCGGTTGGCGCGACACCTATCTCTACGCCGTCCTGGCGTCGGAATGGCGCGCGCGCGCCGCCTAGCCCGGCCGTCAGGCCCGGCGCAGGACCAGCGTCGCCCAGGCGTCGCGGTGAATGCGCCGGTGCAGACGGAAGCCCTTGGACAGGTAGGCTGCCAACACTCGGCGTTCCTGGGTGCGCAGCAGGCCCGAGAGGATCGCAAAGCCGCCCGGCTTCAGCGCTGTCTTGATGTCCTGCGAGAGGGCCACCAGCGGCGGCGCCAGAATGTTGGCGAACACCAGGTCGTACGGCGCGGCCTGCGCCACTAGCCGGTGGCCGAGACCCGAGGCGTGGACGAAGCGGGCGGTCGACTTGTTGAGCTTGGCGTTCTCGTTGGAAATCCGCACCGACGGCCCGTCGATGTCGGTGCCGACCGCAAGTTTGCTGCCGGTCAGGGCTGCCGCGATGGCCAGCACGCCGGTGCCGGCGCCGACGTCCAGCACCTTGTCGAAGCGGCGCGACTTGATCAGGTCGTTGTAGGCGATCAGGCAGCCGACGGTGGTGCCGTGGTGGCCCGTGCCGAAGGCCGCGCCGGCTTCGATGCGCAGGTTCACAGCGTTGGTCGGGGCGCGGCCCTTGTCGTGGGCGCCGAACACGAAGAACCGGCCCGCACGCACCGGCGGCAGGCCCGACAGCGCCATGGCCAGCCAGTCGGCGTCGGCGAGCTTCTCGACCACCGTCTTCATGTCGGGGAATTCGGCCAGGGCGGCGACCAGGCCGTCGGCTTCTTCGGTCGTGGTCGGGAAGGCGTCGATCCGCCAGACGTTACGGTCCTCGTCCTCTTCCAGGATCGAATAGGTCGCCCCTTCCAGCAGCGGATTGGCGTCGATCGCTTCGGCGGCGGCTTCGGCCACGGCGCGCGGGCCGCGGGAGATGATCTGAACGGCGTCTTGGCTCATGCGCGCCGTTTAGAGGCTGGGCGCGCGAAAGGCGAGGGGGCATGGGCGGGTTTCAGTTCCGCGCCGCGCCGTGCCATCATGTCGCATCCAGTGACGAGGTTTCGCCCATGAGCAAGTACAGCCCCCTCTCGGACTTTCTCGCCCAACGCGCCGAGGACGACTGGCGCGCGAGCTTCGCCGAGGTCGAGATGGTGCTGGGCGCCTCCTTGCCGAAGGCGGCCAAGCAGCCGGCCTGGTGGATCGGAACCGACAAGCCGCACCAGAAGGCCTGGCTCGACCACGGCTGGCGCGTCTCGGCGGTCGGCGAAGGCATGGTCTCGCTCAAGCGCGCCGTCGCCCACGAGGTGCAGCCGCCGGCGCTGAAAGCGGCGGCCGAGAACGCCTCGACCCAGGCGCATGTGCGCCAGACGGCCGGCATCGCCGCGATCGTCGGCGGGGCGATCGCGGTCGTGGCCGGCCTGGGCGTGCTGTCGGCGAAGCTGCTGAGGGCCCGCGCGCGGAGCTAGGCGGCTCCGACGCCGGCCTTCTGGGTCGCCCGCTCGATCAGGTCGGCGACCGACTTCCAAAGTCCCCGGGGCAGGTTGTGGCCCATCCCGGGGATGATGTGCAGTTCCGCGCCCGGAATCGTCGCGGCGGTGTCCTCGCCCCCCTGCACCTGCACCAGCGGATCGTCGGCGCCATGGATCACTACGGTCGGGGCTGTGATGGTCGCGAGCGCCTTGCGCCGGTCGCCGCTGGCGACGATGGCGGCCATCTGGCGCGAAACACCGACCGGATAGAAGGCGCGCTGATAGTCGGCGAGAAGTTGCGCGCGTTGTTCGACGTCGGCGACCGGATAGCCGGGGCTGCCGATCACCTTGGCGCTGGCCATGCCGTAGTCGAGGAAGGCCTCGAGATCGGCCTTGGGGTCTGGCGCGACGCCGGTCAGGCGCTTGGACGCCTCGGCTGTGGCCGGCGGCACGGCCGGATTGCCGGTCGTCGACATGATCGAGGTCAGGGTCAGCACCCGCTGCGGATGCTCGGCGGCGACCATCTGGGCGATCATTCCGCCCATCGAGGCGCCGACCACATGCGCCCGCTTGATCCCCAGGGCGTCCAGCAGGCCGACCGCGTCGGCCGCCATGTCCGACACCAGGTAGGGCGCGTTCGGCTTTTCGCCCTTCATCAGCGAGGCGTAGAGCCCCGGCATGTCGGCCGGGCCGAGGTCGTCGAACCTGTGCGACAGGCCGCAGTCGCGGTTATCATAGGCGACGACCCGATGACCGTTCGCGGTCAGCAGCTCGATGAAGCCGACCGGCCAGCGGGTCATCTGCGCGCCCAGACCCATGATCAGCAGGATGACGTCGCCGTCGGCCGGACCATGGTCCTCGTAATAGAGCGCAATCCCGTTGGCGGTGATCGTCGGCATGAAGGGGCCCTCCCAGGCGCGTTGTTGGGAGCAACCTGAAGCAGGGCAGGGGCGGCGGCAAGGCCGCCCGCGCCTCAGGCCTTCTCGACGAAGCTGTCGATGACCTTCTTGTCGCCGGCCTTGTCGAAGGCGACCGTCAGCTTGTTGCCGTCCACCGACTTTACCTGCCCGTAGCCGAACTTCTGGTGGAACACCCGCTGGCCGCGCTTGAAGTCGCTGGCGGCCGAGGATTCGGAGACCACCAGCCGGCCTTCGCCCTCGATCACCGCGCCGCGGCCGGGATGGCTGCCGTGGAAGTTCCGTTCTTGGGCGCGCTTCCAGCCGGGGCTGGAATAGCCCGCGCCGAAGGTCGGGCTCGCGTCCCAGCGGCTGCCGTGCTGCTGTTGCATGCCGGGCCCGCCGCCGTAGTAGCCGGTCTCGGAGCTGGCCTCGACGTTCTCCAGCGGCAGTTCGTCGACGAAGCGGCTGGGCAGCTGGCTGGTCCAGCGGCCGTAGACCTGGCGGTTTGCGACAAAGGAAATCCGCGCTTCCTCACGGGCGCGGGTAATGCCGACATAGGCTAGCCGCCGTTCCTCCTCGAGGCCCTTCTCGCCCTTCTCGTCCATGCTGCGCTGGGATGGGAACACCCCTTCCTCCCAGCCCGGCAGGAAGACCAGCGGGAACTCCAGCCCCTTGGCCGAGTGCAGGGTCATGATCTGGACGGCGTCGGCCTGCGGGCCGCGGTCCATGTCCATCACCAGCGACACGTGTTCCAGGTAGCTCTCGAGCGTGTCGAAGGCCTGCATCGACTGGACCAGTTCCTTCAGGTTCTCCAGCCGGGTCTGGGCGGTCGGCGTCTTGTCCAGGCGCAGGGCGTCGGTATAGCCGCTCTCCTCCAGCACCTGCTCGGTCAGGCGCGAATGATGGATGGCCTGGGCCTGGCCGCGCCAGCGGTCGAGGTCGCGCAGGAAGTTCGACAGCGCCGTGCGCGTGCGCGCCGCCAGCTCGTCGGTCTGCACCGCCTCGCGCGCGGCCTGCATGACCGGCACGCCGTTCACGCGGGCGATCTGCAGCAGCTTCCGGACCGTGGTGTCGCCGATGCCGCGCTTGGGCACGTTGACGATCCGTTCGAAGGCCAGGTCGTCGTCCGGCGACTGGATGAGTCTGAGGTACGCGTGGGCGTCGCGGATTTCCGCCCGCTCGAAGAACCGCGGGCCGCCGACCACCGTGTAGGGGATCTGCAGCATCACGAAGCGCTCTTCGAAGGCCCGCATCTGGAACGAGGCGCGCACGAGGATGGCGATGTCGCGATAGTTGCGCGGGTCCTTCTCGGTCCCGCCCTTCTTGGCCCGCTCGATCTCCTCGGCGATCAGCCGGCTCTCGGCCTCGCCGTCCCAGACCCCACGCACCACGACCTTCTCGCCGCCGTTCTGCTCGGTCCACAGCGTCTTTCCGAGCCGGCCCTTGTTGGCCCGGATCAGCCCGGAGGCGGCCGCCAGGATGTGGCTGGTCGAGCGGTAGTTGCGCTCCAGCCGGATCACCGTGGCGCCAGGGAAGTCGCGCTCGAACCGCAGGATGTTGTCCACCTCGGCCCCGCGCCAGCCATAGATCGACTGGTCGTCGTCGCCGACGCAGCAGACGTTCTGCCGCTTTTGGGCCAGCAACCGCAGCCACAGGTACTGGGCGACGTTGGTGTCCTGATACTCGTCGACCAGCACGTACTTGAAGCGCTCGTGGAAGTCGGCGAGCACGTCCGGATTGGCCATGAAGATGGTCAGGTTGTGCAGCAGCAGATCGCCGAAGTCGCAGGCGTTCAGCACCCGCATCCGCTCCTGGTAGAGGCTGTACAGCTTCGCCCCCTTGCCGTTGGCGAACTCCATGCCTTCGCCGGCCGGCAGGCGGTCGGGCGTCCAGCCGCGGTTCTTCCAGTGGTCGATCATTCCGGCCAGGGCCTTGGGCGTCCAGCGCTTGGCGTCGACGTTCTCGGCCTCCAGCACCTGCTTGATCAGCCGTTCCTGGTCGTCGGTGTCCAGAATGGTGAAGTTCGACTTCAGGCCGACCAGCTCGGCGTTGCGGCGCAGGATCTGGGCGGCGACGGAGTGGAAGGTGCCCAGCCAGCGCAGGCCCTCGGCGGACGGGCCGATGATGTGGGTGATGCGCTCGCGCATCTCCTTGGCCGCCTTGTTGGTGAAGGTGACGACCAGCAGTTCCCACGGCTTGGCCCGGCCAGTGGCCAGGATGTGCGCCAGCCGCGTGGTCAGCACCCGCGTCTTGCCGGTGCCCGCGCCGGCCAGCACCAGCACTGGCCCCTCGGTCGCCT
Source organism: Phenylobacterium sp. 58.2.17 (assembly GCF_026411515.1). NCBI lineage: Bacteria > Pseudomonadati > Pseudomonadota > Alphaproteobacteria > Caulobacterales > Caulobacteraceae > Phenylobacterium > Phenylobacterium sp. 58.2.17. Next base: position 31,861 of record NZ_JAPMTQ010000030.1, on the reverse strand, counting down.
CGACCGCGGCGCGCTGCTCGGGGTTCAGGCCGTTCAGGTAGTCGGGACCGCGCACCCGAGCCAAGTCGCTGACACGGGGGACGGGCAGGGCGTCGTCGAACGGGTTGTCGAATGATTCAGGCGAGGACATTGGAACATATGTAGCACACGGCGCGCGCGGCTTAAGCCCGGAACCGCTGTCGCCAGCGTTCGTTCTCCACCCCGACCATGAGAGCCAGGGAGGTGACCATGGCCGATCGATCGGGCTCAAGTACGCTGGTGTGGCTGGCGATCCTGATCGGGGCGCTGGTCCTGGGAATCGGGGTCATCGGCTATGCAGTCATCAGCCGCCAGGCCGATGCCGAACTGCCCAGGTCGATCGATGTGGACATCAACGTCCCGCGGCCGCCATCCTTGCCCGACGCGCCGAGGATTCCCGACGCGCCGCTGCCAACCCCGAAATAGACCGTGAGCGACGACGACTTGCCACCGCCCCGCCGCAAACCCATTCCGCTGTTCCTGTGGGCCGTGATTGGCTTCCTGCTGGTTCTGGGTTTCATGTTCGCCATGCGGGCGCTCAGTCCGCATGCGGAGGGCGTGAGCGCGCCGGCGCCCGACCTAGTCCTGCCCGACAGCGCCAAGCCGGCATCGTCGCCGGACGCCCGCCCCGTCACCTAGCCCGGGCGTAGGCGAGGGCGGCGACCCGGCAAGCGGAGGCTAGCGGCCGCTCGCCCCGGCTTTCATCGATCTGGGCGATCAGCACGGCCAGGGTGACGCCGCGCGCCGAGGCCATCTCGTCCATTACCGCCCAGAACTCCGGCTCCAGCGCCATCGAGGTCGCGTGCCCGGACAGCAGGATCGAACGTTTCTTCAAGGAAGCCATGGGAGGAGTTGTGGCCCAGGCGCCACGTTGCATCCAAGCATTCCTTTGTTATCTTGCAAAAAGATGACGCGTGCGTCATTTTCGATCCAAACGTTGTTCGCATTGAAGGCTTTCGCCATGGCTATGACCGCCGACGCTCTCGACGCCCCCGCCTACCGCGAGGCCCCGCCGGCGAACGCACGGCTGCCGAAGCCCAGGCTGCAATGGGGCGCGGCCCTGAAGGCCCTGCAGCGGCTGCTGAACGACAAGGAAGACACCGGCCAGGTGTTCGAGATCATGCGCGCGCTCAACGGCACCTCGACCGCCGCGTGCTACCGGCGCCTGCTGACCACCACCCAAGGCGGCCGCATCGCCTATGAGAGACAGGAGTTCGCCGATCGTCTGATGGACGACGCCTGGCTCGACTCGCTGCCGGCCGGCAGCGTCGGCGCGGCCTATCGCGAGTTCATCCGCTCTGAACAATTGTCGGCCGAGGGACTGGCCGAGGTCAGCCGCATCGAGGGCAGCGAGGTCGACATCCAGCATCCCTACGCCTGGATGGGGCGCCGGACCCGCGACGTGCACGACATCTGGCACATCCTGTCGGGATACCATCGCGACGGCCTGGGCGAGGCGTGCCTGGTCGCGTTCTCCTATGCCCAGACCAAGGGGCTGGGCTGGGCGCTGATTGCGCTGGGCGCGGCCTCGCGCTCGCGGGGCGCGAACTATCCGTACAACAAGGCGATCTGGCAGGGCTACAAGCGCGGTAAGGCCGCCGCCTGGCTGCTGGGCGAGGACTACGAGCGCCTGATGGCCGAGCCGCTGGACGCCGCCCGCAAGCGTCTCGGCATCACCCCGGCGACGATCTACGAATCCATCCCGGTCGAGGCCCGCAACGACGCGGTGCCGGCCCGGATGTAACAGGTCCAGCGCGCCGATCCGGGGGGACGGCGCGCCGGCGGCGCTGGGGACAGCGCCGGGCGGGTGGGGGAGTGTCGAGCCTTCCCCACCCACGCCCTTGGTCTATTCAGGTTTGTCGAGCTTCGCGCCGTCAAGGGCTTGCTCAGACTTCTGCAACTCGGCGCTGGTCAGATCCTTGTCGGCCTTGGTGCGGCCGAACCTGACGCGGTTCTCCCGCGCCTGCTCGCGTGCGCGGGCGCGGTCACGCGCCTTGCGGGCCTTGTTCAGGTTCACGACGTTGCTCATCGGTCCTCCCGGCTCCCGGCCCTGAAGTGCTGCGCCCGCCGACGATACGCCCTCAGGCGTGTGGTGTCAGGTTGGGGCTGTTCATGTCTCGCCGCCGCCCATACTTGATAACGGCGTTCTTTTCTGGGCTCCTATTCGGAGCTAAGGCGTTGATCTCGGCTAGGATCGGATGACGCCGTGGCGGCCAGCTTTCGCGAGAGACTGATAGAGCGGGTGCGGGGGTGGCCGGTCCTGACTTGGCCCGCGATCGTGGCGGCGGTCGGGCTCGTCGCCACCTTGGCCGGGACCTATATGATGGAGCAGGGGCGGCAAGCGCGCGAGAGCTTGCGTTTCGACGCCATCGTCGACCAGGCCAACGAGGCCGTCGCCAATCGTCTGGACACCTACATGGCCGTGCTGCGGGCCGGGGCCGGGCTGTTCGCGGCCAGCGAGGACGTCAGCGCCGCCGAGTTTCGCGCCTTCGCCCGACGAGTCGAACTGACGCGCCGTTATCCGGGCATCCAGGGCATCGGCTACACCGTACGGGCGCCGGCCGGTGGCGAAGCGGGGTTGGCCGCCTACATGCGCGCGGAGGGGGTGCCGGACGCGCCCCTGCGTCCCTCGGCGGAAGGCGAGCTTTACGCCATCGTCTATTTGGAACCGATGGATTTCGTGAACCGGCGCGCGCTCGGCTTCAACATGTACGCCTTCCCGGTGCGCCGAGAGGCGATGGACCGCGCCCGCGACACCGGCCTGCCGGCCCTCTCGGGCAAGGTAGAGGCGGTCGAGGAGATTGAGGCCAATCGCCAGGCCGGCTTCCTGATCTACGAACCTGTCTATCACGGCGGAGAGGTCCCAAGCACAGTCGCCGCCCGGCGCGAGCTTCTGATGGGCTTCGTCTACGCCCCGTTCCAGGCCGGCGACCTGTTGGCCAGCGTCCTGCCGGCGGCCAAGAGCGCCGGACTCGACTACGCGGTTTATGACGGCGCGCCGTCGGTCGCCACCCTGCTTAACCAGTCGCCGGACGCGGCGGCCCAGCGCGGCGGCCTGGTCGCGACCCGGACGCTCGACATCGCCGGGCGGACCTGGACCATCATCTATCGCGCGCGCACCGACTATGACCACGGGGCCGACCGCTGGGTGACGCTGGCCTTCATCGTCGGCGGGCTGCTGGCGACCACGCTGGTCAGCCTGGCGACCTGGCGGCAGGTGAAGGCGCGGCTGGCCGCCGAGCGCGAGATCGTGGCGCGCATCGCCGCCGAGGCCCGCCAGAAGCTGCTGCTCGACGAGCTGAATCATCGGGTGAAGAACACCCTGGCCACGGTGCAGTCGATCGCCGCCCAGAGCCTGCGGCACGGCGCCGACGTGAACAGCGTGCGCAAGAGCTTCGAGGCCCGGCTGATCGCGCTCTCCCAGGCCCATAACCTGCTGACGCGCGACAACTGGACCGGCGTCAGTCTCGCCGAACTCATCGCCAGCGAGCTCAGTCCGTATGATGGCGACCACGGGGAACGGGTGATCGTCACCGGCGAGGCGGTCTGGTTGCCGCCCAACACCGCCGTCGCCCTCGGCATGGCGTTCCACGAGCTGGCGACCAATGCCGTGAAGTATGGAGCGCTCTCCAACCATGACGGCCGCGTGCAGGTCACCTGGACGCTGGCGCCGGGGTCCGGTCCGCGCCAGATCCGGATCGTCTGGCGCGAAAGCGGCGGCCCGCCCGTGACGCCGCCGGACCGTCGGGGATTCGGCACCCGGGTCATCGTCGGCGGGCTGGCGCACCAGCTCGACGGCGTGGTCGACCTCGATTTTGCGCGCGACGGCGTCGTCTGCACGATCGTCTTCACCCTGCCGGCCGCCGGCGCGGAGGAGGACATCCTCGACCTCGGGTCTGCGGCGTAGGGCGCGGTCGGCTTTATCTCCTGCCAAGCTGAAACCGGGCGGCCGCCGGCCCGTTCCTGTGCGATCCCAAATCACCCCAGATCAGGAGAGCGCCATGCATCCCGGCATTCGCGAACACATGGAAGTCATCGGCTCGGACGGCGGCCACATTGGCCGAGTCGACCATCTGGTCGGCGACGACATCGAACTCGCCAAGCTCGACCTCGGCTCAGGCCTCAAGCACCACCTCATCCCGCTCTCGTGGGTGGACGATGTGGTCGACGAGAAGGTCCGCCTGAACCTGACGAAGGATGCGGCAAAGGCGGCCTGGCGCGAGAAGCATTAGAGCCTTGCCTCAGACGAAGACGGCCCGGAGCGATCCGGGCCGTTTTCTTTTCCCCCGCTCAGCTGAGGATCCAGCCGGCGGGCAGGGACGAGAGCTGCACGTTGTCGAGAACGAACTGGTTCCCGTGGCCGAGGTCGATGACCGTGTCCTCGTCCACCTGCGCCAGGGTGTAGGCGGCGCCGGGCTGCAGTTGCACCCGGTCGCCGTCGGCGGCGCGGAAATCGGTGACGTGATCGACGCCGCTGGTGAAGGAAAAGACGTCCGCCCCCAGACCGCCGGAGAGGGTGTCGTTCCCCAGATCGCCGGACAGGACATCCGCGCCGTCTCCGCCGTCCAGCTGGTCGTCGTCCTTGCCGCCCAGGAGCACGTCGTTTCCGGCCCCGCCTACAATGGTGTCGGCGCCGGTATTGCCCAGCACGGTGTCGTTTCCGAGATCGCCGAACAGCAAGTCGCCGCCAACGCCCCCCTCCAGCTGGTCGTGATCCTGGCCGCCCAGCATCACGTCATCGCCCATCCCGCCGATGAGGCTGTCAGCGCCGGTGTTGCCGTTCAGGGTGTCATTCCCGTCGCCCCCGGCGATGCTGTCGTCGCCACGATCACCAAAGGCCAGGTCGTTCCCGCGGCCGGCGTCCAGGCGATCGTCGCCCTGGCCGCCATAGATCAGGTCCTGGCCGACGCCGCCCACGATGCTGTCGTCGCCGGCGTTGCCCTGCAGCGTGTCCCCGGCGTCACCCCCGTAGACCGTGTCCGCTCCCGCGCCCCCGGCGTAGGTGTGCGGGAGATGGTCGAACCCGCCGCCGCGCAGATCCAGGCGATCGTCGCCGGTCCCTCCCAAAGTCGGCGGAGGAGTGGGCGGCTCGGGCTGGGAAGGGAGCTGGGCGATGGTGGCGGCGGTTCCCGTCGCGCCGCCTGCGATCGCATTGCCCGCCGCGTCGGTGATGCCCGTGCCCGAGCTCTTGAGATCGAGCCGGATCGTGCCGTCGCCGGAGACGCCGTTCAGGGTCACCGTGTAGGTTGTTCCCGAGCCGCTGACGGAGGCGATGGCGGCGTTCGCCGTTCCCGTCCTGGTGATGGAAAGGTCGTTGGCGTCGAAGCCGGTGACGGCCTCCGTGAAGGTGAGCGTCTGGGTCAGGGTCGTGGCGTTGGTCGGGCCGACCGTGTTGGGGACAATGCTGGCGACGGTGGGCGCCGTGTGGTCGAGGGTGATGGCCGCCCCCGCCGTGTACCCGCCGGTGATCGCATTGCCCGCCTTGTCTTGGATTCCAGTGCCAAAGCCCTTGAGGTCGAGCCGGATCGTGCCGTCGCCGGTGACCGACGTGAGCGTTACCGTGTAAGTCGTTCCCGAGCCGCTGATGGAGGTGGGAGCGGCGTTCGCCGTCCCAGTCGTGTCGACGTTGAAATCGCCGATGTCGACGCCCGTGACGGCCTCCGAAAAGGTCACGGTCAGGTCCATGGTGGTGGCGCTCGGCGCGGGGGTTCCGACCACCGCGATGCTCTGGCTGGCCGGCGCTGTGGTGTCGATGGTTAGCACCCGTCCCCCCGAAAGGGCGCTGGCGCCGCCGCCGATGGCTTGGGTCGCCTTGAGCGTATGGGTTCCCTCCGAGAGGGCGGAGCTGGTGATGCTCCAATTTCCGGAGCCGTCGGCGGTCCCCGTTCCGAGGAGCGTGGTCCCGTCGCTGTCGTAGAGCTTGATGGTGGCGTTCGCCGCTGCGGTTCCCGTGACCGTCGGGGTGGTGTCGTTGGTGGTGTCGTCACCCAGGGCCCCGCTGTCGCTGCCGGAGGCCAGCGCCGGGGTCGACGGCGCGGCCGGAGGGGGGCGCGTAGTGGCGACGATGATCGCGTGAGAGAAGCCGGCGGCGTCCATCCCGTCTACGCCCTGAATGGCGCTCACGTCGTCGCCGGTGCTGGGGTCGGTGTAGACGAATTCGACGATGTCGCCTGCCAATAGCGGCAAGTTGAGGCCCAGGGTGACCGTCTTGGCGGCGCCGTCGACGGTGAGGCTGGTGACCGTAGCGCCCGTGCCGTTAATCTGAACGCCGAAGAAGCCTGGCAGCGGCGGATTGCCGACGTCGAGGGCGACATCGAAATACAAAGTGACGAACTGCTCGCCGATGTAACCGACGGCGTTCGAATAGCTGGGCTGGCTCACAGTGTATGCTCGTTATGATGGGTAAAATTCCGCCAGCGCCTACTAGAAGGCGAGGCGGGTGTCGCTTAGACGCTCCGACCGATTAATTGATTGTTGATTGGGCCCGACCCGTGCGCGGGGCCTGCGGTCAGAGCTTCGCCCGAACTCTTCAGGCGGGCTTCAGGTCGGCCAGGGTCAGGGCCGCGAAGACCGGGATGTCGAGGCCTTCGATGGCGGGCGGGCGATCGGCGCGCCAGACTGCGCACACCACCGCCACCGTGATCGCGCCGGCTTCGTCCAGCCGGGCCTTGGCGTCGCGGACGGCGCCGCCGGTGGAGATCACGTCCTCGACGATGACCACGCGTTTGCCGGTGAGGTCGCCGCCCTCCACCGCCAGGCAGGTGCCGTAGGTCTTGGCCTGCTTGCGCACGAAGGCGGCGGGCATGCCGCTGGCCAGCGACATCGCCGTAGCGATCGGCACGCCGCCCAGTTCGACTCCGGCCAGCACTTCGGCGTCGCTTGGGACGAGCGGGACCATGGCGGCGGCGATCCGCGACAGCAGCCGCGGATCGGCCTCGAACCGGTACTTGTCGAAATACTCGCTCGCGGTCGCGCCCGAGCGCAGGACGAAGGTCCCGGTCAGGCGCGCCACGGCGTCGACGTCCGCCGCAAGCGCGCGGCGTGCGGCGGCGTCCATCACTTCACGTTGGCGCAGAAGCGCTGGATGCGGGTGCAGGCGTCTTCCAGCACCGCGTTCGAGGTCGCGTAGCTGATGCGGAAGAACGGCGAGAGGCCGAAGGCAGCGCCGAACACCACCGAGACGCCTTCCTGCTCCAGCAGTTCAACGGCGAAGTCCTGGTCGCTGTTGATCACCTTGCCACTGGGGGAGGTCTTGCCCAGCAGCTTCTCGACCGACGGATAGACGTAGAACGCGCCTTCCGGGGTCGGGCAGGCGATGCCGTTGGCCTGGTTCAGCATCGAGACCACCAGGTCGCGGCGGGCCTCGAACAGCTTGGCGTTCGGCTTGATGAACTCCTGCGTGCCGTTCAGCGCCTCGACCGCCGCCCATTGCGAGATAGAGGCCGGGTTCGAGGTCGTCTGGCTCATCACCTTGGCCATCGACTTGATCAGCGCCTCGGGGCCGGCCGCATAGCCGATCCGCCAGCCGGTCATGGCGTAGGCCTTGCTGACCCCGTTCATGGTCAGGGTGCGGTCATAGAGCGCCGGCTCGACCTGGGCGATGGTCCAGAACTGGAAGTCGCCGAACACCAGGTGCTCGTACATGTCGTCGGTCAGAATCCACACGTGCGGATGGCGCAGCAGCACGTCGGCGATGCCGCGCAGCTCCTCCTTGGTGTAGGCCGCGCCCGACGGGTTCGACGGCGAGTTCAGGAACACCCACTTGGTCTTCGGCGTGATCGCCGCTTCCAGGTCGGCGGGCTGCAGCTTGAAACCGGTGGCGTCCGAAGTCGCCACGGCCTTGGGCGTGCCGCCGGCCAGCAGCACGATGTCCCAGTAGCTGACCCAGTACGGCGTCGGGATGATCACCTCGTCGCCGGGGTTCAGCGTCGAGAGCATGGCGTTCCAGATCACCGGCTTGCCGCCGGGCGAGACGTTCACCTGGCTGGTCTTGTAGGTGAGGCCGTTCTCGCGCTGGAACTTGGCGACGATGGCTTCCTTCAGCTCGGGAATGCCGTCGACGTTGGTGTACTTGGTCTTGCCCTCGCGGATCGCCTTGATGGCGGCTTCCTTGATGTTGTCGGGCGTGTCGAAATCGGGCTCGCCCGCCGCCAGCGAAATCACGTCGCGGCCCTGCGCTTTCAGTTCCCGGGCTTTCGCATCCGCCGCCAGGGTGGCGGACGGCTTAACGCGGGCGAGCGCGGAGGATTCGAGCGACATGGCGGGCAGACTCCCGGAGCAGGTTGAATGGAACGCGGGCGGTTTAGCCGAAGGCCGCGCAAAGGCAAAGCGGGCAAGCGGGCAGCGATGCCGATTCCGACCCTGTTGCCGCACGGCGCTGCTAAGCTTCACCGAGCACGGAGGGGCGAGATGAACGAGGCGGTGAACCTGCGCCGGGCCGAACCGGCCGACGCCGAGGCGATAGGGCTTCTGACCCGTGAGGCCTATGCGAAGTGGGTTCCGCTGATCGGGCGCGAGCCGCTGCCGATGACCGTCGATTACGCGCAGGCGTTAGCTACGCATCGTTTCCACCTGCTGCATGTCGGCCAGGACTTGGCGGCGCTGATCGAGACGGTCGTGGACGGCGAGCAGCTGCTGGTCGTCAACGTCGCCGTGCGGCCCGCTTTCCAGGGCCGCGGCTTCGGCGTCCGGCTGATGGCGCTCGCCGAGCAGATCGCCACGGACGCCGGGCTGGCGGGCGTGCGGCTCTACACCAACCAGCTTTTTGCGGCGAACATCGTCCTCTATGCGTCGCTCGGCTACCGGATCGACCGGGAAGAGGCGCTGAACGGCGGCGTGGCTGTGCACATGTCCAAGCGGATCGAGCATCCGCAGGCGATCGCCGCGGCCGTCGCCTGTGTCGAAGCCTTCACCGAGCGCTTCAACGCCCGCGACCCGGCGGGCATGGACGGCCTGCTGCACTTTCCGCACGTCATTCTCGACGGAGAACGATTGGTCGTCTGGAAGACGCCGGGCCAGCTGCCGGCCGACTTCTTCGAGGGGTTGGCGGCCCGCGGCTGGCGCCGCAGCACCTATCAGGACAAGCGCGCGGTGCTCTCCAGTCCGACCAAGGTGCATCTACTGATCGAGTATTCACGTGACGGGGAGGGCGGGGCGGTGCTCAGCCGCCACGCCAACCTCTGGATCGTCACCTTCGAGAACGGCCGCTGGGGGATCCGGCAGCGCTCGTACTAGCTTCCGCGGCCGTGACGGGGAGCCACAGCCGCGGAAGCCGGATCAGCTCGCGCGGGCGGCCTTCGCTGCCGCGACCATGTTGACCAGCGCGGCGCGGGTCTCGGGCCATTTGCGGGTCTTCAGGCCGCAGTCGGGATTGACCCACAGCTGGCCGGACGACAGCCGCGCGCGGGCGGCGGTCAGCAACTCGCCCATCTCGGCGACGGCCGGCACCCGCGGGGAGTGGATGTCGTAGACCCCCGGGCCGATCTCGGCCGGGTAGGCGTAGCCGGCGAAGGCGTCGAGCAGCTCCATCTGCGAGCGTGCGGTCTCGATCGAGATCACGTCAGCATCCATCGCCCCGATCGCAGCGATGATGTCGTTGAACTCAGAGTAGCACATGTGCGTGTGGATCTGGGTGTGGTCGGCGACCCCGCACGCGGCTAGCCGGAAGCATTCCACCGCCCAGCCGAGGTAGTGGTCCCAATCGGCGCGGCGCAGCGGCAGGCCTTCCCGAAGGGCCGCCTCATCGATCTGGATGATGCTGGCTCCTGCCGCCTCCAGGTCCAGCACCTCGTCGCGGATCGCCAGCGCGATCTGCCGGCAGGCCAGCTCGCGCGTGACGTCGTCGCGCACGAACGACCAGTTGAGGATCGTCACCGGTCCGGTCAGCATCCCCTTCATGGGCCGCTGCGTCAGGCTTTGCGCATAACGCCACCACTCCACCGTCATCGGCGCCGGCCGCGAGACGTCTCCATAGAGGATCGGCGGCCGCACGCAGCGTGATCCATAGGACTGCACCCAGCCGTGCCGGGTGAATGCGAAGCCGTTCAGTTGCTCGCCGAAATACTGGACCATGTCGTTGCGCTCGAATTCGCCGTGAACCAGCACGTCCAGGCCGATCTCTTCCTGCCAGCGTACTGTCCGGGCCGTCTCCTCGCGCAGGAAGGCTGCATAGTCGGCGTCGCTCAGATCGCCCTTGTCGTGCGCGGCGCGCGCCTTGCGCACCTCGTCGGTCTGCGGAAACGAGCCGATGGTCGTGGTCGGGAAGGCCGGCAGGTCGAGGCGCGGGATCTGCACCGCCTGGCGACGACTGAAGCTCGAGGCCCGTTGCGCCATGGCCGGGGTCGTCGCCGCCAGCCGCCGGGCGACCCCCGCATCGTGGATTTTCGCCGACACCGCCCGCGCCCTGGCCGCCGCGCTCGAGGCGGCCAGGGCGCCGGCGACGCCGCCGCGGCCCTTGTTCAGGGCTTGGGCGAGCACGACCAGTTCCTCGATCTTCTGAACCGCGAAGGCCAGCCAGGAGCGGACGTCCTCATCGAGCGCCCTTTCCTGGGCCAGGTCGATGGGCGTGTGCAGCAGCGAGCAGGACGGCGCCAGCACCACGTCGCGATCCGTGGCCAGCAGCGGTTCGAGCCGATCCAGCAGCCGCTCGAGGTCGGCGCGCCAGACATTGCGCCCATCGATGACGCCGAGCGAGAGCACCATGCCCGTCGGAGCATTGGCCAGCACGCGTTCGAACTGCTCGGGCGCGCGGATGAGATCGACATGCAGGCCGGCGACCGGCAGGGCGAGCGCCGTCTCCAGATTGTCGTCCAGGCCGCCGTAATAGGTGGTCAGCATCAGTTTCACCCCCGGCGCGGTGCGCGCCAGCAGGCGATAGGCTCGGTGCAGGGCCTTGCGGTCGGCGTCGGTGAGGTCTGTGACCAGGCATGGCTCGTCGATCTGCACCCACCAGGCGCCGGCCTGTTCCAACCGGTTGAGAACGGTCGCGTAGACCGGCAGCAGATCGTCCAGCAGCTCGAGCGGATGGAAGCCCTCGACCTTGCTCTTGGCCAATTTCAGGAAGGTGACCGGGCCCAGCAGCACCGGCCGCGTGATGATCCCCAGCGCCTTGGCCTCGATGAACTCGTCGATCGCCTTGGTGGAGGCGAGCTCGAAGGTCTGGCCCGGTACGACCTCCGGCGACAGGTAGTGGTAGTTGGTGTCGAACCACTTGGTCATCTCGGCCGCCGGCGCGTCGATCGCGTGGCGGTGGCCGTGGCCGCAATCGGTCGCCTCGGCCTCGCCCTGGGCGCCCCGTGCCATGGCGAAGTAGGTGTCCAGCTCCACCGGGCCGCCGCTCCAGCCGTAGACGGGCGGGATCGCACCGACCATGGCGCTGGTGTCGAGCACGTGATCGTAGAGTGAGAAGTCATTGCTCGGCACGTGATCGACGCCCAGCTCCGCCTGGCGCCGCCAAGTCCTGGCGCGCAGCTCCGCGGCCAGCGCCAGCAGTTCGGCGCGATCGGACTTGCCCGACCAATAGCGTTCGAGGGCGGTCTTCAGCTCGCGGCGGGGACCGATACGGGGAAATCCAAGGGTGGCGACGGTGACGGACATAGCCTCTGCCATTCTGTTGTGGCGAGGCGTGGCCGGTCGCGAGCATGCACGCGCCGGCGAGGGAGCGTCGACGCGACAGGCTTGCGGCCTGACCGGACACCCCGCCGGAGGACGTTATCTGTCGGGGCAGGTCTCCTGGCTCACGGGTCGACGCTTCGGTCCGGCCTTCCCAGCGCAGAATGACGCCAGTGACACGCAGATGGACTTCGGCTCGCCGCTCACAGTTGCGGGGGCAGCTCCGGCATGGACGCCGCGCCAGGCGCGACGCCGTCACCGGATTCCCTCTTAGCTCGGGAGCGCGAGCGCCCCAGAGAACCACGACCCGAGCATTCAGCGCCGTTCTAGGCTCTTCGTCAAGATGGATATAAAGATATCCTTATATTGTTATGTCATGGCTGCGAGTGCTTGCCTGCTGGCGAGTGTTGCGACAACACTTGCAATTGCAGGGCGTGGGAAATCGCATTGCGAGGCGCGGCGGGGGCGCGCCTGGCTGGAGAACAGCTGTGCTCAATTCCGTATTGTCTGTTTTGCCGGGCCTGTTGGCGGCCGCGGCCCTGGTGCTTGTCCCGGCGGCGGCCAACGCCTGCACGCGCGTGGTGTACCTCGGCGCGAACAATGATGTGATCACCGCCCGGTCGATGGACTGGAAGGTCGACGTCCAGACCAACCTCTACGCCTTCCCGCGCGGCATGAGCCATGACGGTCAGGCGGGACCCAACTCCATCAAATGGACCTCGAGGTACGGCAGCGTCGTCGCCACCGGCTACGACGTCTCCACGACCGACGGCATGAACGAGGCTGGCCTGGCGGTGAACCTGCTCTGGCTGGTGGAGTCGGAGTACCCAGCCTTCGGCAAGGGTTCGAAGCCTGGCCTGACCATCGCCGCCTGGGGCCAGTATGTGCTCGACAACTTCGCCACCGTCGCAGAGGCGGTCGCTGCGCTGGAAAAGGAACCGTTCACCGTCATCACCGACAAGGTGCCTGGCGAGGATCGGCTGACGACGCTGCACCTGTCGATGTCGGACGCCAGCGGCGACAGCGCCATCGTCGAGTACATCGGCGGAAAGCAGGTGATCCACCACGACCGCAAGTACCAGGTGATGACCAACTCGCCGACCTTCGACGAGCAACTGGTGCTCAACGCCTACTGGCGGCAGATCGGCGGCACGGTGATGCTGCCCGGGACCAATCGCGCCTCCGACCGCTTCGCCCGCGCCTCGTTCTACGTGAACGCCATACCCAAGAGCGAAGACCCAGTGGTGGCGTTGGCCAGCATGTTCAGCGTGATCCGCAACGCCTCGGTGCCGTACGGCATCACGACGCCGGACCAGCCGAACATCTCCTCGACCCGCTGGCGCACCGTCGCCGACCACAAGCGCAAGCTATACTTCTTCGAATCCGCCCTGACGCCCAACACCTTCTGGGTGGATCTGAACAAGCTCGATTTCTCCCGTGAGACCGGCAAGGTGAAGCGGCTCGATCTCGGCAAGGATCAGCGCAACGTCTATGCGGGCGAGGTCTCGGCCCAGTTCAAGGAAGCGCCGCCGTTCGAGTTCCTGGGGCTGTAGCGTCTAGAATTCCATGCTTAGGTCTATGACCGGCGCTCCAGCCGCGCTTGTTGTTCCGGCCGCTGTACCTTGCGGTCGAAACGCCACGGCTGGCCCGCACGCGCCTCCACGCGGCGGGCCACAACGGTGGTGGGATCGGATCCACGCGGATCGATGACCGACACGAACTCCGCCACAACGGTCTCGCGGGTCAGTCGGAGGGCGATGAACCCGATCGCCAGATGGTCGCACCAGGCGATGTCGCGGTTGGCGGCGGCCAGCCGCTCGCCCAGCGGCGCCTGCCCCATGGCCAGCACCGAGCCGAGCGACGGGCCCGTGATCGTGGTGGCGGCGACTTCCAGCGCGACCTGGCCCTGGGCGTCATGCAGTCCGTTGGCGAACGCCATGTGGCTGTCGCCCGAAAGCACCACGGCCTGCGCGCCAGTCCGGCGAATGATGTCGTAGACCCGCTGACGCTCGGCGCCGTAGCCGCTCCACGCGTCGAGGTTCAGCAGCGGCAGCTTCAGCCGGGTCATCTCGAAGAAGCCCTTGAGCGGGCCGCCGGCCGGGGCGAAGTCCGACATGTCCGGATAGTCGTAGTCGCCCATGATCGTCGCGCTGCCGAGCAGCACCCACGGGCGACCGGCGGCGACAGAATCTTCGACTTCACGCGCCAGCCAGTCGAGTTGCTGGGCACCCAGCATCGCGCGTTCCGGCGCGGCGATCTTGCGGCGGAAGCCCGCGAGGTCGGGGACCTTCGATCCGTCCGGCCCTGTGGTGAACTCCAGGTCGCGCTGGATGCTGAGCTGCTGCTCGCGGGCCTTCAGTCGGCTCTCGGGCACGATCAGGGTGGCGAGGTCGCCGAACGCGGCCGCCCTTTGAACCCCGTAGGGCTCGGCGAGATCTGGGTCGCGGATCGGCATCCATTCGTAATAGGCGCGCACCGCGGCGATCTTGCGGATCTCCCAGTCGCCCTGGCGCTCGGCCGCGTGGCCCTGGGCCCCGCCGGTCCAATCGTCGTTGGCGATCTCGTGATCGTCCCAGGTGCAGATCCAGGGCGCGCGGGCGTGGGCGGCCTGCAGGTCGGCGTCGGTCCGCGCCTGGGCGAAGCGGCGGCGATAGTCGCTCAGCGTCAGGGTGTCGTGCGGCGGATCGGCGGGGCGCAGCGTCGCCATGCCCGGATAGTTCGACGCCCCGTACTCGTAGATGTAGTCGCCGACGAACAGCACCGCGTCGAGCCGCGGCCGCTCGGCGATGGCGCGATACCCGTGGAAGCGGCCCATCGTGTACATGGCGCAGCAGGCGACCACGAGGTCCAACTGCTCGAGCCGGCCCGTCGGCAGCGTCCGGGTCCGGCCGATGGGCGAGAGCGCGCCGGCGGCTTCGAACTGGTACCAGTAGTCCGTTCCCGGCTGCAGGCCCGCCGGCTCCACCTTGACTGTGAAGTCGCGCTCGGCCCGGGCCGTGAAATCGCCCTGCACCACGACGTCGGCCATCTGCGGGTCGCGCGCCAGCCGCCAGCGGCCGGCCGCTTCGCCGACGCCGGTTAGCCGCGTCCACAGCAGTACGCTGGCGGCGGTGGGCTCTCCGCTGGCGACGCCGTGCTGGAAGGGAGAGGGCGCAGCGCTCGCTGGCGCGGCGCTCGCTGCGCCTAGCGCCAATCCGCTCCCGATCAACGCGCGACGGTCGAGGGTCATGCGTGCTCTCCGAATGCAAAGGGGCCCGCCGGACGCGTCCTGTCCGGCGGGCCAGTGCTGGGGCCCGAATGGGGCGCGGGCCCCGGGGGGATCAGTAGCGCCAGCTCATCCGCACGCCGTAGGTGCGCGGCGGGTGCGGGCTGGCGGTGGCCGCCGAGATGAAGGCGTTGCGGGTCTCTTCGAAATAGCTGTCGAGGGCGTTGTTCACCCACAGCCCGACCGAGTAGCGGCCGTCGATCGGTCGCGCGGTCAGGTTGGCGTTTACCAGCCAGTAGTCGCCGATCACCGAATTCGACGTCGTGCTGAACAGCGCGCTGCGATAGTTGTAGTTGGTCTCGGCCTCGAACTGCCACGGACCGACGTCCATCACGTAGCTGATCGCGCCCTTGTAGTCGGCGCGCGGGAAGGGCAGGCGCTCGCCCGAGCGGTCACTGTAGACGATGGTGTTGTACTGGCCGGTGACCGGGTCGCGCGCCGCTTCGGTAGCCGCCGAGTTGACGAAGTAGAACTCGTCGTACTCGCCGTACTTGTAGCCGAGAGACTGGTTGATGGTCAGGCGCTCGGTCGGCCGCCAGGTCAGGTCCAGCTCGCCGCCCCAGATGTGCGACTTCGGAATGTTGATCATCCGGCCGACCCGGCCGGTCTGGGTGTAGAGGATGCCCTGCAGCTGCTGGTCGCGGTAGTCGTAGTAGAAGGCCGACAGGTTGACCCGCAGCCTGCGGTCGAAGAACTCCGACTTCACCCCGGCCTCATAGGCGTAGAGCGTCTCGGGGGTGAACGGTTCGAGCTGTTGGGGCAGGCCGCTGTTGTAGGTGGTGAAGCCGCCGGACTTTACGCCGCGGGCGGCGCTGGCGAACAGTAGGACATCGTCGCTGGCCTTGTATTCCAGGCCGATCTTGCCGGACCATTCGCCCATCGACTGCTCGGCGTTGGTCGAGGCCAGGCGGTTGGGGACCGGGGCCAGGACCTGGGTCAGGAAGTCCTTCAGCTCGCGGGTCTCGTCCTCGTAGCGCAGACCCGCCGACAGCGTCAGGCGTTCGGTCAGGTCGTAGTCGACATTGCCGAACACGCCGGTGGTCTGGACCTCCTGCGTGTAGCTGGTGCTCATCCAGTTACGCAGGGCCGAGGCTTCCGAGAAGTCCGAATAGAAGCCGCCGTCCACCGTCTCGGTGGAATGGTAGAGGCCTGCCAGCCAGCGAAAGCGGCCCTCCGCCGGCGACACCAGGCGCACTTCCTGCGACAGCGTCTCGATGTCGTTGAAGAAGAACGTCCCGGCCTCGTTCGAGGCGGTGGCGTCCCAGTCGTTGAACTCGCGCCGCTCAAGGGTCTCGTAGGCGGCGACGGCGGTCAGCGCCGCCCAGCCGAAGTCGTGGCGCAGGCGGACGTTGGCGCCCCAGCCCTCGTTGTCGCGGAACGGCTTGGCGTTCGGCGAGACCCCGATCAGGTTGGCGAAATAGGGGCTGATGCCCCAGCCGGTGATGCGGTGCTCAGTGTCGATCGGATAGAGCCGGCCGATCGGCGGATAGTTGTGCGACTGGAACGGGCGGGTGACGAGGCGCAGGCCCAGGCCGTCCGACTGGTCGCGATTGTAGCGCAGCGAGCCGTCGATCTGGGTGGCGTCGGTCGGCTGCCAGTCGAGGCGCAGGCGCACCGCCCAGCGGTCCTTGTCGCCCAGCTCCTCCAGCGTGTCGCGGTGGTACTGCCAGGCGCCGCCCTGGTCGACGGTGGCGGCCAGGCGCGCCGACAGCGTGTCGGTGAGCGGACCGGAGACGAAGCCATCGGCGTGGAAGGCGTTGTAACGGCCGTACGAGGCGTTGATCCCGGCGTCGAACGCCTTGGTCGGGGCGTTGGTGATGACGCTGACCGCGCCGCCGGTGGTGTTGCGGCCGTAGAGGATGCCCTGCGGCCCGCGCAGCACCTCGATGCGGGCCACGTCGAACAACGCGCCCTGGGTCATCGACCCGTAGGGATAGGCGACCTCGTCGATATAGACTCCGACGGTCGAGGTGTTGTTGGCCGCATAGTCGGTCATGCCGACGCCGCGGATGCGGAACTGCGGCTGTCCGCCGCCGAGCTGGCTGGTGACCTCCAGGTTCGGCACGCTGTTCTCGAGATCGTTGACCGTCTCGATGTTGCGGCGTTCCAGCTCGTCGCCGCTGAGGACGGTGAGCGCCGTGGCCACCTTCTGCTCGGATTCCGCCCGCCGCCGGGCGGTGACGATCAACTCGTCGACTTGGGCCGCGTCATCGGCGGCGGCCGGCATGGCGGCGGCGCTGGCGCCGGCCAGCAGAACAGCGGCGAGCGCCGCCTTGGACTTGAAGTTCATGGAAATCCCCGCCCCGAACTGGGTTAGTCGAAAAAGCAGTCGTTCGATGCGGGGTGGCTATAGTGTCTGCTTGCGATGCTTTGATGACGCGCAGTGTTATGTGAGTTGAAAAAAACGCTTGTTCGGCTGTTCAGGCGCGGGATGCGATGGCCAGCGCCGCGGCCTGCAGCTGCACTTGAGGAGCTTCGCTCGCGGGCGGTGCGATGGCGTTCAGCAGCGCACGGCCCTTGATCCAGATGGCGAAATGCGCGGCGCTCATCCGGGTCAGCGCGAACTGCGGCGGCCAGATCGCCTCGCGGCGGGCGAACGTCCCGCCGCCTTCCGGCCCGCGCAGCAGTGCAGCCAGGTCCTGGAGCGCCGGATCGCGCCGAGCAAGCAGGCAGATTTGGGCGATCAGCCGGGCGTATTTCACGTAGAAGCCGGCGGCAGCGGGTTCGTCGGGCGGGGCGAGCTTCAAGGTCGCGGCCATTAGCTCCGACCACGCCGCGAGATCCGCCGGCCGGCTGCGGTCGAGCGGTCGGCGCCAGTCGAGATAGGCGGGGATCTCGCGAAACACGCTGTGCCAGATGGCCTGGGTCAGGAAAGTCCGCATGTCTCCGAAATGGTAGAGGATGGTCGAGGTCGACGCCTTCGCGAGCTGGGTGACCGAGCGGTTGGTCACCGCCCCGACGCCGCCCTCCATGATCAGGTCGGCGGCGGTGTCGAGCAGCCGCAGCTTCATCGATCCGGCTTCCAGACCCGGCGGCTCCGGCGGCGTCAGACCGGCCTCGATCCAGTCGAGCACCGGCGTCGGCGGCGACGGCGCATCCAGCGCCCGCGCCATCAGCCCGTCGAGCGCTTCGCCCAGGAGCAGGTCGTAGTCGGCGCGCCCGACCAGCGCGCTGGCGTAGAGCCCCTCCATGGCAAGGTAGGGCGCCAGCACTGGGGCCAGACGTGCGAACGCCGGTGCGCGCTCCAGAAGTTCAGCCCAGGCCCGCTCGTGCAACTGCGCCCAGGCCCGCAGCTGCGGGTCGGCGGCGGCGCAGGCCTCGTGGTCGGTCAGGTACTCCTCCCACACGCGGACGAAGCGCGCCTCGGGGGCGGCGCGGCGCAGAAGATAACCCATCGCCAGGACACGCAGGGTCGAGCGTTCGAGCGGCGCGTTCCGGGTCTGCGTCAGGAAGCGTGCATGGAACTCGGCGTCTGCCTGCAGTCCGGCTTCGGCGACTGCGGCAAGCAGGCCGGCCTTGGTCTGGAACAGATTGACGATGACCGTCGTGCTCTTGCCGATGGTCTGGGCGAGGTCGCGGATCGACAGCGCCGCCAATCCCTGGTCGGCGATGATCCCCATGGCTGCGGCGATGGCCTGGACGCGCAGCGCGTCCCGTCCGTCGCCGCCCTCGGGCCGAATGTCCGCCGTGTCCGCCATCGAGCCCTTGATGGCCTGCCCCGGCTCCGCCGTCGAGAGGCGACGAATTGTGTCGTTCGACGTTGTCGTCAGGGCGCGGCCAACGTCGGCCGCCCTCCGAGGAGACGCCCCATGAAACTTGTCACCAGTCTCAGCTTCCAGGGCCAGTGCCGGGCCGCCTTCGACTTCTACGCCAAGGTCCTTGGCGGCAAGGTCACCGCAGCCTTTCCCTATGGCGAGGGGCCGCCCGACATGCCGGTCGACCCCAAACACAAGGACTGGCTGATGCACTGCTGGCTGGAGGCCGACGATCAGGCGCTGATGGGCGCGGATATGGCCCCCGAGTTCGCGCCGAACATCGACAAGCCCAAGAACGGCTTCGACGTCACCTTCCACAGCGAGGACGCGGGCGAAGCGCGCCGTGTGTTCGACGCCCTCTCGCAGGGCGGCAAGGTCACCATGCCGTTCGCCGAGACCTTCTGGTCCCCCGGCTACGGCGCGGTGGTCGATCAGTTCGGCATCCCCTGGATGGTCAACACCATCCCGGGCGCTGACTGGAAGCCGGCCGCCGCGGGCTAGTCGCCCAGCAGGTGTAGCGCCACCTCACGCCGGTGCGCGCGGCGACGGTGCTCGAATAGGTAGACACCCTGCCAGGTCCCGAGCGCCGGCGTCCCGCCGATCACCGGGATGGAAAGCTGCACTCCGGTCAGGGCCGTGCGGATGTGGGCCGGCATGTCGTCGGGCCCTTCGTCGTCATGGGCGTAGCGGCCCGGCGCCTCGGGCGCGATGGCCTCGAAAAAGGTCTCCAGGTCGCTGCGCACTTCGCGGGCGGCGTTCTCCTGGATCAGCAGCGAGGCTGAGGTGTGGCGGCAGAAGATCGTCAGCAGCCCGGTTCCCAGCGCCTGGCGCTCGGTCCAGCACCGAATCTCGGCGGTGATCTCGTGCAGGCCGCGCCCGCGGGTCTGGACGCTGAGGATGTCGGCCGCCTGACGCATGGGGCCAGCCTAGCGACCGGGCGGCGCCGGGGCGAGGCCTCCTTGACCACGCCGCCCGAACAGGCGACGGGAGAGCGATGCGCCGCATCATCCGCTTCCTCACCGAAATGGACGCCAAGGCTTGGCGCACGCTCGCCGTGTCCTTCGTGCTGTTCGGCGGCGTCGGCGTGGTGTTCCTGTTCGGCGCCCAGGTGCTGGGCTTTGACGGCGAGGCGACGGTCGAGCGCTGGCTGGGTCTGGCTTCCGACGGGCCCTGGGCGCTGCCGGTGGCGGTGGCGGCCTTCGCGATCCTCGCCTTCGTGGGCGTACCGCAGTTCGTGCTGATCGCCGCTGCGGTGGTCGCCTTCGGCGCCTGGACGGGCTTCGCCTACAGCTGGATCGGCACCATGGTCTCGGCCTTGGTAGGCTTCTTTCTCGGGCGCACGGCGGGGGCGCGCAGCCTTCAGTTGCTGTCGAGCCAGGGTGTGCAGCGGTTCATGGATCTGGTCGGCCGCAACGGCTTCCTGGCCAGCCTGATCGTGCGGCTGGTGCCCTCAGCGCCGTTCATCGTCGTCAACATGGCGGCCGGCGTGACCCCGATGCGGATGCGCGACTTCGCGTTCGGCACCGCCATCGGCATCGTGCCGAAGATCGTGCTGACCGCCTTCGCCGGCAACTCCATCGTCCAGGTGCTGAAGGGGGAGGGCGGCGCCCACCTGCTGTGGCTCGCGCTGATCGTCGTCGCCTGGATCGCCATCGGCTGGTTCGCCCGCAACTGGCTGAAATCGCGCGAGGACGCGATCAGCGGCCCCATGAAGGACGACTGATGCTCAGGCTCTTCTATTCCACCGGCTCCTGCGCGCTCGCCTCGCACATCGCCCTGGAGGAGGCCGGCGCCGAGTACGAGGCGATCCGCATGGATCTGCGCGCCGGCGACCAGCACAAGCCCGAGTTCCTGGAGCTCAATCCCAAGGGCCGGGTGCCGGCGCTCGTCACGAATATGGGCGTGCTGACCGAAAACCTGTCGATCCTGGCCTTCATCGCCCAGTCGTTCCCGGACGCGCAACTGGCGCCGAACGACCCGTTCGGCTTCGGCCAGGTGCAGGCGTTCAACGGCTATCTCGCCTCGACCGTGCACGTGGCCCATGCGCATGGGCCGCGCGCCTCGCGCTGGGCCGACGATCCGGCCGCCCAGGCCGCGATGCGCGAGAAGGTGGCCGACAACATGGCCACCTGCTTCCAGCTGATCGAGGATGAGATGTTCGTCGGTCCCTGGGTGATGGGCGAGCAGTACACGGTCTGCGACCCCTATCTGTTCACCCTCGCCAGCTGGCTGGACGACGACGGCGTCGACCCCTCGCAGTTCCCGAAGATCAGCGAGCATATGGTCAGGATGATCGCCCGCCCGGCCGTCTGGAAGGCGCTGGCGATGGAAAACGCCTGAGGCGCCCAGGGGAAGGTTATTGCGCGCATACGTCTCAGGCGTTGATTTTGCGCAATAGTCTTGCGGCTTGATCCCCCTTTGGGTACACACGGCGCCATGCGCACGCAGCTGAACAGCCTGCTTCTTCTTGACCTGGGGCTTAGCCGCCCCTGGGCGACCCTTTAGGCTGCGCGACTCCGCGGCCGGGCGCTCAGGGGACAATTCACCCGTCGCCCGCCCCTACAGAATACCCGCGAAGAGAGTTCGCAAATGACCAACGTATCCGACGCCGCCGCCCGCGATTCTCGTGATCGCGTGATTGTCTTCGACACCACCATGCGTGACGGCGAGCAGTCGCCCGGCGCCTCCATGTCGCTGGAGGAAAAGCTGGAACTGGCGAAGATCCTCGAGGACATGCGGGTCGACGTGATCGAGGCCGGTTTCCCGATCGCCTCCAATGGCGACTTCGAAGCGGTTCGCGAGATTTCGAAGATCGTTACCGAGAGCACCATCTGCGGCCTGGCCCGCGCTGGCATGGTTGACATCGAGCGATGCGCCGAGGCGATCCGCCCGGCTAAGCGTGGCCGTATCCACACCTTCCTGTCGACCAGCCCCAGCCACCGCGACCACATCCTGAAGGCCAGCCAGGAAGACATCCTGGAGATGATCACCAAGTCGGTCGGCCACGCCCGCAATCTGTGCGGCGACGTCGAATGGTCGGCCCAGGACGCCACCCGAACCGAGCAGGAGTTCCTGCGCCGCTGCGTCGAGGCCGCGATTAAGGCCGGCGCCAAGACGATCAACATCCCCGACACCGTCGGCTACACCTATCCATCGGAATATGCGGACATTTTCCGTGACCTGATCGAGCACGTGCCCGGCGCGGACACGGTGATCTTCTCGACCCACTGCCACAACGACCTGGGCCTGGCCGTCGCCAACAGCCTGGCCGGCGTGCAGGGCGGAGCGCGTCAGGTCGAGGTCGCGATCAACGGCATCGGCGAGCGCGCCGGCAACGCGGCGCTGGAAGAGGTCGTCATGGCCCTCAAGGTCCGAGGCGACGCCCTGCCGTTCCACACCGGCATTGAAACCCAGCACATCACCCGCGCCAGCCGCTACGTCTCGGCGATTACCGGCTTCCCGGTGCAGTTCAACAAGGCGATCGTCGGCAAGAACGCCTTCGCCCACGAGAGCGGCATCCACCAGGACGGGATGCTGAAGGATCGCGGCACCTACGAGATCATGAGCCCCGAGACGGTCGGGCAGGGCGCCTCGAACCTGGTGATGGGCAAGCACGCCGGGCGCGCCGGTTTCCGCGAGAAGCTGAAGGAACTGGGCTACGAACTGGGCCAGAACGCCCTGAACGAAGCCTTCCAACGCTTCAAGGACCTGGCCGACAAGAAGAAGCACGTCTTCGACGACGATATCATCGCCCTGGTCGACGACGCCCTGGCCTCCGGCGCCGACCGCATCCAGGTTAAGCACCTGCGCGTGATCGCCGGCACCGACGGGCCGCAGGAAGCCACGTTGACCGTGACGGTGGACGGCGAGGAGCGCGCGGCGACGGCCACCGGCGACGGTCCGGTCGACGCGGTGTTCAACGCCATCCACGAGGTCGTGCCGCACACTGCGATCCTGCGCCTGTTCCAGGTGCACGCGGTGACCGAGGGCACCGACGCCCAGGCCCAGGTCTCGGTGCGTCTTGAGGAGGACGGCCGCATCGCGACCGGTCAGGCCGCCGACACCGACACCCTGACCGCCTCGGCCAAGGCCTATGTCAACGCGCTCAACAACCTCTTCGCCCGCAAGGAAAAGAGCGCGCCCGACGCGATCGCCTCGGGCTTCTGAGCCACCGCTCGTTCCCGCGAAGGCGGGAATCCATTCAGCGTTCCAAGGTTGCCATGCAGCTTGGGTCCCCGCCTGCGCGGGGATGAGCGGATCATTGAGACATGCTCTGGATTTTCCTGACGGCGGCGGCCGCGCCGCTGCAGGTCGCGCGCAACGCCTTGCAGCGCGGCCTGGTGGGCGACGCCGGCCCCTGGGGCGCGACCCTGGTGCGCTTCCTGTTCGGCCTGCCGTTCGCCCTGATCATCTTCGCCGTGGTCGCCCTGGCCACGCCGGAAGCCGATCCCCGCTTCTCCTGGCGCTTCGCCGCGGCGGTCAGCGCCGGGGCGGCCGGCCAGGTGGCGGCGACTGCGGCCCTGCTGGTCGCCATGCGCCGCTCCGGCTTCGCCGTGGCGACCTTCATGCAGCAATCGTCCCTACCGCTGGCGGCGCTGATGGGCGTCCTGGTCGGCGACCATCTCAGCACCCATGCCTGGATCGGCGTGGCGGCCACCACCGCGGGGCTGGCGGTGCTCTCCTGGCCCAAGGCCGGGGCTGAGAAGGGCGCGGCGCAGGGCGCGCTGTTCGGTCTGGCCTCGGGCCTGGCCTTCGGCGTGACCCTCAACGCCTATCGTCAGGCCGGCGTGGCGCTCGATCCGGCCCATCCGCTGTTCGCTGCCACGGCGTCCGTCTGTGTCGCCCAGACCCTGCAGTCGATCGGCCTGCTGATCTTCCTCGGGGCCACCCGCCCGCAGGCGTTGCGCGCCGTGCTGACGTCGTGGCGTCAGTCGCTGGGCGCCGGCTTCTTCGGGGCGGCGGCCTCGGCCTGCTGGTTCGCGGCTCTGGCCATGGCGCCGGCCGGCGCGGTGCGCGCCGTCGGCGTGATCGAGGCGCCCATCGCCGCGGCGGCCGGCCGTCGCCTGTTCAAGGAAAAGCTCACCGTCCGCCAGATGCTGGGCGGCGCGGCCACCGCCGCCGGCGTGGTGATGACCGCCCTGGGCTGAGCTTGGCTGTAAGACGTTTGGTTCCGCTCACCGAGTCGCGTTATGTAGTGTGACTTCATAACGAAGCGGGATGGATCTGTTGCGATGTCTTCGCCGACCTTCGCATGAGGCCCTGAGATGAGCGTCAACGGCTCCTTGGACGCAGCCCTGTTCCTTCGCCGCGGCGCCAGCCGCGTCGGGGCCGAGCGCATCGCCCTGCTCGAGGCGGTGGTCGAACTCGGCTCGATCAGCGCGGCGGCCAAGCGGCTGGGCCTCAGCTACAAGGGCGCCTGGGACGGGGTGCAGGCGCTCAACAACCTGTTCGACGCGCCGCTCATCGCCGCCCAACCTGGCGGCCGTTCGGGCGGGGCGGCCCAGGTCACCGATCGCGGCCTGGCCGTGATCGCCGCCTTCCACAAGGTCGAGGCCGAGCTGGCCGCCGCACTGGCGCGCATCGAGGCCGGCCTCAGCGGCGACGATCTCGAGGGCCTTTTCTGGAGTCTCGGCATGAAGACCAGCGCACGCAACGCGCTGCGCGGGGTGGTCAGCGACATCACTCCCGGCGCGGTGAACTCCGAAGTCACGCTCAAGGTCGCCGACGGGGTCGAGATCGTCTCGGTCGTCACCCGTCAGAGCGTGGAGGACCTGGGCCTAGCGGTCGGCAAGCCCGCCATCGCCCTGATCAAGTCCAGCTTCGTCCTCCTGGCCAAGGGGGAGGGGCTGGTGACCTCCGCGCGCAACCAGCTGCGCACCGAGGTTCTGCGGCGCGAGGACGGCGCGGTCAGCAGCGAGATCAGCCTGGCGCTGGCCGACGGCAAGACCCTGGTCGCCACCATCACCCGCGAGAGCGCCGAGATCATGCAATTGGCGGCGGGCGACGCGGTCACCGCCCTGGTCAAGGCCCCGCACGTCATCCTGGCCGTCGAATAGGAGGCGCCGATGCGCACGCTTTCCCTTATCACCGTGCTCGCCGCCCTCTCGCTGGCGGGGCCCGCCCTGGCCCAAAGCGTGGCCCTCAAGGGGGCCGACGGGCAGAACGCAAGTCTGTCGGCGGCTGATCTCGCCGCCTTGCCGCAGGTCAAGCTGACCGTCACCCATCACGGCAAGACCTCGACCTTCGAAGGCGCGCCGCTCGCCGACGTCGTCGCCCGGGTTGGCGCGGCCAGCGGCAAGGCCGTGCGCGGACCCGAACTGGCCACCGTCATCCGCGTCACCGCCAAGGACGGCTATCAGGTGGTGTTCGGCCTGGCCGAGACCGATCCCGCCACCCGCAAGGGCAAGATCATCCTGGCCGGCCGCGACGCCTCCGGCCCGCTTAAGGAGGACGGTCCGTTCCGCATCGTCGTCGAGGACGATCTACGGCCCGCCCGCTCGGCCCGCATGGTCGAGACCATCGAGGTCATCCGCCTCGCCAACGCCGCGCCGGTCGCCGGCGAGCACAAGCATTAGGAGCTCGCAGTCATGAAGCTGCTTCGTTGGGTCGCGTCGCTGCTGGTCGCGTCCCTGATGGCGACCGCGGCCCACGCCGCCCCGGTCACCGTCTTCGCCGCCGCCTCGCTGAAGAACGCCCTCGACGAGGTTGGGGCCGAGTACGAGAAGACCGGCGGTGAGGCGCGATTCTCCTACGCCGC
This sequence comes from Phenylobacterium sp. 58.2.17, assembly GCF_026411515.1. Classification (NCBI taxonomy): domain Bacteria; kingdom Pseudomonadati; phylum Pseudomonadota; class Alphaproteobacteria; order Caulobacterales; family Caulobacteraceae; genus Phenylobacterium; species Phenylobacterium sp. 58.2.17. Next base: position 6,456 of record NZ_JAPMTQ010000030.1, on the reverse strand, counting down.
CTCTTCAGCGATCGCCCGCCAGATCGAGCAGGGCGCGCCGGCGGACGTCTATGTCTCGGCCGACAGCGACTGGATGAACTACCTGGCCGAGCGCAAGCTGATCGTCGCGGCCAGCCGCCGCGACCTGCTGACCAACCGCCTGGCCCTGATCGCGCCGGCCGACTCCAAGGTGGCGCTCAAGGTCGGCAAGGGCATGCCGCTGGCCAAGGCGCTGGGCTCGGGGCGGCTGGCGGTCGCCGGCCCCGACGTGCCGGCCGGCAAGTACGCGAAGGCCTCGCTGACCGCCCTCGGGGCCTGGGATAGCGTCTCGGGCAAGCTGGTCCAGGCCGAGAACGTCCGCGCCGCCCTGCAGTTCGTCGCTCGCGGCGAAACCCCGCTGGGGATCGTCTACGACACCGACGCCAAGGTGGAGCGGAAGGTCCGCATTGTCGGCCTGTTCCCGGACGGCTCGCACCCGAAGATCGTCTATCCGGCCGCCGTGGTCGCCAGTTCGAAGAATCCTGATGCGGCCAAGTTCCTGGCCTTCATGCGCACGCCCAAGGCCGCGGCGGTGTTCCGCAAGTACGGCTTTACGGTCCTGCCTGGACGCTAGCGCGCCTTGCGGCGCGCCAGCCACATCGGGAAAAGGGCCGCGATCACGCCCGCGACGTTGGAGACCAGGTCCTTCCATTGAAAGGTGCCCGACACCACGCCCAGGATCTGGGACAGCTCCAGTCCGGCGCCCAGCGCCAGGTAGACGCCGCCGATCTTCCACGGCTTGATCTTCGGCAGCGCCAGGATCGACAGCACCGTCAGCAGATAGCCGTAGATGATGTGCATCACCGCATCGGCTGGCGGCGCCCACTTCTTGGCGTTGTAGTTCGGGTCCAGGGCGCCGACGACGCACACCGCCAGCACGACGAGCAGGGCCCCGCGGCCGGCCCAGGTGATCACTTTCTGCATGCCCCAGACTTAGGGCGTTTCGCGTCCTGCGCCTATTGGGCCGCGAAGAACGCTTCCGGCCCGTCCACCTCGATCAGCTTGCCCTTGCGGATTTCTAGGAAGCGGTTAGCGGCGCTGCGCGTGAAGTAGCGGTCGTGCGAGACGAAGAGGCAGGCGGTCTCGCCGCCCTCCAGCTGCGCCTCCAGCTCCTCCTGACCCTCGATGTCGAGATGGTTGGTCGGTTCGTCCAGCAGGTAGAGGTTGGGCCGCGCCAGCTTCATGCGCAGGAACACCAGCCGCGCCCGCTCTCCGTAGCTCAGGTCGCCGATCGGACCCTTGATCCGCACATAGGGAAAGCCGGCCTTGGCCAGCAGGGCGTTGGCGTCGCGGTCGGTCGCGCTCTCGGCCGAGGCCACATAGTCCAGCAGGCTGGTCTTCAGCGGCAGGTCAGCCATCTTCTGGTCGAAGTAGACCAGCCGGCTCTGCGGATTGAAGCTGATCGGCGCCTGGCCGTCATAATGCTCCAGCTCCGGATCGAAGGCCCGCGCGAGGGCCGACAGCAGCATCGACTTGCCCGCGCCGTTGACGCCCAGCAGTGCAATCCGGTCGCCGCGCGCCACGTTCAGCCGCTCGATCGAGAACAGCTTGCGCCCGCCGTCGGGCGTGGTCACCACATAGTCGCGGATGCGCAGCGCCACCTTGGCGTCCATGTCGCCGTCGTGCAGTTCCAGCCGCCGCTCGCGGGCCGAATAGGCGCTGGTGCGGTCCGCCTCGATCCGCTCGATGCGCTTCTCGGTCGCCTTGGCGCGCTTGTCGAACTTGTCGTTCTTCACGCCCCAGATCCGATAGCGGGCCGCAACCTTCTGAAGGCGTTCGATTTCCTTGCTTTCCAGCTGGCGGCGCACGGCGTCGGCGGCGTCCCGTTGCAGCAACGCCTCGCGCGCCTCCACGAACGGGGTCTTGAAGCTGTGCGCCCCGTCCGAGCGCAGGAACAGCGTCCGCGTCGTCATGCGCTGTAGGAACTCCCGGTCGTGACTGACGATCAGCATCGGCAGCCGCTGATCCTGGTCCAGCCATGTCTCCAGCGTGTTGATGTTCGAGAGGTCCAGGTGGTTGGTCGGCTCGTCGAGGATCAGCAGGTCGGGTTCGGCCAGCCGCGCCGCCGCCGCGATCAGCAGCAGCCGCTGCCAGCCGCCGCTGAGCGAGCCGAACGCCTGCTGGGCGGTCTCGTAGGTGACGCTGATCTCGTCCAGCAGGACGTCGACCTTCCAATCCTCGGACCCGTCGGCGGCCGGCAGGGCGGCTTCTAGCACCTCGCGGACGGACTTGGTTCCCAGGCCGGGCGGCGTCTCCTGCGGCACGTAGCCGATCTTCAGGCCGCGCGAGCGGACGATCTGGCCGTCGATCAGTTCCAGCTCGCCCAGCAGGCACTTCAGCAAGGTCGACTTGCCGGCGCCGTTTTCTCCGACCAGGGCCGTGCGCGCGTCGTCGAGCTGAAAGCTGACGCCTTCGAAGACCTTGCTGGATCCGTAGAAGAAGCTGGCGCCTTCGACGCCCAGGACGGCCTGGCGAGATGACATCTTCGTGCACACGATGTTCGGCCGTCAGGGCCGGTAGACGAAACGGCCTTTGTAGACCTGGGGTTGCCGCTTGGCTGTAGCGCGCGGGAAACAGTCCACGGGTTCGTCCACAGCAGAGTCGTCAATGTCGCCGACTCGACGGAACAATCTGGAACGCTGACTGATTTGAGGCCCCAAATGCACAGTAGCGGGCGGCGACATGTACGATGTCGGGGGAACTCCGGTGGGTGAGACGGGACTGTCCGGTCGAGCGGCCGCCGCCGAGGTCCTGCTCCGGCGCGCCTTCCACACCTGGGAGGGCCTGCTCGAGCGGCTGCCGATCGGCGTCTATGTCTGCGACCGCAAGGGCGCGGTGATCCAGTTCAACAGCCGGGCGGTCGAGATGTGGGGCGGCAAGCCGCCGCCGCCAGGAGGCCGGGCGCCGTTCGAACGCTCCTTCCATCCCGACGGCAGCCCGATGTCGGCCGAGCAATCGCCGGTCGCCGTGGCGCTGGCGACCGGGGCCCCGATCAAGGACCGCGAGGTGGTCATTCTCCACCTCGACGGCCGGCGCAGCCATCTGCTGGCCAATGTCGAGCCGCTGTTCGACGAGGCCGGGCGGCTGATGGGGGCGGTCAACAGTCTCCAGGATGTCACCGAGCTGCGCCAGGCGCGCGAGATGCTGCGCAATCGCCAAGCCTGGACCCAACGGGTGGTCGAGACTTCGCCGATCGCGACCTACCAGACCGATTCCGAAGGCCGCATCCTCAGCTACAATCACGCCGCCGTGAGCCTCTGGGGACGCGAGCCCAGGCTTGGCCACGACCGCTGGTGTGGCTCGTTCAGGCTGTTCGAGCCCGACGGCGCGCCGATGGCGCCCGAACGTTGCCCAATGGCGATCGCTCTGCGCGAGCGTCGGCAGATCGCCGGGGCCGAGGTGATCTTCGAGCGGCCCGACGGCAGTCGCGGCGCCTTGCTGGCCTATCCGACCCCGCTCAGCGGCGGCGACGGCGAACTGGTCGGGGCGATTAACATGCTGGTCGACATCACTGAGCGCAAACGGGCCGAGGATCTGCAGAAGACCCTGCTCGACGAGCTGAACCATCGGGTGAAGAACACCCTGGCCACGGTGCAGTCTCTGGCCGCCCACAGCTTCCACGACGTCGGCGACCCGGCCGGCATGCGCCAGGCGTTCGAGGCGCGGCTGATGGCGCTGTCGGGCGCCCACAACCGGTTGGCCGAGCGGCGGTGGGAGACCGCCGACCTCGGCGACATCGTCGCCGGGGTGCTGGCGCCCTACGGCCCGGATGTCGCCATCTGCGAAGGGCCCTCGGTCCAGCTCTCGACCCGCGCCTCGGTGACCTTCGCCATGGCCCTGCACGAGCTGGCGACCAACGCCGCGCGGCACGGGGCGTTGTCATCGCCGCAGGGCCGTCTGCTGGTGCACTGGACGCGGGTAGGGGACTTCCTGTTCCTGGAATGGCGCGAGACCGACGGCCCGCCGCCGCCCTCGCACCCCCTGCGCCGGGGCTTTGGCCTGCGCTTCATCAAGGGCGCGGTCGAGCGCGAGCTGAGCGGCCAGGTCGAGGTCGACTTCCAGGAGGCCGGATTGCGCTGCCGTATTTCCGCCCCGATTTCAGCGACGGTTTGAACCCATCCCCCACCGTTGGACGGCTCCTTCGGGCGCGTCCCCCTGTACACGTGCGACGCGAAATCACAGACCTCTCATTAAGCCTTGAATTCAGCCCACTTGCAGGGCACACGGACCTTCTGTCCTGCAAGCGGAGGCTGGCGTCGCCTGGCGTTTCGAGTTTCGAAACGAAGCGTCGGCAGCCTGGGCTTCGCACACCCCCAATTCTGCTCCCCACCCTCCAGGGCCCTGCATGATCTCGTCCCTCTTCGGCGCCATTTCGAACGACATCGCCATCGATCTCGGCACCGCCAACACGCTCATCTACATGAAGGGCAAGGGTATCGTCCTCAACGAGCCCTCCGTCGTGGCCCTGCGTAACGTCGGCGGCCGCAAGGTCGTCCATGCGGTCGGCATCGAGGCCAAGCAGATGCTGGGCCGTACGCCCGGGCACATGGAAGCGATCCGTCCGATGCGCGACGGCGTCATCGCCGACTTCGAAGTCGCTGAGGAGATGATCAAGTACTTCATCCGCAAGGTTCACAACCGCAAGGGCTTCGTGAACCCGAAGGTGATCGTGTGCGTGCCGTCGGGCGCCACCGCGGTCGAGCGCCGCGCCATCAACGACTCCTGCCTGAACGCCGGCGGCCGTCGCGTCGGCCTGATCGACGAGCCGATGGCCGCGGCGATCGGCGCCGGCCTGCCGATCCACGAGCCGACCGGCTCGATGGTCGTCGACATCGGCGGCGGCACCACCGAGGTGGCCGTGCTGTCGCTGTCGGGCATCGTCTATTCGCGTTCGGTCCGCGTCGGCGGCGACAAGATGGACGAGGCGATCATCAGCTACATGCGCCGCAACCATAACCTTCTGATCGGCGAAACCACCGCCGAGCGCATCAAGAAGGAAATCGGCACCGCCCGTGCGCCGGCCGACGGCGAGGGCCTGTCGATCGAGGTCAAGGGCCGCGACCTGATGCAGGGCGTGCCGCGCGAAGTGCGCATCAGCGAAAAGCAGGCCTCGGACTCGCTGGCCGAACCGGTCGGTCAGATCGTCGACGCCGTGAAGATGGCGCTGGAAGCCACTCCGCCGGAACTGGCCTCCGACATCGCCGACAAGGGCATCATGCTCACCGGCGGCGGCGCGCTGCTGCGCGGCCTGGACGCCGAAATCCGCGACCATACCGGCCTGCCGGTGACTGTCGCCGATGACCCGCTGTCGTGTGTCGCGCTCGGCTGCGGCAAGGTGCTCGAACATCCGAAGTGGATGAAGGGCGTCCTGGAGTCCACCCTGGCGTAGTATTGCCGAGTCGCGGTCTGGGGGAGGGCTCCTGGACTGCGCCTCTAGGGCGAGCAGGTTCAGGTGGCGCTTCGCGAGAACCCGTTTGGCGAACTGAAGGTGCCCTTGGCCTGGACGGCCGGGGTCGCGCTGGTCGTCGCCATGGTCGTTGCGCTGGTCCTGCTGCTGTCGGACCGCCGCGAGACCTTCCAGACCGAAGCCTATGGCGCTTCCCGCAAGGTCAGCGATGCGATCGCTGCGCCGGTGACCGGGGTGCTGGCGACGCCCGGCGAATGGATCGGCAATGGCGTCGACGGCGTCCGAGGCTACTTCTTCGCGGTTTCCGAGAACCGCCGACTGAAGGAAGAACTGCGCGAGGCGCGTGAGTGGCAGGTCGCCGCTCTGGCCCTGCGCGACACCAACGACCGCTACAAGGCCCTGCTGGGCCTGAAGACCGACCCGCCGATCCCGATGGTCGCCGCTCGCACGGTCAGCGAGGCGAGGGGGCCGTTTTCCAACACCCGACTGGCCAACGCCGGCAAGGAAAAGGGCATCAGGCCGGGGAATCCGGTGATGAGCGAAAACGGCCTGGTCGGCCGTGTCATCGGCGTGACCGACGGCGCCAGCCGTATCCTGCTGCTCACCGACATCGCCTCGCGCACGCCGGTGATGATCGACCGCACCAACGCCCGCGCCATCCTGGCGGGCGACGGCGGCCCCAATCCGCGGCTCGAGTACCTGCGCGGCCAGGACCCGGTGAAGCAGGGGGATCGCATCGTGACCTCGGGCGACGGCGGGGTGCTGCCGCGCGGTCTGCCGGTCGGCGTCGCGGTCAAGGGCCTGGACGGCCGCTGGCGCGCGGTGCTGGCCTCCGACGCCGCGCCGGTCGACTTCGTGCAGGTGATGCAGTTCCAGGACTTCTCGCAGCTGGCCGCCGCGGCGGCCGCCGAGCTGAACCGCATGCCCGTGCCGCCGCCGACCAACCCGCCGCCGGTCGTCGGCGTGACCTCAGCGACTGTCTCTTATACACATCTGACGCTGCCGACGAACCGGAAGGTGTGTAGATCTCG
>NZ_JAPMTQ010000002.1:0-269071 GCF_026411515.1 Phenylobacterium sp. 58.2.17 | reverse complement strand
GGCGGGCCGCGGGCCCAGCCGGCCGCTGCGCCCAGCCTGCCGGCCGACGCGGCGCCCAGCCAGATCGGCCAGCGGTTGCTGGCCGAGACCGAGAGCGCGGTGGCCCGCCAGGAGTTGCTGCAGATCGCGTCGCTGCCGGCCGGCGAGAAGCATCCGGTCGAGGCGCAGGTGACCCGCTGGATGTTCGAGATGCCGTTCACGACCCCGCAGGGCGCGGCGGTTGCGCAGTTCGAGATCAGCCGCGACGGCCGCGGCAAGGGCGGCGAGGCGCAGCCGACCTGGCGCGCGGCGTTCTCGCTGGACATCGAGCCGCTGGGGCCGATCCACGCGCGGATCTCGCTGGCCGGCGGCCAGGCGATCGTCGGGCTGTGGGCCGAGCGCGAGAGCGGGCTGGCGCAGCTGGAGGCTGGGCGCGATCTGCTGGGCGCGGCGCTGGCCCGGGCCGACTTCCGGGCCGAGATCGCCGTCCACGCGGGCGCGCCTCGGCTCGCCGAACCACAGGCGGGCACGCTGGTGGACCAGACGTCATGAGCCAGGAGCCGCGCAACACTCTGGCGGTGGCGCTGACCTACGACGCCCCGCGCGCGCCGCGGGTGGTGGCCAGCGGCCGCGGCGTGATCGGCCAAAAGATCATCGAGACGGCCCAGGCGCATGGCGTGCCTATCCAGCAGAACGCAATCCTGGCGGAGGCGCTGTCGACCATCGAGTTGGAGACCGAAATCCCCGAGCGGCTCTATGTGGCGGTCGCCGAGATCCTGGCCTTCGTGCTGCGCACGGCCGAGGAGGGGCAGGCCCGCTGAGGTCGTGCTAAGCGGGGCGCATGCACGCGATCCTCTGCGCCACCCCTGAAGAGATGGACGCCCTGCGCGGGGTCCTGCACGCCGATCTGCAGCCGGAAGTCCACGGACCGACCCGAGTCTGGCGCGCCCGCTATGGCGATGAGCCGGTCGTGCTGGCCGAGGCCGGGATCGGCAAGGTCAATGCGGCGGCCGCCGCCACCCTGCTGCTGTCGCGGTTCGGGGCGCGCAGCCTCATATTCTCCGGAGTGGCCGGCGGTCTGAACCCGGCGCTGGGGGTCGGTTCGGTGCTGTTGGCCGACCGGCTGGCGGTCCACGACTACGGCATCGTCACGGCCGGCGCCTTCACGCCGACAGCCTATGGCGTGATCCCGGTTGGCGCGCCGGTGCTGTCTGCGCCCGAGCCGGTCGATGCGGCGGTGCGCGTGGTGCTGGCGCGGCTGGCCGGGGCGATGGCCGGGCGGCTCGACGCGCGGCTGGGCGGGGTGGTGACCGCCGACTACTTCCTCAACTGCCCGGCGACGCGGGACGAGCTGCACGCGCGCCTGGGGGCCGACGCCATCGACATGGAATCGGGCGCGGTCGCCGTCGTGGCGCGGGCCTGGAACACCCCGCTCTATGTGATCCGCACGCTGTCGGACCTGGCTGGCGAGGACAGCCACCTGACCTATGACGAGATGGTCGAGGCCGCGGCGGCGAACTCCGCCGCCTGCGTCGAGGCGCTGCTGGGCCTGCTGGCCGAGGGCTAGGCGACGGCGACCACCTCGACCTCGGCGCCGTTGACGTCGGCGAGGTCGCCGACGGTCTTGCCGAGCAGGGCGCGGGCCAGGGGGGAGATGTAGGACACCGAGCCGCTGGCGGGATCGGCCTCGTCCTCGCCAACGATGGCGTAGGTCTGGCGGCGACCGTCCTCGCGTTCGAAGGTGACGCTGCGCCCGAACTGAACCGTATCAAGCGAAAGGTCCGGCTCGACCAGCTGGGCGCTGGCGCGGCGCGCGCCGTAGTAGCGCAGGTCGCGGGTGGCCCGGGCCATGGCGGTGCGGTCGGCGTTCACGTCGCCGCTGGCCTGGGCGGCGTTGTAGGCCGCACGCGCCTTGGCGAGCTCCTCGTCGAGTTGGCTGAGGCCCTTGGCGGTGACCAGGTTCGGGTGCGGGGAGATCGGACGGTCCGGCAGGTCCGCAGCAGCGGACTCGCTGTCCTCCTCCTTGGTGAAGGCGACGCTCATAGCCCCATTATCTCAGGCGGCGGACGTCATGAAAACGTCGTAGCGCAAGGTCTTGCCGATGATCTGATGCGACGGAGCGCGCAGGCCCGCCATCGGCGGGCCCTTCCGAGGCCATTTCAGCACCACGCGCTTGCGCGCGCAGGCCAGGGCGGCCTGCATCAGTTCAAGCTGGTCGGGGTCGGTTCCGACAAGGTCGCGCAGCAGGCGCATGTCCTTCTTCACCAGGGCGCTGGAGGTGCGCTCAGGGTGCATAGGGTCGACGATCACGACATCCGGCGCCAGGCTCGGCAGGATCAGCCGCGCGTCGCCGTGCAACAGGGTCATGCGGGCGATGATCTCGGCCGTGCGCGGATCGGCTGCGGCGGCCTCCAGCCCGGCGGCGAGACGGTCATGGACGTGCGGCGAGCGCTCGATCAGCGTCACCTGGGCGCCCAGCGAAGCCAGAAGGAAGGCGTCGCGGCCCAGGCCCGCGGTGGCGTCGACGACGCTGGGCGTGACGCCCTTCACGAAGCCGGCGGCGCGCGGCAGATCTTGTCCCCGGCCGCCGCCGAACCGGTGGCGATGGCCGACCGCGCCGCCGACGAAGTCGATGGTCAACTCGCGGGCGAGGTCGGCCGGATCGCTCATCAGCGTTGGGACACCGTCCACTGGTCGACCACACGTTCCAGCACCGCCAGCGGCAGCGAGCCGCCGAGCAGCACCGCGTCATGGAAGCCCTTGATGTCGAACTTCGGGCCGAGGGCCGCCTTGGCCCGGGTGCGCAGGCGGTCGATTTCGGTATGGCCGATCTTGTAGCCGCAGGCTTGGCCCGGCCAAACCACGTAACGGTCGATCTCGTTTTCGGCCGCGCCCTTGGGCAGGCCGACCGTGTCGCGCATGTAGGCGATGGCTTGCTCGCGGCTCCAGCCCTTGCCGTGGATCCCGGTGTCCAGGACGATCCGGGCGGCGCGGTAGAGGAACGACTGCAGCCAGCCGATGCGGCCGGCCGGATAGGCGTCGTACATGCCCAGCTCGTCGCCGAGCTGTTCGGCGTAGAGCCCCCAGCCCTCGCCATAGGCGGTGAAGCCGATGTTCTTGAACAGCATCGGAGAGGCGCCGGCCTCCTGGACCAGGGCGCCGTGGAACAGATGGCCCGGCACCGCCTCATGATAGGTGAGGGTGGGCAGCGCCCACTTCGCCCACTCGGTCGTGTCGCGCAGGTTGATGTAGTAGGTGCCCGGCCGCGAGCCGTCGAGCGAGCCGCTTTCGGCATAGCCGCGCGGGGCGCCGATCTCGATAGCCGGCGGCACGCGGCGGATTTCCATCCCGCCCTTGGGGATGGTGTTGAACACCTTCGGCGCGGCGGCCTTCACCGCGGCCATCTGGCGGTTGAGCTCGGCCAGGAGGGCTTCGCGGCCGGCGTCGGTGTTCGGGTAGAACTGCGCGGGATCCTTGGCGAAGGCGTCGAGGCGGGCTGCCACCGTGCCTTGGGTCAGGCCCTGCGCCTTCAGCAGCGGGTCGAGGCGAGCGGTGAGGTCGGCGACCTGCTCCAGGCCGATCTTATGGGCGGCGTCGGGCGTCAGGTCGGTCGTGGTGTGGAAACGCAGCGCATACTCGTAGTAGGCGGCGGTGATCTGCTGGCGCGACACGGTGGCGTCGTGGACGGCGGTACGACGCTGGGCGCTCAGCAGCTCGATCTGCTGGGCCAGCGCCTGGGCGACGGGACCGTCGACGATGGCGGCGGCCTTGGCGGCCCAGTCGGTCCCGAGGCCCTTGGCGGCGGCGCGGCGGCCCAGCGAGGCGGCGAGGCCCGAACTCTCCCCTTTCTGGGCGGCCAGGGCGTTCATCTGGGCCAGGGCCTTGTCGAGAATGAAGTCCGGCGGGACGAGGCCCTGTGCGGCGCTTTCCTGGGCGCGGACGGTCTCGTCCTTCATCGCCTTGGCGAAGTCGGTCAGGCGCGCGAGATAGGCGTCGGCGTCGGCCTTGGTCTCGATCACATGCTTGGTGTCGAGGGCGTCCGGGACCTTCTGGTAGCAACCGGTCAGCTGGCTGAGCACATAGGGAACCGGATAGTCGTAGGAATCGACCCCGACGAAGGCGAAGCGCGCGCCCTCGGCGCAGCGGTCGGCGTACCAGGTGATGGTGTCGTACTCGGTGACGGCGCGGCCCGAGAGCTGCGAGCGGTCGATCGCCTTCAGCGCCGGGCGGGCGTCGATCAGCGGCTGGAACGAGCCCATGCGGCCGGCCTGGGAGCGGTCGCCGACGCGGGACTTCAGCGGCGCGCGGGCCGCCTTATCAAGGCCCAGGCCCGAGGCGTTGAGCGGGTCGGCCGCCAGCATGCCTTCGAAGATCTGGTCGTAGAGAACGAGCGCCTGAGCCGGGGCGGCGGCGGTCTTGGCCCGGGCAGGCAGGGCCCCAAGGCTCGCGGCGCCGGCGGTGGCGGCGAGCAGGTGGCGACGATTGAGCATGGACAGGAACTCCCCCGGACAAGAACGGGGCAAGAGGCCACGGGCCGAGGGAGTCGGCAAGTCAGGCGGTGCGGTGCGCGGCGATCTCGGCCGCCATGCGGATGGCGGCGACCAGGCTGTCGGGGCGGGCCAGGCCGCGCCCGGCGATGTCGAACGCCGTGCCATGATCGGGCGAGGTGCGGACGATCGGCAGGCCGAGGGTGACGTTCACGCCGCCCCAGAAGTCCAGCATCTTCACCGGGATCAGCGCTTGGTCGTGGTACATGCAGACGGCGGCGTCGAAACGGGCGCGGGCGGCCTCATGGAACAGGCTGTCGGCGGGTGTCGGGCCGCTGGCGGCGACGCCTTGGGCGCGCAGGGCCGCCACTGCGGGCGCGATGATCTCGACATCCTCGCGGCCGATGGTTCCGCCCTCGCCGGCGTGGGGGTTGAGGCCGGCCACCGCCAGCCGCGGCTCGGCGACGCCGAAGTCGCGGCGCAGGGCCTGGGCGGTGACGAGACCGGCGTTCACGATCGCCTCGACGCTGAGCAGGGCGCCGACCTTGGAGATCGGTTCGTGGACGGTGACCAGCGTGGTGCGCAGGCCGGGAACCGCCAGCATCATGATCGGGCCGCGCGCGCCGTCATAGGCCGCGCCGGCGGTCAGCTCGCCGAGGAATTCGGTATGGCCGGGAAAGCCGAAGCCGGCCGCGTAGAGCGGCGCCTTGGCGATCGGCGCCGTCACGACGCCGCTGACCGCGCCGGACAGGGCCAGACCGACCGCGGTCTCGATCCAGCGGATGATGGCCGGCGCCGCGGTCGGGGACGGCTGACCGGCGATCACCGGGCTGCGCAGCGGAATGTCCAATACCGGCAGGGCCTCGCCGAACACCGCGACGGCTTCCTTGGGCGTGGTCACCCGACGGACGGTTCGCATGCTGGCGCCCGACGCCGAAGCCACCGATTGCACGTCGCCGACCACCATGAAGGCGGGGCCCTCGCGTCGCAGCTGGTTCCAGGCCTTCACGACGATCTCCGGACCGACCCCCGCGGGGTCGCCCAGGGTCAGGGCGAGCGGCGGCTGGTCGGGCGGGGTCACCGGGTCTCGATCGTCGCCGACGTCCGCAGGTCGCGCATGTAGCGACGGGCGATCATGCTGAGCTGCTGGCCATAGAGCCGGCTCTCGATTTGCTCGGTGGTCAGGCTCTCGGCGCCGCCGGCCCGCTTGCTGCAGACGGCCAGGATGTGGAGGCCTGCGTTGGTGCGGATCGGGCCGGAGATCTGGCCGGACTCCAGGCTCTCGATCGCCTGGCGGAAGGCCGGTGCAAGGTCCTTGATCTCGGTTTCGCCGAGGTCGCCGGCGACGACGCCGTTGACCCGGCCGGCCTTGGCCTCGATGTCGCCGCAGCCGGTGATCTGGCCACGGACGGTTTCGAGCGTGGCGGTCGCGGCCGCGACCTGGGCGTCGGTCGCGCCTTGCGGCAGGGCGACGGCGGCTTGCTTCAGATGGACGACCGAAGCGCTGGCGCCCGAGCGCTTGTCGCGCAGGAAGATGATATAAACCCCGTCGCGCACGGCGATCGGCTGCGACAGCTGGCCGGGGCGCATCTGGTCGAGTGCGGCGTCGACTTCCGGGGCCATCTCGCCGGCGGTCACCCAGCCGGCGTCGCCGCCGTTGGCCGCGGTCGCCGAAGCCGAGAACTGGCGAGCGACGGCCGGGAAGGGCGCGCCCTGCTGCATCTGGGCGATCAACTGGGTGGCCCCGTTGACGGCGGTGTCCATGCCGCCGACGCGGTTGGCGTCGATGAACACTTCGCTGATCTGGTACTGGGGCTTAGAGGCGGCGGCCGCCATGCGCTGCTGCACGGCCTTGACCTGATCCTCGCCGACCCGCAGGCGCGAGCCGTACCGGCCGCGGATCCAGCGTTGCCAGCTGACCTGGGCGCGGACCTGGTCGCGCAGGGTGGCGACGTCGATGCCCTGGCCGGCGAGCGAATTGGTGAACTGCTCGAGCGACATGTTGTTGTTGCGGGCCATGTCGGTGAGCTCTTCGTCGACCTCGGCGGAGTCGGCGATGAGCGAGATCTTCTGTTCCTTCTCCTGGCGGCGGAGCTCCTGGATCTGCAGGCGCTCGTCGACCAGCGAGACCAGGGCCTCGCGCTGGAACTGGGCGATGTTCTGTTGCGTCGGCTGGATGCCGGAGGTGGCGATCAGCAGCCGCATCCGTTGAGCCAGGTCGTAGGTCGAGATGATGTCGTCGTTGACGACCGCCGCGACCGATTCCGACAGGCCGCGCGGCGCAGCGGGCGCCGGCGCAGCGGCGGCCGGGGCCGCGGCGGGGTCCTGAGCGAACGCGTACTGCGGAGCCGCAGCAGCGGCGAAGGCGGCGGCCAAGGCGACGCCGCGCGCCGCAAGGCCCGTGACTTTACGCGCGCGGATCATGGATGAGGTCTTCCTTAGCGTAGCCGTAGCGGGCGGCGCCTCTAGGCGGCCGCGGTTGTCAGTTGCCATATATCGGTTCGCCCAATGTGGCGAGGGTTAGGCGGAACCCGACGGACTCCGTCGCGCCCAGGCGATTGCCGATGGCGTCTTCGCGTCGATAGTAGACGTCCAAGCGCAGGCATTCGTCGCGATAGGCCACCCCGATGTCGCGGACGACCCAGGCGTCGGCCTGCAGATCACGGTTGCCGTAGGCGGTCAGCGACCAGTTCTTGGTCAGGTAGACCTCGCCGCCGAGATCGAAGTTCTCGACCCGACCGTTGGGATCGGTGGCGATCGGGCTGGAGCGATCGCGCAGATATCGGACGTAGCCGAAGCCCCACTTGGAATTGACGTTGGCCCCGGCCTCGGCGCGGGCGATGTCGAAATCCTCGGAATCAAGCCGGGCGCGGGTGAAGACGGACAGCCCGCGGACCGGCTCGGCCGAGGCCGCGACGATCCAGTCGGACGACTTGGAGCGCAGGCCGCTGGCCGCGGAAAAGACGTCGTTGTCCTCGGTGCGCAGCGAGCGGCCGATCAGCAGGCTGGCGCGCCGGCCGTCGTCCCACAGGATCGAGGCCCGTCCACCGACATTGGCCCGCAGCCCATCTTCGTAGAGGTCGTAACCGGGGAACTTGTTCGGACGGAAGAGGTTGGTCTCGTCGAACTCGAAGGCGAGGCTGTCCTCGTTGAGATAGATCGGCGCGCCCGAGGCGTCATAGCCGAGCACGACCTGTTTGACGTCGGGCGAAAGCGCAACCTGAACGATCGGCTCAAGAACCGCCGTGAAGTTCTTGTAACGCTTGAAGAAAGGATAGCTTACATCAGCGCCGGCGACGCCAAGGCCGCGCATCAGGCTGTCCGAGCGGGAGCCGTTCGACACCATGCCCTGCAGGTTGTCGTCGATCGAGTAGGCGTCGACCCGCGCCTGCACGTAGGGCGACACCACGACGCCCGCCTTGCTGATGAAGGTCGTGCGCCAGTCGACCTCGCCGGTGGCGCGGGCGCTGTCGAGGCCGTCGAGGCGCTGCGGCGGCGCGTTCAGCGGGGACTGGTCACGGGTCAGGGCCACGGCGCTGGCGCGGACGCGCAGGCGGCCGCCCAGCACGGCCGGTTCTGCCTCCCAGCGGGTTTCGATCAACGGCGCGACGATCGGGAAGGTCCGGTCGTTGTCGTCCGGACGCAGGCCCTGGATGGTGAAGGCGGCGGCCGAGAAGTACGAGCGCTGATCCTCGCGGATCGTATAGACCTGACTGATCAGGCGGCGGTCGTCGGCGACATAGGGACCGCGCGCCTCATAGACGCCGCCGATGTCGTACTTGTCGAACAGCAGGTCGTCGGAGGTCCGTTCGGCGGTGAAGCCCCAGCGCCACTTGTCGTTGATGGCGAAGGCGCCGGACGCCAGGATGTAGCTGCGCGAAGTCTCGTCGCCGCTCTGCCCCTGGGGTGCGCCGATGTCGTCGTCATAGGTGTAGCCGAACCGCGCCTCAAGCCCGCCGGAGTAGAACCGCTTGCGAAGCTTTCCGTTGAGAAGCGGATTAACTTTCGTGTTGATTTGAGGGCTTAGCGTCAAATCCGCAGACGGCGACAGCACGAAGAGATACGGCTGTTCGTACGACACCCCGCGGCGATCTGAGAACGAGATTTCCGGCGGCATCAGGCCGGACTTGCGCTCGGCCTGCGGGTCGGGATGCCAGAAGATCGGCAGGTAGATCAGCGGCACGCCCTTCACTTGGATGACGGCGTTCCGGTAGTAGACGAGCTGGCGCTGCTTATCCTGCACCACCTTGTCGGCCTTGATCGACCAGGTCGGCGATTTGGAGGCCTTGGTGTCGGGCGCGCAGATGTCGCACGGGGTATAGATCGCGCGGTTCAGCTCGTTGACGGTGTCGGAGCGGTGGACGGCGCTGGCGGCGGCCATCTTCACGTTCTGCTGCAGGCGTGATGAGAACCCGGTCGCGACGCCGGCCTTCATCTCGTCGTCGAGCACGATCTCGTCGGCGTACTGAACCGAGCCGTCGGCGTTGATGATCGAGGTGTCGCCGCGGGCCCGGATCAGGCCTTTGGCTTCGTCGTAGATCAGTTCCTGGGCATGCAGTGTGCGGCCCTGATAGCGGACCTCGACCTCGCCCTTGGCCGTGGTGATCTTGTTCTTGTCGTCACGGATGACGAGGTCGGCTTCCATGTAGAGCTGGCCAGGGGCCAGGCCGTCGGGCGAGGGCGGGGCGGCGCGCGCCGTCTCCTGCGCCTGGGCCGCGCCGCAGAACACCATCAGCGCCGCGCCCGCAAGCAGGCCGCGCTTGGCTGAGGCTGAACGCCTGCCGAGACTCATGAACTCCCCTCGCGCGGACCCTAGAGCGAAGCCCGATCCGATGAATCGGGCTTCGCTCAAGACTCCTTTGAATTGAAGCATTTTTCTGCGCCGAACCGCTGCCGGTTTCGGCGAAGGATGCTCCAGAGCGTGATGCATAGCCGGTCAGTCCGGCGATTCAACCGTCTTCGGTGTAGCAGAGCAGCGCAAGGCCTGACAGCAGCGCCACCAACGGCGGCGCCCAGGCGGCCGCGAACAGCGGGATGATGTCGGCGCCGGCCAGCGCGCCCGAGAACTCGTTGAAGAAGAAGACCACGAAACCGAGGCCCACGCCCGCGCCGGCCAGGCCCGCCAGACCGCCCAGCCGCGCCAGCCGCAGCGAGAAGGCCGCCGCCAGGATCGACATGGCCGCGAACAGCACCGGCGTGGCGAGCAACTGTTGGAACCGAAGCCGGTAGCCGTTGCCGGAGAAACCGGCCTGCTCGGTCAGACGGATGGCGTCGGGCAGGCGCCAGAAGGCCACCGACTCCGGCGCGGCGTACCGCTCCATGGCCGATTCCGCGTCGAGCGTGGAGCGGATCGACAGCGAGTCGGAACGCACAGAGCTTTCGCCCGCACTGGCCTCGCGCACGTCGGTGAGCTTCCAGTAGCCCGGATAGAGCTGGGCCTCGGCCGCTTCCAGCCGGCGCTTGAACTCGGGGCGGCCGCCGCGGTCCTTCTGGTAGACGAAGACCGAGACCGAACGCAGGCGCACGCGGCCCTGTTCGGTGTCTCGCTGCTTGGCGTGAATGACCATCTGGGTCCGTTCGTCGCCCTGGCGCAGCCAGACCTCCTTGGGCGCGTCGGTCAGGTAGTTTTCCATCAGGTCGGCGCGGTCGGCCTCGTACCGGGCGCTGAAGGCGGCGGCCAGCGGATTGAACACCAGCACGACGGCCACGCCGATCAGGAAGGCCACGGCCGCCGATGGCAGGATGAACCGCCAGGCCGAGACGCCGGCCGCGCGCATGGCGACCAGTTCAGAGCGCCGGTTCAGCCCGACATAGGCTGCGATGCCGCCGAACAGGAACACGAACGGCAGCAGCATCAGCACTACCGACGGAGCCTGCAGGAGGGTCAGGCCGAATAGCTGAGCCACGCCGACGTCGGCGCGCACAGCCACTTCCCGCGAGAGATTGACGAAGGAGACGAGGATGATCACCGCCGCGATCACCGCCAGGGCCGCGCCGACCCCGGCCAGGGTGCGCCCCATCACATAGCGTTCGAGCTTGCCGGCGCCGATCATGCGGCGGCCTCCCCGTGACGGCTGATCCGGTGAGGTTTCAGGCGCATGTCGATGAAACGCGAGACCTTTTCCCGGAAGACGCCGCGCAGGCCGACATAGATCGCGGCGACCGGCACCGCGTACTGCAGGACGTTCAGCCAGGCGGCCTCCTCGGAGGCGGCCTGGACGACGAAGCCGAGGATCCGGAAGCCGACCGCCACCGCGCTCATGATCGCGATGCGCCGGCCATAGCCCATGCGGCTGAAGCCGCCGCCGATGATGGCGGCGAAGGCCAGAGCCATCAGGGCGATGTTGTAGAGCGGACTGGCGATGCGGTTATGCCCCTCGGCCAGCAGCTTGAGCTGGTTGCGCTTTTCCCAGTCCTGGGTGAGGTCGGGGAACAGCAGTTCGTGGAGGTAGCGGTCCGACGGCTTGAAGTGGATCAGCTCGTCGCTGCGCATGAACGGGGCGAGTTCATACGGATAGTCGTCAAAGGTCAGGTAGTTGAGGACGTCGGCCTTGTCGAACTCCTGCATGGAGCCGCGATGCATGGCCAGGACCGGCTTGCCGTTGCGCTTCTCAAGCCGGCCTTCGTCGGCGGTGTAGGTGGTGGCGCCGCCGCCGTCCTTTTCCTGATGGATGAACAGGTTGTGGATCAGGCCGGTGGCGTCGACCGACTGGGCGTAGACGGTGAGGCCGGGGGCCGGGTTGGTGAACTCGCCCTCGCGGATCAGGGTCGAGGCGAGGTCGGTGCGGACCTCGAACAGCGTCTCGCGCATCTCGCGCGCCGCCAGCGGCTGGATCCAGAGGTTCATGACCAGGGCCAGCAACGCGATCATCGCGGCCAGCCGCAGGCCTGGCGAGATCACCCGCCAGCGGCTCATGCCGCCGGCGAAGCAGACCACGATCTCCTGTTCGGTGTGCAGGCGATTGAGCGAGACCAGGGCGGCGACGAATACCGCGATCGGCAGCACCATGTTGACCAGCTGCGGCATGGCCAGCAGCGTCACCTTGGCGAACACGACGGCGCTCTGCCGCTGGCCGACGATGAGGTCCAGCGCCGACAGGCTCTGCGACAGCAGGGCGACAGCCGCCAGCGCGCCCGTGGCGAGCACGGTCGGTCCGAGGAGCTGGCGGAGCAGATAACGGTCGATCAGCAGCATGGGCAGAAAAGTGGGGTTCGGCCGGGGATTTTGCGCGCCCTGGACGTGAACCTGCTCTAAATCATGCGTCGCCGCGTCACACAACCGCCGCAAGAACGGCCAAGCTTGCGGGCGAGGTGGGCGCGGCCCCAATTTCTATTCGGAGTTCGAGACTGATGGAGATCGAGTTCATCGCGGCTGGCGCGGCGCTTCCCGAGAAAAGCGCCCTGGCCTTGGTGGTGTTCGAAGGCGCGGTGTTGGACGGCGCGGCCGGCCAGGCCGACGCCCAGGCCGGCGGCGCCTTGGCGCGCGCGGCGGCCGCGCAGCGGTTCACCGGCGCGAAGGGCCAGGTCCTGGACGTGCTGGGCGCGGCCGGCGCGGCGGACCGCGTCCTGCTGGTCGGCGCGGGCAAGAAGGACGGTTTCGACGACGTCGGCGCCGAACACGCGGCGGCCAGCGCCTACAATGCGGTCAAGACCTGCGGGCTGACGACCCTGCGCGTGGAACTGCCGGCCGGCGGTTCGGCGGCGCATGCGGCCCTTGGCGTGCGGCTCGCCGCCTACCGCTTCGACCGCTACCGGACCAAGGAGCCGGCGGACAAGAAGCCGTCGATCGCCAAGACCCAGGTCGTCGCGGCGGACGCCGACAAGGCGCTGGGCGCCTTCGCGCCGTTGGCCGCCCTGGCCGACGCTGTGGCGTTCTCGCGCGATCTGGTCTCCGAGCCGCCGAACGTGCTTTACCCCGCCGAGTTCGCGCGTCGCGTGAAGGCGCTGGAGAGCCTGGGCCTCGAGGTCGAGATTCTCGGCGAGGCCGAGATGGAGAAGCTCGGCATGGGCAGCCTGCTGGGCGTCGGGCAGGGCAGTGCTCGCGAGAGCCAACTGGCGGTCATCAAGTGGTACGGCGCGGCCGACAAGTCGGCCCAGCCGATCGCCTTCGTCGGCAAGGGCGTCTGCTTCGACACCGGCGGCATCTCGATCAAGCCGGCCGACGGCATGGAAGACATGAAGTGGGACATGGGCGGCGCCGGCGCCGTCGCGGGTCTCATGCACGTGCTGGCCGGCCGCAAGGCCAAGGTCAACGCCATCGGCATCCTCGGCCTCGTCGAGAACATGCCCGACGGCAACGCCCAGCGTCCGGGCGACGTGGTCACCTCGATGTCGGGCCAGACCATCGAGATCATCAATACCGACGCCGAAGGCCGCCTCGTGCTGGCCGACGCCATCTGGTACTGCCAGGACCGCTTCAAGCCGAAGTTCATGGTCGATCTGGCCACGCTGACCGGCGCGATCATCATCAGCCTCGGCAACGACTATGCCGGCCTGTTCTCGAACAATGACGAGCTGTCTGCGAACCTGCTGGCGGCCTCGGGCGCCGAGGGCGAGCCGCTGTGGCGCATGCCGCTGCCGGCGCAGTACGACAAGAACATCGACTCGATGATCGCCGACATGAAGAACACCGGCGGCCGTCCGGGCGGTTCGATCACGGCGGCGCTGTTCATCCAGCGCTTCGTCAACAACGTGCCCTGGGCGCACCTGGATATCGCCTCCACCGCCTGGAAGAAGCCCTCGACCGTCCCGACCATCCCGGACGGCGCGACCGGCTTCGGCGTGCGGCTGCTGAACCGCATGGTTCAGGACAAGTACGAGGGCTGAGCGTGACTTTTCCTCCTCTTCATGGGGAGGGACAGGTCGCCAAGCGACCAGGGTGGGGCCGCGTCTGCGGTCCCCACTCGTCTCGCCGCCCTGCGGCGATCCACCCTCCCCACAAGGGGGAGGGAAGAAAGGATCCATGCGCTTCATCCTGCTTCACAGCCCGCTGACGGGCGCGGCGGCCTGGGGTCCGGTCGCGGCCGAACTGGCCTCGCGCGGGATCGAGGCGACGCGGCCGGTGATCCCGCCGATGCAGGCCCTGGCCGCGCCCTACTATGAAAGTGCGGCGCAGGCTGTCGCCGCCCAGGTGCTGAGCCAGGGCGGGCCGTTCGTGCTGGTCGTCCATTCGGCGGCCGGCGGCCTGGCGCCGTCGGTCGTGGCCGCCGCCAAGGGGCAGGTGCGCGGGGTGCTCTACGTCGATGCGATCCCGCCCCATCCGGGCCGTAGCTGGTTCGACACCGCTGGCGACGGGCTGGTGGCGAGCCTGAAGGCCAAGGCGCAGGAGGGTATGATCCCGGCTTGGGATCAGTGGTTCCCCGCCGGCGCGCTGGAAAGCCTGCTGCCGGAAGGGCCGGTCCGCGCGCGCTTCACCGGCGAGCTTTCGGCCACGCCGCTGGCCTGGTTCGAGGAGCCCGCCCCGCAGATCGACTTGCCGCGCGACGTCGGCTGGGGCTTCCTGCGGCTTTCGAAGGCCTACGAACGCGAGGCGGGCGAGGCGCGGCGGCTGGGTTGGCCGACCCTGCGCCGCGACCTGCATCACCTCTCGATGGCCACGCATCCGACGGAGGTCGCCAACGCCATGCTGGCCCTGACCCGGCTCCTGGGACTGAAGGCGGGCGCGTGAGCGAAGCGCCCTGCGAGGTCTGGTTCTACCACCTGGAGCGGTCCGGGCTGGACCAGGTGCTGCCCGACCTGCTCGAGCGCACCCTGGGGCGCGGGTGGAAGGCGGTCGTGCGCACGCGCGAGCCCGACAGGATCGAGCACCTGGACGGATGGCTGTGGTCCTATCGCGACGATAGCTTTCTGCCGCACGGAACCGCCGACGAGCCGCAGAAGACGCGCCAGCCGATCCTGCTCACCCTGGCCATGGACAACCCCAACGCGGCGGACGTGCTGTTCGTCGTCGACGGGGCCGAACCGGGAGACCTTGCCGGATACGCCCGATGCATGATCGTCTTCGACGGGCGCGACGAGGCTCAGCTGGCGCTCGCCCGCAGCCAGTGGAAAGCGGTGAAGGCCAAGGGGCATCCGGCGGTCTACTGGAAGCAACAGGAACGGGGATGGGAGAAACAGGCATGAAGAAGTTCGTCATCCTTGGCGCGTCGCTGATCGCCCTGTCGGCCTGCGCCGACAGCCCGCCGGTGCCGCCGCCCGCCCCGCCGAAACCCGCGCCGGCCCCCGCGCCGCAGCCGCCGAGGGAGCCGGACCAGTGCGGCGCGGCGGACGCGCAGAAGTACGTCGGGCGCCCGCGCACAGAGATTCCGGTCCCGGTTCTGCCGAATTTGCAGCGGGTGGCCTGCACGACCTGCCCGATGACCATGGACTTCAATCCCCGCCGCCTGAACTTCCTCTACGACGCGGCCACTGGGGTCGTGAAAGAGGTCAAGTGCGGCTAACGCCGCGGGCGCGATGAGCTCGTCGCTGGGAGCCATGATCCTGACGGGCGGCGCCTCCACACGGATGGGCGCCGACAAGGCCGCGCAGCTCTGGGCTGGCGTCCCTGCGGTCGAGCGCGTCGCCGCCCTGGCGGCCGCGGTCGGGGCTAGTCCGGTGATCACGGTCGGCGGCGACGCACACGGCCTGCCGCATGTGCGTGACGAGCCGCCGCTGGGCGGCCCGGTCGGCGGGGTGCTGGCCGGCGCGGCCGCGCTGCGCGAGGCCGGCTGTCTTCGGGGCCTGGTCCTCGCTGTCGATGCGCCGACCCTGCAGGCGGACGACGTCATGCCGTTGATCGAGGCGGCCCTGCCGGGGGCCGCTTATGAGGGGCTGCACCTGCCGCTGGTGGTGAGCCTCTCGGCGCTGCCGGCGGACGCCGAGGCTGGATGGCCGCTGGCCCGGCTGGTCGAGCGATCCGGTTTGGTCCGGCTGACCTGTCCGCCGCGGGTCGCGGCGCGAATCCGCGGGGCGAACACGTTAGACGAGCGCGACGCCCTGCTGGCGTGCATGCCGCCGGACGATTCCGCCGAGAATCCGGGCGCCAGCTGACCGATCCTTGGGCGTTTCGGCGCTGTGGGGGGGAGTGGCGCGGTTCGCCCCCTGCTCAAGGCCCCTGCGGCGATCTTAGTCGAGCGGCATGCGCGTGCTCGTCATCGATCCCGATCCCGCCCGGGCCGCCCTCGTCGCCGAGGGCCTAGCCGGCGTGGAGCCATTGGAGGTGCGGCGCGCGGCGGTGTTCGACGAGGCGGAGGCCGCGCGCTTCGGACCCGACGTGGTCGTGGTCGCCGCCGACAGCCCCGATCGCGACACCCTGGAGAGCCTGCGCGAGACGAGCCTGGCCAATCCACGCCCTGTGGTGATGTTCGTCGACCGCTCCGAGCCGGGCCTGGCGGAGGAGGCGGTGCGGGCCGGGGTGGCGGCCTACATCGTCGACGGCCTGGCGGTGGGCCGCGTCAGGGCGATCCTGGAAGTGGCGATGACCCGCTTCCAGCTGATGAGCCAACTGCGCCACGACCTGGAGCGCGCCAAGGCGGATCTGGCGTCACGCAAGAGCGTCGAGCGCGCCAAGGCCTTGCTGATGAAAGAGCGCGGCCTGGAAGAAGACGCGGCCTACAAGTTGCTGCGCAAACTTTCCATGGACACCGGCCGGCCGCTGGGGGCGGTGGCGGCTGACCTCCTGGCCTTCGCGGGCGTGTTGAAGGGAGACGGCGGATGAGCCGGAGCGAGGTCCTGCGGCTGGGCTTCGTGCCCCTGACCGACAGCGCGCCGCTGGTCGTGGCGAAGGAGCGCGGGTTCTTCGAGGCGGAGGGCCTGAAGGTCGAGCTGAGCCGCGAGGTGTCGTGGGCGACGATCCGCGACAAGGTCGCCGTCGGGGCCCTGGACGGCGCTCACATGCTGGCGCCGCTGGCGCTGGCCGCCACCGTCGGCGCCGGCAGCGAGCCGACTCCGATGATCGCCCCTATGGCCCTGAACCTGAACGGCGCGGCGGTGACGCTGTCGACACGGCTGACCGCGGCGCCGGGCGAGAACGGCGAGGCCGTGGCCCTGGCCAAGCTGATCGCGCGCCGGCGCAAGGAGGGGGCCAGTCCGCTGACCTTCGCCGTCGTCTATCCGTACTCGGTGCACAACTACCTGCTGCGCGACTGGCTAGCGGCGGCGGGCGTCAATCCGGACAGCGACATCCGGCTGACGGTCGCGGCGCCTTCGCGCATGGCCGAGCTGCTGGCCGGCGGGGTGATCGAAGGCTTCAGTGCAGGCGAGCCCTGGAGCAGCGTGGCCGTCGCATCGGGCGCCGGACGCGTCGCGGTCCGCGCCTCGCAACTCTGGGGACGCGCGCCCGACAAAGTGCTCGGCGTCACCCAGGAGTGGGCGCAGGAAAACGGCGAGATCCTGAACCGGCTGCTGCGGGCGCTCATCGCAGCGGCGGCCTGGTGCGATGAGCCCGAGCATCGCGGCGAGCTGTCGAGCCTGCTGGCCAGGCCGGCCTATGTCGATGCGCCGCGTGCGGCGATCGCCGCCAGCCTCGACGATGTGATCTTCCATCGCGACGGGGCCAACGCGCCGCGCCCGGCCCAGGCGGCCTGGTTGCTGGGCCAGATGGCCCGCTGGGGCCAGGTGGCGGCCGACGCAGAGACCTCATCGGTGGCCGGCCAGGTCTACCGGCTTGACCTCTACGAGGCGGCCCGCGCCGGCCAGATCGCCTAAAATCCGATCATGGCGCCGGCCGGGCGCCACGTTTTTGCGCTGCAGCAAAGACCTCGCGACCAACGCTTGATTTGCAGATGACGCCGCGGCCGGGCGGCGGTCTCCTGGTCTCGGCCTCAGGACAACGGCGTTCGCGGCCCCTGGAATCCGCCCGATGACGGGCCGATCCGCCACCGGCGACGCCGCCGCTTCCGTCCATTCCTGCACGGGGCCATTCAGCCATGCTGAGCCGTTCATTCCTCAAGTCGGGCCATACGCCGACCCTGTTCTCGGCGTTCCTCTATTTCGACCTCAGCTTCATGGTCTGGGTGATCCTGGGCCCGCTGGGCGTGGCGATCTCCAAGACCCTGCATCTCGACGCCGGCCAGAAGGGACTGATGGTCGCCGTGCCGGTGCTGTCGGGCGCCATCCTGCGGCTGGTGGCCGGGGTCATGGTCGACCACATGGGTCCCAAGCGCACCGGCCTGATCGGCCAGGTCATCGTCATGGCGGGGCTCGGCCTGGCCTGGTTCCTGGGGATCAACAACTACAACCAGGTGCTGATGCTGGGCGTCGTGCTGGGCGTGGCGGGAGCCTCGTTCGCCGTCGCCCTGCCGCTGGCCTCGCGCTGGTATCCGCCGGAACACCAGGGACTGGCCCTGGGGATCGCCGGCGCCGGCAACTCGGGCACCGCCCTGGCGGCCCTGTTTGCGCCGGGCCTGGCCCAGACCTTCGGCTGGACCAATGTCATCGGCCTGGCCGTGCTGCCGCTCGCCGTCGCCTTCGTCGTCTACCTGATCTTCGCAAAGGACGCTCCGAACCGCCCGCCGCCCAAGCCGCTGTCGGAGTATCTGAGCGTTCTGCGCACCGTCGACGCCTGGTGGCTGATGCTGCTCTACGGCGTGACCTTCGGCGGCTTCGTCGGCCTGTCGTCCTCGCTGACCATCTACTTCAACTCAGAGTACGGGCTGCCCCCGGTCACCGCCGGGTTCTTCACCGCCGCCTGCGTGTTCGCCGGGTCGTTCATCCGGCCGGTGGGCGGGGCGCTCGCCGACCGTTTCGGCGGGGTCCGCACCCTGACTGTCGTCTACATGCTGGCCGCCGTCGGCCTGACCCTGGCCAGCTTTGAAGCCGCCAACCCGTACGTCGCGCTGGCCGTGCTGATGTTCAGCATGATGGCGCTGGGGGCCGGCAACGGCGCGGTGTTCCAGCTCGCGCCGCAGCGGTTCGGCAAGGAGATCGGCGTCGTCACCGGCCTGGTCGGCATGACCGGCGGCATCGGCGGCTTCTACCTCGCCGCCAGCCTCGGCTGGGCCAAGCAGGCGACCGGCAGCTACCAGCTCGGCCTGCTGGCCTTCGCGGGACTGGCCTTGCTGGCCCTGGCCTGCCTGACCGGGGTCAAGGCGCGCTGGCGCCAGACCTGGGGCGCGCAGGCCGCCGGCGCCCAGCTTCGTCTCTGATCGGGAGCGCGTGATGTCCAAGGAAAAGCTCGTCGTTATCGGCAACGGCATGGCCGGCTGCCGGGCGGTGCAGGAAGTGCTCAAGCACGACCCCCACCGCTACGAGATCACCATCTTCGGCGCCGAGCCGCGGGTGAACTACGACCGGATCATGCTCTCGCCCGTGCTGGCCGGGGAGAAGGCCTTCAAGGACATCGTCCTCAACGACGAGGCCTGGTACCGCGACAACGGCATCGCCCTGCACGCCGGCCACGCGGTGACGCAGATCGACCGCGAGGCGAAGATCGTGCGCACCGCCTCCGGCCTGGCCGAGCCCTATGACCGTCTGCTGCTGGCGATGGGATCGGATCCGGTGCGGCTGCCGCTGCCGGGGGCGAACCTTGAGGGCGTGGTCACCTTCCGCGACCTGGACGACGTCGAGGCGATGGTCGCCGCGGCGGCAAGACCAGGGGCGAAGGCCGTGGTGATCGGCGGCGGGCTGCTTGGCATCGAGGCGGCCTACGGGCTTGTGCGACGCGGCATGGCGGCGACCGTCATCCACCTGATGGACGTGCTGATGGAGCGGCAGTTGGACGCCTCCGCGGGCTTCCTGCTGGTCGAGGCTATGGCCCAGCGCGGCGTCGAGACGGTGTTGGGCGCCCAGTCCGAGGAGATCGTCGGCCAGGACGGCAGAGTCGCGGGCCTGAAGCTCAAGGACGGCCGCGTGTTGCCGTGCGACATCCTGGTGATGGCGGTCGGTATCCGCCCGAACGTGACGCTGGCCCGTGACTGCGGCCTGGAGATCGGGCGTGGGGTGGTCGTCGACGACGCCATGCGCACCTCCGATCTGGCGATCCTGGCGGTCGGAGAATGCGCCGAGCATCGGGGCCAGTGCTACGGCCTGGTCGCGCCGATCTGGGAGATGTGCAGGGCGCTTGGCCAGACCCTGACCCAGGGCGAGGGGGCCTATGAGGGCTCGGTGCTCTCGACGCGGCTCAAAGTCTCGGGCGTCGACGTGTTCTCGGCCGGCAGGTTCGGCGGCGGGGCCGGGTGCGAGGACATCGTTTTCCGCGACGCCGGACGCGGGGTCTACAAGCGCGTGGTGCTGGAGGACGGGAAGGTCGCCGGCGCGGTGCTGTTCGGCGACGCCGCCGACGGGCCGTGGTACTTCGACCTGATGAAGTCGGGGACGCCGGTCGCCGACATCCGCGAGACCCTGATCTTCGGCCAGAGCGTGACGGAGGGCCTTCGCGGTCTGGACCCTAGCGCCGCCGTTGCCGCCATGGCCGACGAGGCCGAGGTCTGTGGCTGCAACGGCGTCTGCAAGGGCGAGATCACCGGCGCGATCATCGGCCAGGGGCTTGCGACCCTGGATTCGGTGCGCGCGGTCACCAAGGCCTCGGCGTCGTGCGGTTCCTGCACGCCGCTGGTCGAAAAGCTGCTGAAACTGACCCTGGGCGACGGCTTCCAGGTGCAGACGGGACCCAAGCCCGTGTGCGGCTGCACGACCAAGGGCCACGACGAGGTGCGCCGGCGCATCGTCGCCGAGGGCCTCAAGTCGATTCCGGCCGCCATGCAGGGGCTGGAATGGGCGACGCCCGACGGCTGCGCCTCGTGCCGGCCGGCGCTGAACTACTACCTGCTGTGCGCCTGGCCGGGCGAATATCGCGACGACAAGCAGTCGCGGTTCATCAACGAGCGCGCCCACGCGAACATCCAGAAGGACGGGACCTATTCGGTCGTGCCTCGGATGTGGGGAGGCATGACCAGCGCCGCCGAGCTGCGCGCCATCGCCGACGTCGTCGAAAAGTTCGACGTGCCGGCGGTCAAGGTCACCGGCGGCCAACGCATCGACCTGCTGGGGGTCAAGAAGGACGACCTGCCGGCGGTCTGGGCCGACCTCAACGCCGCCGGCATGGTCAGCGGCCACGCCTACGCCAAGGGCCTGCGCACGGTGAAGACCTGTGTCGGCTCGGACTGGTGCCGGTTCGGAACCCAGGACTCCACCGGCCTGGGGGTTCGGCTGGAGAAGTTCATGTGGGGATCCTGGGCCCCGGCCAAGGTCAAGCTGGCGGTCTCGGGTTGCCCACGCAACTGCGCCGAGGCGACCTGCAAGGACATCGGCGTGATCTGCGTCGACAGCGGCTACGAGATCCATGTCGGCGGCGCGGCGGGCCTACACATCCAGGGAACCGAGCTGCTGACCAAGGTCGCCAGCGAGGACGAGGCGGTGTGGACCATCTGCGCCGTCACCCAGCTCTACCGCGAGAACGGCTGGTACCTGGAGCGGATCTACAAGTGGATGGCCCGGGTCGGGCTGGAGAGCATCAAGGCTCAGGTCGAGGCCCCCGATGCCCGCAAGGCGCTCTACGACCGGTTTGTTTATTCGCAGCGGTTCTCGCGCATCGACCCCTGGGCAGAGCGCGTCGCCGGCCGCCACGCCGAAGAGTTCAACCCCTTAAGCCGCCGTATGGAGTTCGCCCCGTCATGAACGTGCTGGTGAAAGACCCGATCGCCTGGACCGACGTCGGCGCGGTCACCGACATTCCGCTGCGGGGCGCACGCCGGGTGCCGACCCCGGACGGCGACATCGCCATCTTCCGGACCGGCGACGGCAAGGTGTTCGCCCTGAAGGACGCCTGCCCGCACAAGGGCGGGCCGCTCAGCCAAGGCATCGTCCACGGACACGCGGTCGCCTGTCCGCTGCACAATTGGTCGATCGATCTGGCCAGCGGCGAGCCGATGGGCGCTGACCGAGGCAAGGGCTGCACGCCGGTCGTGCCGCTCGAGGTCCGTGACGGGCGCCTGCTGCTGGGACGGAGCTAGCACGATGGCCGGGGGCGCGGTTCGCACAGCTTGCCCCTATTGCGGCGTCGGCTGCGGCGTCGCGGGCCGAGCCGAGGGGCGAGGGCTGGAGGTGTCCGGCGACGCGGGCCACCCGTCGAACATCGGACGACTGTGCTCGAAAGGCTCTGCGCTCGGCGCAACGGTCGGGCTGGAAGGGCGGCTGCTCACGCCCATGATCGGCCGGCGGGCGGCGAGCTGGGACGAGGCCACCGCCCTGGTCGCCCGGCGCTTTCGCGAGACCATCGCCCGGCATGGGCCGGACTCGGTGGCGTTCTACGTCTCCGGCCAGCTGCTGACCGAGGACTACTACGCCGCCAACAAGCTGATGAAGGGCTTCATCGGCTCGGGGAACATCGACACCAATTCGCGGCTCTGCATGGCCTCGGCGGTCGTCGCCCACAAGCAGGCGTTCGGCGCCGACCTGGTGCCCGGCTGCTATGAGGACCTGGAGCTCGCCGATTTAGTGGTGTTCTCCGGCCACAACGCGGCCTGGACCCATCCGGTGCTGTTCCGGCGGATGGAGCAGGCCCGGGCGCGCGGGCAGAGGCACGTGGTCATCGATCCGCGCCGCACCGACACTGCCGAGGTCGCGGACCTGCACCTGGCGCTCGCCCCCCAGACCGACGTGCGGCTATGGAACGGGCTGCTGGCCGAGCTCGACCGGCGCGGGGCGATCGATGACGCCTATGTCGCCGCGCACGTCGCGGGCTTCGCCGAGGTGATGGCGGCGCTCGCGGCCGACGATCAGTCGCCCGCTGCGGTGGCGGCCGACTGCGGCCTGCCGCTGGCCGACCTGCAGACCTTCTACGACTGGTTCGTCCAGACGCCGCGGACGGTCAGCCTGTTCTCGATGGGCGCCAACCAGTCGACGCAGGGCGTCGCCAAGGGCCTGGCCATCATCAACACCCACCTGGCCACGGGGCGGATCGGCAAGCCCGGCGCCTGCCCGTTCTCGATCACCGGCCAGCCCAACGCCATGGGCGGCCGTGAGACTGGCGGCATGGCCACGACCCTGGCCGGGCACATGGACTTCGACGACGCGGCCCGTGCGCGCGTCGCCCGGTTCTGGGGCGCGCAGGACGTGGCGCCGCGGCCCGGCCTGAAGGCGATCGACATGTTCGACGCCATCGCCGAGGGCAAGATCAAGGCGCTGTGGGTGATGGCGACCAATCCAGCCGTCAGCCTGCCAAACGCCACCAAGGTCCGCGCTGCGCTGGCGGCATGCCCGTTCGTGGTGGTCTCCGACTGCATGGCGCAAACCGACACCGCTGAGTTCGCCCATGTGAAGCTGCCGGCCCTGGCGTGGGGCGAGAAGGAGGGAACGGTCACCAACTCCGAGCGGCGGATCTCGCGCCAGCGGCGGCTGTTCGACCCGCCAGGGGAGGCGCGGGCCGACTGGCGGATCATCGCCGACGTGGCCGTGGCCATGGGTCATCGCGACGCCTTCGACTGGCGCACGCCCGCCCAGGTGTTCCGCGAGTGGGCGCGGCTGACCAACTATGAGAACCACGGCCGAATGCTGTCATTGGGGCCGCTGGCGGCGCTGACGCCGGAGGCCTACGAGGACCTGGAGCCGGTTCAGTGGCCGGTGACCGCCGAAGGCGGCACCGCGCGGCTGTTCGCCGACGGCGTGTTCCAGACCCCCGACGGCCGGGCGCGGATGGTGGTGACCCAGGCCAAAGGCCCGGCGCAGGCTCTGGACCCGTCGTATCCGCTCGCGCTCAACACGGGCCGGGTCCGCGACCACTGGCACACCCTGACGCGCACCGGCCTGGCGCCGGATCTCTGCCGCCATACGCCTGAGCCCTATGTCGAGATCCACCCCACCGACGCCGGGCCGCTGGGCGTTGTCGAGGGCGCGCTGGCGCGGGTGCAGACCGCGCAGGGCGAGGCGATCGCCCTGGCCAAGGTCACCGACCGCCAGCGGCCCGGCGCGATCTTCATGCCGATGCACTGGACCCAGGCGTTCGCGCCGAGCGGGCGGGCCAATGCCCTGGTCGCCGCAGCCGTGGACCCGCAGTCGGGACAGCCGGAGTTCAAGCACACGCCGGCCCGGGTGCGCCCCTATCGTGAGACTTGGCGCGGGTTCTTCATCGCCCGCGAGGCTTGGTCGGCGCCCAGCGGACTGGACCTGGTCTGGCGGCGGATCCCGCAGGCCGGCTGCCAGTTGCACGAGTTCGCCGGGCGGGGCGACGAGGTCGAGCGCGAGGCCTTGCGCCGGGCGCTCTGCAAAGGCGCGGCGGGTGAGCCGCTGCGGTTCGAGGACCCCGCCGCAGGCAGTCTGCGTGAGGCCTATTTGGCGGGGGAGGGGGTGGAGCGGGTGCTGTTTACGGCCACGAACGGCGCGCTGCCGCCGCGCGACTGGCTGGTCGAGCTGTTCGCCAAGGACGAGCTGAGCGGGCTCGACCGCACCGCGCTGCTGATCGGCCGGGCGCCGGGGCGCGTGGTCGAGAGCGCGCCGCTGGTCTGCGCCTGCCGCGGGGTGCGGGCCGACAAGATCGGCGCGGCGATCACGGCCGGAGCCGGCAGCGTCGACGCGGTCAGCGAGGCGACCGGCGCTGGTTCGTCCTGCGGGTCCTGTCGGCCAGAGATCGCCCGCATCATCGCCCAGAGCAAACGCAAGGAGGTGCGTCATGCCGCGTGATCCTGGACGCGTTCTGCTGGTTGGGGCCGGTCCCGGCGCCGCCGACTTGCTGACGGTTCGCGCCGCGCGCGCCGTGAGCGAGGCGCAGGCGCTGCTCTACGATGCTCTGGTCCCGCAGGAGATCCTGGACCTGGCGCCGGTCAACTGCCTGAAAATCCAGACTGGCAAGCGGGCCGGGGGGACCAGCATGGCCCAGCCGACGATCAATCGGCTGATGGTGCGGCTCGCCAGGCGCGGCCTGGACGTGGTGCGGCTGAAAGGCGGCGACCCATCGGTGTTCGGCCGGGTCGGGGAGGAGATGGCCGCGCTGCAGGCGGCAGGGATCGAGGCGCAGGTCATCCCCGGCGTGACCGCGGCGGCGGCGGCGGCCGCGCAGTTCGGCTTTCCGCTGACCCATCGGGGCCGGGCGCGGCGGGTGGTGCTGACCACGGCCAGGCTGGACCAGGGCGGCCTGGTCGAGGATTGGCGCGCGGCGGCCGATCCTGAAGCGACCCTGGCGATCTACATGGGCGGCGCCTCGGCTGGCGCGATCCGGGACCGGCTGCTGGCGGCCGGACGCTCCGCGGCGACTCCGGTCCTGGCGGTCGAGAACGCCGGCCGGGACGAAGCGCGGCTGTTCACCGGCGTGCTGGGCGGCCTGGCCGAAACCGTGCCGGGCGACCTGGACGGCCCCGTGCTGATCGTGGTCGGCGAGGTCGCGGCCCAGGCGATCCAGACGGCGCTTCCGGCGTTGACGGGGCTGGCGAGTTAGCCGGCTTGGCCGCGGACGCGGCCCCGGCGCACACTGGCGCCGATTCCGGTTGGTCGTGGTGAAGCCGATGAGCGTGATTGCCGCCTATGTCTATGGCGAGGGCCAGCGGGTACGCGAGATCGACCTGTGCGATCCGGCGAGCCTGGAGATGTCGCCGGGGCAGTTCGCGTGGATCGGACTGTTCGAGCCGAACGAAGCCGAGCTCGACATCTTGAGGCGGCGTTTCGACCTGCATCCGCTGGCGGTCGAGGACGCCTTGAAGTCCGATCAGCTGCCGAAGGTCGATGTCTATGGCGACCAGCTGTTCGTCGTCGCCCGCACGGCGCATCTGGAGGGCGAGAAGATCGGATACGGCGAGACCGACATTTTCGTCGGCCCCAGCCACATCATCACCGTCCGTCATGGCTCGGCGCGCGCGCACCTGGAACTTCGCGAGCACCTGGAGGCCGCGCCGACCCAACTCAAGCACGGCGTCGATTTCATTCTGCACGCGGTGCTCGACTTCATCGTCGACGGCTACTTCCCGATCGTCGACGCGATCGAGGAGAGGGTGCTGGAGATGGAACGCTACGCCCTCGACGCCTTCCTGAGCCGCGCCGAGGTCCTGCGCATCTTCGCCCTCCGCCGCGAGCTGATGCGCTTCAAGCGGGTGCTTGGCCCGATGGAGGAAGTGGCCAGCCGCCTCGAGCACTATGAAATGCCCTGCATCGACCCGGACGTGCGGCCCTATTTCCGGGACGTCTGCGACCATGTCAGGCGCGTCGCGGCGCTGGTCGAGGCGCTGCGCGAAGTGCTCTCGTCGGTGTTCGAGGCCAGCAGCCTGATGGAGCAGCAGCGCCAGGGCGCGATCACCCGGCGGCTGGCCGCCTGGGCCGCGATCCTGGCGGTCCCGACCGCCATCGCCGGCATCTACGGCATGAACTTCGAGGTCATGCCGGAACTGAAATGGCGCTACGGCTATCTGATGGTCGTGGTCGCCATCGTGGCGATCTGCCTGTTCCTCTATGCCCGCTTCAAGCGGTCGAAATGGCTGTAGTCATGGAACATGTCGTCATCCCACTGGACGCCGAGCGCGACGTCTCGGGGCTCTGGATGCGGCCGCAGGCGGCGAGCGCGGCGCTGGTCCTGGCGCACGGCGCCGGCGCGGGCATGGCGCACAAGGCGATGGCCGCCACGGCGGAGGGGCTGGCGCAGCGCGGGATAGCCACCCTGCGCTACAACTTTCTCTACATGGAGCGCGGCTCCAAGCGACCGGACTCGCCGGGGCTGGCGCACGCGGCGGTGCGGGCGGCCGTCGCAAAGGCCGGTGAGCTGGCCGCCGGCCTGCCGCTGTTCGCCGGCGGCCGCTCGTTCGGCGGGCGGATGACCTCCCAGGCCCAGGCCGAGCACGCGTTGCCCGACGTGCAGGGGCTGGTCTTCTTCGCGTTTCCCCTGCATCCGCCTGGCAAGCCCGGGGTCGAGCGGGCCGCGCATCTGGCCGACGTGAAGGTCCCGATGCTGTTCCTGCAAGGGACCAACGACGAGTTCGCCCGGCTGGACCTGCTGAGCGAGACTGTCGCCGGGCTCGGGCCCAGGGCGAGCCTGACCCTGGCGCAGTTCGCCGATCATTCCTTCCACGCGCCGGCGAGGAGCGGCCGCAAGGACCCCGAGGTCATGGCCGAGATTCTTGACGCCTGCCGCACGTGGATGGCGGCGACCTAGACCGAGGCTGCGGCCCGGGCGGCGATCGGCGGCGCGTAGCCGGCGGCCTTGGCGCGGGCCTCGCCGCGGCCGATTTCCTTCAACAGGTCGTCGACATAGACACCGAAGTCGACCTGAATGGTGTGGCGTTTCGAGCGGTAATACTGGCCAAGATGGGCGGCCTCGTCGCGCGTGATGGTCTCGGCCATCTCCGCGGGCGAGGGCGGCAGATAGCGACCAGCCAGATAGGCCGCCGCCAGCTTGGCCTGCTGCTCGGCGAAATTGACCAGGGTCGGCAGCGGCTGGGCCAGGCCCATGTAGAACAGGTTGGGCACGGCCGGGTTCATCATCCGCTTGAACAGCGGCAGCCGATGGTCGGCGTCGGGGACCAGCGCCGGATCGTCGAAGAACGGAAAACGCATGTCGTAGCCGGTGGCGAAGATGATGGCGTCGACATCCTCGACGCTGCCGTCGGCGAAGCGCACTCGATCGCCTTCCAGCCGTTCGATCGCCGGCTTGAACTTCACGTCGCCGCAGCCCGCCCGGGTCAGGAACTCGCCCGACACCGAGGGGTGGGCCTCCAGCGGCTCGTGATCGGGCTTGGGCAGACCGTAGTCCTCCATCCGCCCGATCGACTTCTTGATCGCAGCGCGGGCCAACGACAGGCCGAGCTTGCGCGGCATCCAGCTCGGCATGGCCGATTTGTCGGCCGGGCGGCCGTTCATGTACTTGGGCAGCACCCAGACCCCGCGGCGGGCCGAGACCCAGAGGTTCTTGGCGATCGGCCGCTGGGCCAGCTCCGAGGCGATATCCATCGCCGAATTGCCCATGCCGACCACCACGATGTTCTTGCCGCGCATGTCGACCGGATCGAACGGATCGCGATAGGCGTGGCTGTGAAACGCCGCGCCGTTGAACTCGCCGTCATAGTCGGGGACGCGCGGGCTCCAATGATGGCCGTTGCAGACGAACAGCACGTCGTAGAGCCGGGTTTCGCCGGTCGAAAGTTCGACTTCCCACAGCCCCTCCGCCGTGCGGCGCGCCTTCTCGACCGCGGTGTTGAAGGTGATGGTCGGGCGCAGGCCGAAGTGGTCGACGTAGTCCTTGAAGTACTGGAACAGCTGGGCGTGGTGCGGAAAGTCGGGCCAGTCGGCGGGAACGGGGTAATCCTCGAACGCCAGCCGCCATTTCGAGGTGTCGATGTGCAGGCTCTCGTAGCAGGCCGACAGCCCGTTCGGGTTGCGGTAGTACCAGTTGCCGCCGATGTCGTCGGACAGTTCGAAGCAGTCGTACGGGATTCCGTGATCCTTCAGCCGCTTGGCGGTCGTGAAGCCCGAGCAGCCCGCCCCGATGATGCAAGCCTTTGGCGGCTGAGCCACGGCGTTCTCCCTTGCATGACGTTGATCGGCGGGAGGCTAGCGCCGGACCGGCCGCGGCGCCTAGATTCACGTCGGGGAACCCGGTGTCCGCGGCTCTGATCATCCAAAGCGGCGGGCAGCCGACGCTGGATCAGGGTAGGGCCGAGCTCGCACTAGATCGGGGGCAGGCCGTCCATGATCGCGGTCAGGGCCATGGCGGTCTCGCTCTCCATGGCGCTGTGGCCCGCATTGGTCATGATGAAGGTCGCCGGCGGCGCGCCCAGCTCGGTCAGCGTCGCGGCCAGGCGCGAGGCCTGGGGCAGGGGACAGACCTGGTCGAACCGGCCGTGGACGATATGGGTCGGCACGCCGACCAGCTTGTCGGCGTTGCGGACGATGTAGTCCGGTTCCAGGAACAGCTGGTTGGCGAAGAAGTGGGCCTCGATCTGCGCAAAGCAGAGGGCGAAGTCCGCCTCGCCGAATTTCCCGGCGTCGGCGGTGTCGGGGATCATGTTCGAGATCGTGCCTTCCCAGACCGACCAGGCCAGCGCCGCCTGCAGCTGGCGCTCGCGCTCGGCCGCGGTCGCCGGCGTCATGTCGAAGATCGCCTTGTAGGCCCCCATCATGTCGCCGCGGTCGGAGGTTGGGATCACCTCCACGAAGGCCTTCCACTCGTCCGGATAGGTGACGTAGGAGCCGGGCTCGCTGAGCTCGAACGGCGTCTGCGCGAACACTGCGGCGTTGCCCTGGTACATATAGAGCAGGTCTTCCTTGGTCCCGAGGAAGATCCCGCGCAGGATCAGCGAGGCGACGTTCTGCGGGTGGCGGATGGCGTAGACCATGGCCAGGGTGCTGCCCCAGCTACCGCCGAAGACGTGCATCTTGCCGGTGATCGAAAGCGCCTCGCGCAGCGCGTTGATGTCGGCCACGAGATGGTCGGTCGTGTTGTCGGTCAGGGCGATCTTCGGTCCGGCCGAGGCGACGGTCGGCTCGCTCTTCCCGCAGCCGCGCTGGTCGAACAGGATCACGCGGTAGCGCTCCGGGTCGAAGAAGCGCGACATCACCGGGGCGCAGGCGCCGCCAGGCCCGCCGTGCAGGAACATCACCGGCTCGCCGTCCGGGTTCCCGTACTCTTCCCAATAGAGCTTGTGGCCGGGCGAGACCGGCAGCAGCCCGGAGCGGTTGGCCTGCGCCTGGGGATAGGACCACTGGTCGGTGATCTTGCTGGTCGCCTGCAGTTTCGAGAAGTCCACGGGGCTGCTCCGGATCGGTCGCTTTGACCGCGGCTTGGACCCATGCGTGTCCTTAGGTCAACCCGCCATGTCGTCAGGATTCGACGAGCAACGCGCGCAGCTCGGCCTTGGCGACCTTTTCCAGGGTCGAGCGCGGCAGGCTATCCACGAGCCGGACTTCGTGCGGTTGCTTGAAGCTGGCGAGCGCCTGGCCGCAGGCGGCGAGAATCTGCGCCTCCAGTTCGCTCGGCGCCCCGGCGGCGGGGATCACGAAGGCGACCGGCGCCTCGTCGAGCATCGGGTGCCGCTTGGCGACGACCGCGACCTCGGCGACGCCCGGCACGGCGGCGATTACCCGCTCGATCTCCGAGGCCGCGACATTCTCGCCGCCGACCTTCAGCATGTCCTTCGATCGGTCCGCGAAATAGAGGAAGCCGTCGAGCCCCAGACGCACCCGGTCGCCGGTGATGAAGAGGCCGTCGTCGCGGAACGCCGCGGCGGTGGCGGCCGGATCGCCGGCATATTCCTTGAACAGGGAAAGGCCCCGTTGGCCGCCGACGAACAGGTCGCCGGTCTCGCCCGGCGCGACCGGCCGACCTTCATCGTCCAGCACGTGGATGTCGTAACCAGGGGCGGGGCGGCCCATCGACATCGGCGCGTCGGGCTGGCGGGCCGATCCGACCGTGCCGTGGGCGATGGTCTCGGTCATGCCCCACCAGCCGATGGTCTTGACCCCGAAATGCTTGTCCCAGGCCGGCTCGCAGATCGCATTACCCCAGAACCGGTAGCTGTGTGAGGGCGGCAGCGGCTGGGCGGCCAGCGCCTTGACGCAGAACGGCACCACGGAGGTCCAGGTCGCGCCGTGCTTCAACGATACCGGCCAGAAGCGCGAGGCCGAGAACCGCGGCATGAGCACGACGTGCGCGCCCGCCCACAGCGAGGCCAGCACCGAGTAGGCCTGGGCGTTGGTGTGGAACAGCGGCAGGTGGGTAAGATGGACGTCGCCTGGCCGCAGATCCTCGTTCTGGGCGCAGCTGCGCGCGCCCCAGAGCGCATTGCCGTGGGTCCACAGCACCGCCTTCGGCCGCGCCGTGGTGCCGGACGTGTACTGGATGGCGAAGTCGGCCCACGGGTCGTGCGGCCGCTCGCCCAGCAATCCCGGCTCGGCGTCGATCGCCGCGAAGGGTTCGAAACCCGCGACGGGCTCAGCGCGCGCGCCGTTGTCGGTTTCGGTGACCGCCCGCCATCCGAGGTCCGGCGCCGCGGCCGCGACCAGGGCCGCGAACTTCGGCTGGGTGATCGCACCGACTGCCCCGCTGTGCTGGGCGAAATAGGCGATTTCGTCGGCGCTGGATTTGGCGTTGGTGGTCACGGCCACCGCGCCGGCATAGGCGCAGCCCAGCCAGGCGATCACCGACTCCGGACAGTTGTCGAGGTGGACCAGAACCCGCTGACCGGGCTGGACGCCGCGCGCCTGCAGCCCAGCGGCGAACCGGCGCAGGACCTCGGCGAAGGCGTCATAGGTCCAGCTGCGCGGCTCGCCCTCGAAGGGCTCCCAGCTCAGCCAGGGGCGGCCGGCCTGCGCCCGGGCCTGGCTGTCGACCAGGGTGCGGATATCCATACCCGCGAATGGCGAGATCGGACGAGGGGTCAATGGGCCGCTCCCTTGGGCGTCGGAGCGTCCTGGAACACCCCCTGGCGAACGATTTCGTCGGCGGCCTGCGCCGCGATGGCTTCCGGTTCTGCGCCGGGCACGCCCAGGCCGCGCAGCAGCAGCGCGCACATCTGCTGGGCCAGGCTGACGGCGAACGGCGCGGTCGGCTCCTGGGTGACACGGATCAGGGCGAGCTGAGCGATGCCAAGGACGAACAGGACCCCGGACTCCGTGGTCGCGACCATAAAGCGACCTTGGGCCAGGCCGTCGGCGATGTCGTCGACCAGCCCCTTGTTGAGCGGGGTCGAGATCGAGGTGTGGCCGCTGTGCATGCGCACCAGAACCCCGGCCCGTTCCGGGTCGTCCACCGCATAGCGCAGGTAGACGCAGACCGCGCGGGCCATGCGCCGTGCCGGGTCGGCGACCCCGGCGTTGGCGCGGGCCACCGCCCGCTCGACGTCGGCGCGGATCTCGGCGGTGATTTCGCGGACCAGGGCGTCGCGGTCGGGAAAGTGGTTGTAGAAGCTGCCCTTGGAGACCTCGGCCGCCTGGACGATGTCGTCGATCGCCACCGCGTCCACAGGGCGCTCGCAGAACAGCCGCCGCCCGGCCGCCACCAGCGCAGCCCGCGTCTGCTGGGCCCGCTCGATCCGCTTGCTGCTCACCGCCCCTAGCCCTCCGCCATCAGCTTCATCTCCTCGCCGAGTATCGCGGCCAGGGCCGGTCGGGCCAGCATTCGTTGCTGGTAGGCGTCGAGATTCGCCAGCGCCGGCAGCTTGCCCGCGACGGCCGGCGCCCCGCGCCACAGCAGAAACACCAGCAGGTAGAGGTCGCAGACGCTGAAGGCGTCGAGCAGATGCTCGCGGCTCGCCAGGTGGGCGTCGACCTCCTGCAAGGCCGCGCCGATCCGCGCCACATGAACGGCGCGCACGGCCGCCGCGTCGCAGCCATCGAAGGCCTCGGGCCGCAAGGCGCCGGTATAGGCGCCGTGCACCGTGCTCGACAGGAATGAGAGCCAGGCCTGGGCCTGGGCCCGCGCAAAGGTACCCGGCGGCGGCAGCAAACCGGCCTCCGGCGCCAGGTCGGCGATGAACGGCAGGATCGCCGTCGATTCGGTGATCACCCCTTGGTCAGTCTCCAGCGCCGGGACCTTGCCGCGCGGATTGACCCGCAGATAGGCCTCGGTGCGGTTCTCGCCGCGCGCGGTGCGCACGACGGCGACCTCATGGGCCAGTCCGGCCTCGGCCAGGGCGAAGCGGCTGGCGAGGGAACAGGCCATGGGCGCGTGGTGCAGGCGTAGCATGAAGGACTCCTAGACTGGGCGCAGGGCGCGACGATACGCGGCCGCAAGGTCGGCCGGCTCGCCGGCGCCGAAGACGTAGCGATCGGGCCTCACCAGGACCGCCGAGGCCCCGTGACGGTCCAGCCAGGCGTCGATGTCCCGGGCGAACGGCGCCAGGCGCGGATCCTGAAGCGTGATGACCAAATCGGTTTCGGCGCGGGGCGCGCGAGTGATCAGCCACGGCCCGTCGCCGAGGGCGTCGTCCAATCGCCGTTCGGCGCTTATCGGTTGCGGAAACAACGTCCCGGCTCCGGCTGCGCCCGTGAGGATCGCGACGCTGGCCAAGGGCGCTGGGGCGGCCGGGGGCATGGGCGCGACGCCCGCCGCGCGCTGGGCCAGCATCCCGGCGTCGCGCTGGGCCGCCAGCGCGGGGTCCTGGGTGCAGACCACGCGGCCCATGCCGATGGCGAGTTCGATATAGGTCCGCACGTGCGGTTCGCGTTCGGCCTGATAGGTGTCGAGCAGCCCCTCGTCGGCCTCACCGTGCAGGACCGCCCGAAGCTTCCAGGCGAGATTGGCCGCATCGCGCAATCCCGAGCACATGCCCTGACCGGCGAACGGCGGCATCTGGTGCGCGGCGTCGCCGGCGAGCAACACCCGCCCGGCGCGCCAGTCCTTGGCGACCAGGCCGTGGAAGCGATAGACGGCCTTGCGCTCGATCCGCACCGGCCCGCAGTCCCACGCCTCGATCAACGGGGTGATAAAGTCGTCGTCCAGCACCTGCTCTGCGGTCTCTCCCGGCAGCAGCATGAACTCCCAGCGATGCCGGCCCGGCCCCATCAGCACGCAGGTCGTCGGACGCGCCGGGTCGCAGATCTGCAGGTTGATATCGGGCAGACGCGCGCCGGGCTCGACGGCGGCGTCGATCACCAGCCACGGTTCGTCGAAGCGGTAGTCGTCGAGCGTCCCGGCGACAGCCTCGCGGACCGCACTGGAAGCGCCGTCGCAACCGACCAGATAGCGGGCGCGGATCTGCGCCTCGCCGTCGGGGCCGGCGACCGACGCGGTCACGCCGTCGTCGTCCTGCTCAAGCCGCAGGAAGCGATGGCCCAGGCGCACCTGCGCCAGGGGGGCGGCCTCCAGCCGTGCGCGCAGGGCGTTCTCGACGGCCGGCTGATGGAACATGTAGCCTGCGGCCCAGCCGCACGGCGCCAACTGCGGCAGCTCCATCCGCATCAGCACTTGGCCATCTGCGGCCCGGAACTCATAGGCCGGCGCCGGTCGGGCGTGCTGTGCGACCTCGTCCGCAATGCCGACCTGCTGAAACAGCCGCATGATCTCATGATCGAAGTGCGCGGCGCGGGGCAGGGGATATACGTCGGTGTCTTTGTCCAGGGCGACGGCGCTGACGCCGCCGCGGGCCAGCAACAGGGCGAGCATCGCCCCGACCGGCCCCAGCCCGACGACCAGAACGTCGCAGTCGAAACCTGCATCAGCCACGGTCCGGCTCCGGCGCGCAGGGGTTCTCGATGGCGCCCAGGCGTTCGATCTCGATGCGCACCACGTCGCCGGCCTTGAGGAACTGCATCGGCTTCATCGCTGCGCCGATCCCGCCGGGCGTGCCGGTGAAGATCAGGTCGCCGGGCTCCAGGGTCATGGCCTGCGACAGATGCTCGATCTGATCCCAGACGTTGAACACCAGGTGGCGGGTGTTGGAATCCTGGCGCGTCTCGCCGTTGACCTGGCAGCGGATCGCCAGCGCGTGCGGATCGGCGATCTCGTCGGCCGTGGTGATCCAGGGGCCGAAGGGGGCGTGGGTGTCGAAGGATTTGCCGATCACCCATTGCGGGGTGCGGTGCTGCCAGGCCCGCTCGGTGGCGTCGTTGCCGACGCAGTAGCCGAACACCGCGCCGGGGGCGTCGGCCTTGGCGATGTGCCGGCCGCCGGCGCCGACGACCGCCACCATCTCGGCCTCGTAGTCGAGCGCCTGCGAGACCTTGGGCACGTCGATGGGATCGAAGGGGCCGCTGGCCGCGGTGGCTGCCTTGGAGAACCACACCTGGTGCTCGGGCGTGCCCAGATTGCTCTCGGCGATGTGGTCGGCGTAGTTCAGGCCGATGGCCATGATCTTGCCCGGCCGTCGGATCGGGGCCAACAGCCGCACCCGGTCGAGGGGCAAGGCGCCGGTCGCCGCCGCCTCGATGGCGCGGACCTCGCGCTCCACCTGCGGCCAAGCGGCGATCAGGCCGATCATGTCGGCCGGCAGGCCCGGCGCCGCGCGATTGAGCGGCACGATGGTCTCGCCGGCGACGAGGCCGAGTTCCGGCGCGCCGCCGGCCTGGAAGGTCGCGAGTTTCATGGAAGGTTCTCCGAAAATCTGCCGCTCAGCCCATGGTCGGCGGCGCAGCGGGGCCCCACTGAACCCCCATCAGGTCGGTCAGGCTGGCGACGTTCGAGCCGTCGGCCGCGGTGAAGAGGTCGCCGTCGGTCCAATGCTCCAGCGTGTGGCCCCAGGGGTCGCGCCAGTAATCGAAGATCTGGCTGCCCAGGATGTGGCGGCCGACACCCCATTCGGCGTGGCGGCCGGCGTCCTTGAGCTGCTGGTGCCCGGCCATCAGGTCGTCGAAGTCGGCGACCTCAAAGGCGGCGTGGTTGAAGCCAGGCCCCGACGGAGACTGGATCAGGAACAGCGTGTGATGGTCGGTCGGCGTCGCGCCGCGGTCGCAGCGCAGGAAGGCTCCGACCGAGAACTCCGGCGTCAGCGCAATCTCGTCCGACGTGATGAAGCCGAAACGCTCCTTGTACCAACGCTCGACGGCGCGGAAGTCGGAGACGTTCAGGACGCAATGGCCCAGGCGCACGACATGCGCCGGACCGCCCGCCACGCGCTTGGTCTGGCGCAGGCGCGCGCGATCGGCCGCCGTGTTCCAGGCCTCGCGCGGGGGGAGGGGCAGCGGCGCCGCCCGAGCCTGCCCCGCCACCACCTCGACAGGGCGGCCGTCCGGATCGGCCAGCCGCACCACGTGGCCGCCGCCGGGCGTGTCCAACGGCTCAACCTGCACGCCTTCGGCCGCCGCCAGCGTCTTGAGGTCGGCAAGCGAGGACGCCCGCAGCCCAAGGCCGGCGAAGCCAGGCTCTCCCAACTCGGTCACATGCAGGAAAGGACTGTCGCCGCCGCCCCGAGCGAACAGGCGCCCGCCGTCCTCCGCGACGGCCATGCCGAAGTCCTCGAGAAAGGCCCGCATCTGCGCCAGGTCCGGCGCCCGGAAGCGGACGAAGGCGATGTCGTCAATCTTGATCGTGCTCATGTCGCGCCATTCGCTGACTATTTAGTCATCTAATGCCACTTCGAATATCCTGACAAGCCAGTTTATCGCCGCGCCCGGCAGTCGGGCCGATGACGGACCGGTCACTTACTACCGCCCCGGGCGTGCGTGTGGACGCGGAGCCGCGCCTGTTTTTGAGCGAGCCGCTCATGGCCATCCCCGAAGCAGAAGGCGCATCCCGGCGCCAAGGCGCGGCATCGAGCGCCTCGTCGAGGCTGCGCGCGGACTTTTTGCCGATGAGGGCGTCGAGGGGTTCAACTCGAACGTCGTCGCCAATCGGGCGGGCCTGACGCCGCCCAAACTTTGGTCAAAGCACCGGAGCCGACTTCTGCTCCGGGCGTAGTTCGCGATGATAGGTCGACGTCAGCTTCGCCGCGGAACGCGCCTCAGGGCGAGATTGATTCAGATCAAGGCTCCGATCACGCCAAGGAACATTGATCTCACAAGACGTCAGGCGAGGGGGCCCATTTTCCGACAGATGGCGTTTCAGAGCGCCTCTGTTGCTTGGAGGGTCTGATGAAAACCACCTCGTCTGGCGACTCCGCCATATTCACGGAACCGACCAAATGGGCCTCAATGCGAGGTCACGCTCCGGGCCTGGAGGACATTGTCGGACGACTACGGCTTCAGGTGGCCGGGGTCGACGCAGGGGTGCTGAAGGTCGAAAGCGGCGCCGTCGAGATTCTCCCTGAGGGCGACGCGTCCGCCCTGATGGCCGTCGACAGCCAGGCGACGCTGCTGAGTGTTCTTGGCGGCGACACTCACCCCTTCGTCGCCTTCCTGCAGGGTCGGTTGCGCTTGGAAGGCGATCGCGCGCTCGCGCTCCGTATCGGGTTCGGCCTGCAGGCCGGTTCGCCCTGGAGCGGCCTCACTCCTGGGAGTTAACGCCATGGCCTTGGACACGATTAGCATCCTCGACGGCAACGAGTTCGTCGTGAGCAATCATCAGGGCGACCTAGACGCGACGCCCGCGGCGCATCACGGGTTGTTCCTGGACGACACGCGGTTCCTGTCGCGTTGGGTGCTGACCATCAATGGCCAGCGGCCGATCCTGCTTTCGATCGACGACACCTCCTACTATCGGGTCCAGCACTTCCTCGCTCTGGCGACGGGCGAAGTCTATATCGACTCCCACCTGACCGTCGTTAGGCAGCGTGCCGTCGGCGGGGGATTCCACGAAATCCTGAACCTCGCAAACCATGGCCAAGAGCCTGTCGATCTCGAGATTCGAATCGAGGCGGCGGCTGATTTCGCCGATCTGTTCGAGGTCAAGGACAAGCTGAGCAAGAAGGGGCAGCTGTACTCCAGCGTGGAGAATGGAGAGGCGCTAACGCTCGGGTATTGCCGCGATCAGTATCGGCGTGAGACGCGGATTACGAGCAGCGTCCCTGCAGAGCTGAACGAAACCGGCCTGACCTATCGGATTCGTCTGGATCCGCTCCGCCAGGACACCAACTCGATCTGGACGACGCACATCGATGTGATCGCCGTCAAGGATCCTGACAGCACTCCGGCCAAGGCGACTTCTCGACTTGGGAACGAGGGCGTTCGGCCCGAGCTCGCGGAGAACCTGAAGCGCTGGGTCGACGGCGCGCCGAAGGTCGTCGCGTCATGGCAGCCGCTTGAGCATATCTACCGTCGCAGCTTGGTCGACCTCGCCGCGCTTCGATTTCGCAAGCCGATCCTCCTCGGCGCGATGCCCGCGGCGGGCCTGCCCTAGTTCATGACCGTTTTCGGCAGGGACAGTCTGTTGACCAGCTTCCAGGCCATTCCGTTTATGCCGGACCTCGCAGCGACCACGCTGCGCACACTGGGCCTTCTGCAATCGCGTGCGCATGATGAGTTCCGCGACGCCGAGCCCGGCAAGATTCCGCACGAAGTCCGCTTCGGCGAGATGACAGCCTTCGAAGATACGCCCCATTCGCCCTACTACGGGACTGCCGATGCGACGCCGCTGTTCCTGATCGTCATGGAGGAATACGAGCGCTGGACCGGGGACCGGGCCCTTGTGCTCTCGTTGGAAAGCGAGGCGCGCGCCGCCATAGCTTGGATCGACAACCACGGAGACCGCGACGGGGACGGCTACATCGAATACGAGCGCCGCAATCCGAACGGCCTCGAGAACCAATGCTGGAAGGACTCCGGGGATTCTATCGCGTTCGCGGACGGAACTCTGGCGGACACTCCTCGGGCGACCTGCGAACTGCAGGGTTACGCCTATGACGCCAAGCGGCGCACCGCGCGCCTTGCGCGGGAGGTCTGGAAAGACTCCGTATGGGCCGCGGAACTTGATCGGCAAGCGGACGAGCTAAAGCGCCGGTTCAATGATGAGTTCTGGGTCCCCGACCGGAAATTCTTCGCTCTCGCGCTCGACGGCCGCAAGCGCAAGGTCGACTCTCTGACATCAAACATCGGCCATCTTCTGTGGAGCGGGATGGCCGATGAAGATAAGGCCAGGCACTGTGTCGAGCACCTCTTGGGCGAAGCCCTTTTCTCCGGTTGGGGCGTGCGCACGATGGCCCAGACCGAAGGGGCCTATAACCCGATCGGCTACCATGTCGGCACCGTGTGGCCCCACGACAACGCCTTCATCGCGTGGGGGCTGCGACGCTATGGGTATGCGGCAGAGTCCGCACGCCTCTCGTACGCGATGCTGGAAGCGGCCGAGCTATTCCACCACCGACTCCCGGAAGCGTTCGCGGGATACAACCGCGCCATTACCAAGTTCCCGGTCGAGTATCCGACCGCGTGCAGCCCGCAGGCCTGGGCCGCCGGGGCTCCGTTGTTACTGATCCGCGCTCTCCTTGGCCTGGAATCCATAGGTGGAAATCT
This sequence comes from Phenylobacterium sp. 58.2.17, assembly GCF_026411515.1. Lineage (NCBI taxonomy): Bacteria > Pseudomonadati > Pseudomonadota > Alphaproteobacteria > Caulobacterales > Caulobacteraceae > Phenylobacterium > Phenylobacterium sp. 58.2.17. The sequence continues at coordinate 230,897 of NZ_JAPMTQ010000002.1, read as the reverse complement.
GATCGTCGATCCGGCGCTTCCCGAGCCCCTCGGACGACTTGAGACCCTGGATATTCCGGGCCCCTGGGGACGACGGGACGCTTTCGGCCGCGCACGGGGCGAGATCCCATCAAATCGCAGTCGCGGCCAAGGCTGACTACTGGATGCCCAGCGCCGAACGGGAGACGGTTGTCTGCCTCGAATGCCTCGCTGAAGACAACGAGGCGGGGAGGGCGCCATATGTGCGCACGGCTTGGACACACCCGCTGGCTGTGATTTGCCCGACGCATGGAAGAGTTCTGGCGCCAAGCCGATACCCCTTCAGCTTCCACATGGAACGGAAGGGGCACATCAAGAACGAGCCTTTGAGACGCCAAGTTGGCTTTCATGGACGAACTACGCATTCGCCTTGACGGCCTGCTCAACAGCATAACGTCGGCCGGTCGCATGCCCACCGACTTGGCGGTCCTCGGACGCCTTCGAACTGTTATCGGCGATATCGTCGACGCGCTCAGAACCGCGCCGAGGCGAAATGTCGAGTCGCTTGTGCGTCAGTTCAATCGGGGCCTTCGACAGTGGGGGCCGCAGCCGACGCCGTACATGATCGCCGATGGTCTGGCGGACCTCGAACCGTTTGATCGTGTAAAGCATGTCCTGCTGGCGCTGTCAGTCATCAGCGAGCCGGTCGCGAGCGGCATGGTCGCGGAGCTGGTCCAAAAGGAATTAGATGCTCCGTCAGGAGCGATCCTTGATCCGCTGGTGGTTTTGGCCGTGGGCCTACAGAGGCGCGACATTGGGGAACTGGATCTGCGCGCGGCCGCGGTGGCCACCAAATCTGCGACGCAGATGGGAATTAGAACAATGTAACGGATCAGAATTGATGTCCCGTGGAGTTGGGGGTGTTGTCCCCGAATAAGCCCCGCGGGTTGCGAGCCCGATGAGATTCTGTCTCGGCCGATCAGAGATTTTGCCTTCTTGCGGCCAGAGATTTTGTCCTGCCCCGCAGCGTCCGACGGCGACGTGCCCGATCACTCGACCTTCTCAAAGAACCGCCATGGCCGCTTTCGAGAGCGTGATCTGCTGCGGCATCTGTTCGAGGCGGTCGTCGAGCGCTGTATGTCTGAAGGTCTGGTCGGCGGCGAAGGCTTCGCCGCCGATGCGCGTCCCGTCCCGGACTGAGGAAGCGGGCCGCCAAGCTGCCGTCCTTCAGATATAGTCGAATTTCACTCCAGATCCCGGCCCGCGCTAGCCGATCGGCCAACTGACGCGCCGCTCTTTCAGCCTCGCGACCGCTACGGAAGACCATATCGTTGGAGATGTTGTCGATCGTAAGCTTCCAGCCGTCAGGCAAGGCTGTGACTGCGATCACACGCACGAGTCATTCCGCTCTATCTTGCGGTTTCAGGCTCGCGGAACGTCGGCGCCGTCCAAATCACCCAGTTGGTCGAGCCGAGCGATCGCGGCTCGTATCTCATCCAGACGTACAGGCTCCGGCGTCCCCAGAAGCCAGCGCAATCTCGGCTCGTCCTGCACAGCCGAGGCGTCAGACGCCCACGAGCAGAGAATTTCGCGCTTCTGCTGCGTGGTGAGATGGGGATCCTTGAGGACATCCAGCGGATCGCCGAAGCCGATCGCGGGACGCACACCGCGCTCGAGTATGGCTTTGAGGCCGTGGAGGCTCCGAGCCCCTGGCCCCAGATGAGACCGTCGGACGTCGCAAGACGCATCGTCAGACTCCCTAAGTTCCTACCTTTCTGTTTCTCGCCCGATCCTGATTGGAAGGCGCGCCGATGATCTGGAGGAGCCAAACCCAAATTCTAGAGGGGGCCGGTCGCGGTCGGAACCTCCCTTCAATCCATTCGCTGATGGCCAAAGACGTTGTTACGAGGCGGCCGGAAACGTCCGTGCGACGCGGCCCGTGTGGACAGGAATGGATATCCGTCGGAGGTTTAGATGATGGCTCCGCTTACCGACCACGACGACTTGGCGCTCGCGCGCCTTACGGTCTTGAACCGAGAACTCGAGGATCTTGAGCGAGCGCTAGACGTGGCGAAAGAGGGCGCGCCATTGCCCTGGCCGGCCGTGGAAATCTTCGTGAAGCTGGCCGCAGCCGCTGAGGTTTGTGAGCGCCTAATCGCCCAGCATGCTGCAGGCGCCGCCCGACTTGGCGACGAGACTCTCGGCGGGGTGGCGGAGACGCTGCGCATGGTGCGCGAAGTCACCACCACGCTGGTCGAAATTAGCTTGGCCGCAATTGGCGGCGGTAGGGCGTAGACAAGACCCAGAGCGAGCGGTCGCTCGCTACTTGAGCTGGCTGTCCTTGCTACCGCGCCGATTGATCAAGGAGTGCGCGACGTGGCGATCTCGTGCAGATTGACAGGCTATGCAGGTGGTCACGCCGGGTAGGGCCTCACGTCGCCGCTGAGGGATTTCCTCTCCGCACTCCACGCACTCCAGTGTGCCTTCGCCGTGGGGGAGGCGCGCGCGAGCGCCTTGGACTCCATCGCTGATGGTGTCGTGGATCTGGTCCAGAACTGCGCCTTCGTGCGCCCAACCCGTCGCCATGTCGTTTGAGTTCCTCCGAGTGCAGGTGTCAGATATGACGTGCTCGGTCCAATCCAAGCGCTGCCGCTAGACCCGGATAGCCAGCCTCCAGCCAAGAGCCCGCGGACCGTTGACATTGGGGAGCGCATGGCGGCGCTTCAGTCAGCCGCGACGGCGCTCCGGCGGCGGCTGTGGGCGCTCCACTTTTCGGATCAGCGCCCACCTTGGATCAATGGCAGACAGACTTGCTCGATCTGCCGGACGGCGTTGTCGAGCCGCGCGGGGATTAGATCGTTGTCACGCTGACCCCAGCCGATCGCACCTTTCCAAATCTCGCGTCGGGCCTCGCGATCCTCGGCCAGGTTGTCCCTCAGGAGTTCGCCCGCGGCGGCGACGATCTCAGTGTGGACCGAACGGACTTCCTCGAAGGCCGAAGACGCGGCCTCCCCAAAATACGCGATGAACCGGTAGCGATTGGCGTGGAGCTGCGAAAACAGTTCGCTTTCTTCGGTGATGCGCTCGATCGTGGCGGAAAGCGCCTCATTCCAGTCGTCGCTGCGTGCGGTCCTTTCGGGACCGGCCCCTTGGCCAACGGCCGGCGTACGCGCCCAGATGAGCACGTCCCTGGCCTGGTAGAATTGGGCCAGGACTTCCTCGGCTAATTCCGTCTTCCGCCGGCCGACAAGCTCGGAACGCCAGGCGCCCAAGCCGCGCAGCGCCGCCCAGCCGCCGACGAGCGCCGCCAATGCTGTAAGAAGCCCGCCGGCCGCGTTTATCCATTCAGGGTTCATGGCCGGGATCATACGCCCTGCCGGTCGTGGAGCCGTCAGGACACGTCCGTAGGGCACGCTCTGTCCGCACGTAGGTTTCTCGCAGGAATGCAGCGATCGCTGATCATCCTCTTGGCGCAGATCGACGCTCGATGAATCAAAGCGCCGGGCGAGGCGAAGGGGAGGGCGGACGCCAATCGCCCGCGGCTCCGCGGGCGTCGAAGATCGCCGAGGAGAGTGACTCGAAGCTGTAGTCGCCGTTGTGGCGCAGGCCATTGACGAAGAAGCATGGCGTCCCGTTCACGCCGCTGCGAACGCCTCCGATGAAGTCGGCGCGTATCTTCGCGACAAAGGTTCCAGCATCCAACGCCTCGCGCAGCTCGGGCTCGGGTAGGTGCAAGGCCTCGGCTATGGCGAAGATTGTTGGCACGCTTAGCTGAGGCTGGTTGGCGAACAGAGTCTCATGCATGCGCCAGAAGGCGTTATGAGCGCCCGCAAACTCCGCGGCCTGCGCGGCGACCTCTGCGTAAGGGTGGACCGTGGAAAGGGGGAAGTGGCGGAAGACGAGTTGCAGTTCCGTGTCGAAGGTCTGAAACAGGCTCTCGACCACCTCCTGGGCGGCCGCGCAGTGCGGGCACTGGTAGTCGCCATATTCAACGAGGACGACGACGGCGTCGGCGTCGCCACGTCGGTGATCAAGCGGCGTCGGAGGCGTTTGGAGCATTGGAGGCGTCCTGAGTTGAGAGGCGGTCCAGGGCGTCGAGAATTCCGTCCGCGCCTGGGTTCACCGCGATGGGGGACAGGTGGCTCCAGGCGATCACGCCGTCCGCTCCAATCACGAACAAGGCGCGCTCGGCGACACCCTCAGAGTCACGATAGGCGCCATAGGCCCGCGCCACCTCGCCCTTGGGCTCAAAGTCCGAGAGCAGCGGGAAGCTCAAATTGCGGTCCTTGGCGAAGGCGCGATGGCACCAAGGACCATCGACCGAGAGGCCCAGCAAGTCTGCGCCGCGACTATGAAACTCAGATAGTACTTGATTGTAGAGCGTGACCTGATCGCCGCAGACTGGGCTCCAATCAGCAGGATAGAAGGCCAGTATGATGCGCCGCCCGCGCATTTCGCTGAGCGACAATGACTGATCGGGTGTCACCCGGAGGCGGAAGTCCGGAGCCACGTCGCCGGCTGGCAAGATTTGATTCATGTGGCCTCCTGTGCTGTCCAACGCAGGCTAACGGCGCCCCAGGAGCTGCGAACTGACGCACGTCAGTCAGGCGCCATGTTCGCGCCAGCGCCTGCACGCCGCGACGCGTCGAACTCGACACCTGCGGACCAGTCCGTGGACAGGAAGGGCGGTGTAGCTATGGCCGCAGACCGCCCGATCTTTTGGCCCATGCCGGGATTTTCCGACTGCAGCGAGGGACCTTCCCGACGGCTGCGGAGTTCTTTCTGCGGGAATTCTGGCGTTGAAGTCGACCGTCCGACGGAGGTGACCGTACCTGCCACCCGACCGCACCCGCTCATCGATCTTCTCGGGCGCGTCGCGCTCTTTTCGCCGTGCCTCGTCGGCATTTTCGATCGGGACTTCCAAGCCATCTTCCTGAACGCCTACGGCCGCAGGATGATGGGATTGTCTGAAAACCAAGACCTCTCCGCCTTTTCGCTGGCCAGCTTCTTCGCGCCCGGCGTCCGTGGCGAGATGCTGCCCACGCTGTTGCGCGAAGGCGAGTGCGAGGGCGTGTACCGGCTCGGGCGCTTCGGCGGCGGGAGAGGCGCGAGCGTGAAGTGCAAGGCCTTCCTGTTGCGGGACGGCGCCGGCGAGCTGGCCGGCGCGTGTTGCTTCACCACTGAGCTGAACCAGCGCTCTGACTTCGAGGCTCGGCTCATGGAGAGCGCTCGTCTGAAGGCCGCCGTCGAGCTCGTGGAGTTGGCTTCCTACATCTGGGAGCCACAAACGGGCGTCTGGCGGTGGGATGAACGGCTCAAGGCGCTGTGGGGCCTCCCGGCCAGGACCGAGCCCGACGAGGTGCCGTGGATGCAGGGGATCCATCCCGACGATCGAGCGCGCGTGCAAGCGGCGGCCGACCAGGCGATGAGCCCAGACGGCGATGGAACCTACGCCATCGAGTATCGGGTCATGGGGCTGCAGGGCGCATCGGAGCGCTGGATTTCCACCTTTGGCCAGACTCTGTTCGAAGACCGCAAGCCGGTGTCCGTCACCGGAGCGGTATTGGACATAACCAGTCAGAAGCAGGCCGAGGCGCGCCTACGCGAGACAGAGGAACGCTTCCGCCGGTTCGCGGAAAACTCCAGCGACGTGATCTGGATCCTCGAGCCCAGGCAGCAACGGCTTGAGTATCTGAGCCCCGCGTTCCTGCCGACCTGGGGCCTGCGGTCCGACGAAGCCCTCCGCGACATCGCGGTCTGGCGCGACAGCATTCATCCAGAGGACCGAGCCGTCTGGGCCCAGACGCTGGAATATGTGAGCGCCCAGATGGAAGCCGTCACCCATGAATACCGCATCGTGCGGCCTGATGGATCGGTGCGCTGGATCCGCGACACGACGTTTCCCATCCGCGACGCCGAGGGGCGAATGACGCAGTTGGGCGGGATCGCTCATGACATCAGCCGCCGTGAGGCGGTCAGCGTCTATGTCGTCGAACCCGACCCTCACGAGCGCGAGATAAAGGGGGCGCTGCTGCGAGGCGCTGGTCAACGCGTAACCACCTTCCCCTCAGAGGCCGCCTTCCTCGATGTGGCCGCGGCGCTCACCTGCGGCTGCGTGCTGGTGCGGACTATCGACAGCAGTCCGGAGCCCTTCAGCCTGGCCCGAGCGCTAAAGGCGCGACGCATCAGCCTCCCGGTGATCTTCGAGTCGGCGCTGGGCGGCGACGTGGCGCTGGCCATCGCGGCGATGAAAACCGGAGCCGCCGACGTGCTGCAGGCGCCCGCAGATCCCGGCGCTATGCTCGCTGCAGTGGCCTGCGCCATGGCGAATGTACGCGAGCAGGAGCGCGATGAGCGCGAGGCCATGATCGCCCGCACCCAAATCGCGCTTATGTCCCCACGCGAACGCGAAGTGCTCGACGGACTGCTGGGAGGGGGCACCAACAAGACGATTGCGCGCGAGCTAGGGATCAGCCCGCGCACGGTCGAGATCCACCGCGCCCGGGTGATGGAGCGCTTGGGCGCCCACACGGGGCCCGAAGCGGTGATGGCCGCCGCCTCGGCTGGTCTGAAGCCCTTGCGCCGGAAGTCAGGCGGCGGCTGAGGCCCGTTACAAGCCTCCGGAGCCTGCGAGCTCCGGATTGAGCATGGCCCGCAAAGCCGTCACGACGCGCGCCGCCTCCTGCTGATCCAGGCCCCAAAGGAGCAGGGCCTGATCCGCCAGCCCCAGGCCCGCCGCTAGGTTCTCGGGGAAGACGACGTCGGCGCCTTGCGCCTTCAGTTCGGCCGCCGCGGTCTCGTCGGAAGCGTTGACCAGCCACCGCGCGCGCGGGGCCCCATCCTTGGCCCAATGCAGGATTCGCGCGGCGTCCGGCTCGGTGTCGAAGGTGAGCACCAGCAGTCGACTAGACTCGAGCCCGGCGGCGGCCAACGCGCCGGAGCGGGCCGCATCGGCGAACACCACTAGGACGCCGCGCTCGCGGGCCTCCCGGAAGCGTCGGAAATCCTTTTCCAGCGCCACATAGGGGACGCTGGCCGCGTGAAGCGCAGCAGCCACCAGCCGGCCTATCCTCCCGCAGCCGCACAGAATGACGTGGCCTTCGAGCCCCTGGACCGCGTCCTGAACCGCCGTCGTCGCTGGAACGGGGGCGAGCCAGCGGATCCGGCGCGCCAGCGCGGCCCAGCTCGGCATCAGCACCGGCGTCAATCCCATGCTCGCCGCCAGCGCCGGCACAAGCGGACCGGCCACGCTGGGCGGTATCAGACCTGCCGCTTGCGTCTGGGTTAGCAGCAGCAGACCGAACTCTCCGCCGTTGGCGAGCGCGAGCGAGATGCGCAATGCCTCCTCACCGGGCCAACGGAGCACACGGCCGACCAGCAGCAGCACGGCAGGCTTGACGAGGAGGAACACCGCGAGCCACGCGACGACAGCAAGCGGCTGGGCCGCCGCGGCGTCCAGGTCAAGGGTCATGCCGACGGTGACGAAGAACAGTCCCACCAGAACGTCGCGGAAGGGTCGGATCTCCCCCTCAGCGTGATGGCGGATTTCGCTCTCGCCGACCAGGACACCGGCCATGAAGGCGCCCAAAGGCGCCGCGAGGCCGGCGAGGCCCGCGACCCAGGCCGCGCCAAGGGCGGTGAGTAGGACGGTGAGCAGTATGAGTTCCGCCGATCGGCTTTGCGCGACCCAGACCAGCGCGCCGCGGAACAGGGGCCGTCCGATCACTGCGGCGACGACAAGCACAATTCCGCCGAGCGCGACGTGCCGCATGACCGCGAGCGGCTCGACGTCGGAGCCGCCGGCGTAGGCGCCGACCACGACCAGGAACGGCAGGCTGGCGAGGTCCTGGAAGAGCAGCAGGCCGACAGTGCGCCGGCCGAACGAGGAGCCCAGGTCGCCTTGGTCCGCCAGTTGCTTCAGGACGACGGCGGTGGAGGACATCGCCACTGCACCGCCGGTGAGAACCGCGGCGGTGGGGCCCGCACCCAGCAGGACTGCGAGGCCCGCGGCGAGGGCGGTTGTGAGGCCGACCTGCAGGGCGCCCGCCCCGAAGACATCCCTGCGTGCGGAGAGCATGACCGGCAGCGAGAACTCCAGGCCGCCGGTGAACATCAGGAATATCAGACCAAGCTCCGCCAGAAAGCGCGTCGATCCGTCAGGCGCGACGAGACCAAGGCCTTGCGGTCCGATGACCAAGCCCGCCGCGAGATAGCCCAGGATCGCCGGCAGGCGGAGCGGCCGCAGCAGCGCTACCGCAGCGACGGAGGCCGCTATGAAGACCAGGGTCTTGACCAGCAGCGGCTCGCCCAAGACAGTCACCGCTTGCGGGGCAGGGGCGTGGGCGTCGACCGGCGATTTGCTGCAGATCGCAATGCCGCCCGTAGCCCGCCCGCGCCGGCGCCGATGTCGCTGGATCGCAGGCGTCGGATGTGACGTTCCACATGAGCTCGGATGTCGCGGCCTGGCTGCATTGGCCTTCTCCTGAAGTCCGAACCGCGAACGTGGCCAAGGCGGCGGGCACGATTCCGCAGTCCGGCATTCGCCCTATCGGGCCTTGTGCTCTGGCGGCCGAGGATGCCGGGGGCGGCGGTCCGCCCGCACTGATCTGTGTCAGCGCGCGCCCGGCGGCCACCGAGCAGCCTTTGATGTTGCAGGACGCCGGCCGCGCCTTGCGCCGCTCGGCCCATCACCTTGCGCCGATGAGGTCTCCTAGGCCGCGCGAAGCGGCGCGCCCGGCCTCCACCATGACTGCGGCCCCGATCGCGGCGCTTGGCTTCTGAAGGCGCAGACCTCGGTCAGCAGGTCCCCAGCGCGGCTTCGCGGAATAGTCCTAAGGGATCGTACGAGTTGGCGGCCGCTGCGCCCGAGCCCCACGTTCACGGCGGGAAGAGGGAGAGCCCTATGTTCGAGGCCGCAGCCGCCTCCAGCCCCCGGACCTCGGCGCGCACAGCCCCGCTTGGGTTGTGGTTGGAGCCGCCGCCGGGCCCTCGCCGGGTGCTGGCGGGCTCGGAGAGATTCCTAGCGGCCAGCTCGACGATCTACGCTCAAAGCGCGCGCGCCGAGTTCATCTACCAGATCATCTCCGGCGTCGTGCGTACGGTCACTCTGCATAGAGACGGCCGCCGGATGGTGCACGGGTTCCACCTTCCCGGCGAGATCTTCGGCCTGGAGCACGAGAAGCTGCATCACTGCTCGGCCGAAGCCGTACGCGACACGCGGCTCGTTCAATACCCTGTCAGCCGCCTGAACCTCCTGTCCGACACCGATAGGGCTGCGGTCCAGGAACTCTGGACGAGCCTGCTGCTCAGCCGCGACCGCACCGCCGCGCGCTTCATGTACGTCATGCATGGATCGGCTTTCGAGAGGCTGGCCTACTTCCTGATCGACCTGGCGGAGCGCACCCAGTCGCACGTGCGGATCGAGCTTCCGATGTCTCGCTACGACATCGCCGACTACCTGGGTCTATCGAGTGAGACCGTCAGTCGCACATTCACCGCGTTCCGGGAGCGCGGATTCATTTCCACCAAGGGACGCGAGGTGCGGCTGCTGAGCGATGCGCTCCTGCGCCTGAGCGAAGGCCTTTGCGAGGAACCACGCCCGCACGGGCCACGACAATGACAAGACCCTTGGCGCCGGCCTCCGGGCGCGACGCCAGCAATGGAGGAAGATGCCATGGCCGAGCTTTGCGACATGTGCGGAGTGCGCCCGGCGACCGTGCGCGCGCGAGTGACCCGGAACGGGGAAAGCGAGGTCCTCAGCCTGTGCGACGTGGACTATCGGCGGCTGGCGGCGCGTCAGCGCTCGGCCTCTCCCATGGAATCGCTGTTCGGCGGCGGCGGCAGCCTGTTCAATGACTTTTTCGGCGGCAGCGGTTTCTTCGGCGGGCCGGGCGCGGAAGGCGAGGATCGCTCATTCGGCCAGACGCCTGCGCGCGCCGCGGCCCGGCAGATCGGCGAGCCCGAGGACCGTCTTAGCGACCACGCCAAGGATCTCCTGCAGGCCGCCGCCGAGCGGGCCGTGCAGTTCGGCCGCCGCGAAGTGGATACCGAGCACCTTCTCTATGCGCTCACCAACAGCGACGTGGTCCGCACGGTTCTGGAACAGTTCAAGGTCTCGATTGATGCGTTGCGCCAGCAACTCGACCAGGATTCGCCCCGGGGCGACGCTGGGGACAAGGGAGGCGAGATTGGGGTGACGCCGCGGGTGAAGAGCGCGCTTGGACGCGCCTTCGCCGCCTCGCACGAGCTGGGACATTCCTATGTAGGGCCGGAACACCTGCTGATCGGCCTGGCGGAGGAAGGCGAAGGCATCGCCAACGACGTCCTGCGCCGATATGGGCTGACGCCCCAGGCGCTGCGCCAGCAGATCGTCAAGGTCGTGGGCCAAGGCGCCGAGGCGGGCAGCGTCGATACGCCGACCAACACTCCAAATCTCGACAAGTACGGCCGCGACCTCACCCAACTCGCCCGAGACGGCAAGCTCGACCCGGTGATTGGCCGCGCCAATGAGATCGAGACCGCGATCGAGGTGCTGGCGCGGCGCAAGAAGAACAACCCGGTGCTCATCGGCGAGCCCGGCGTCGGCAAGACCGCCATCGTCGAGGGCCTAGCTCAGCGCATCATCGCGGGCGAGGCGCCAGAGGCGCTACGCAACAAGCGGTTGGTCGAGCTCTCGATCAACGCCATGGTCGCCGGCTCGAAATATCGCGGCGAGTTCGAGGAACGGGCTCAGGAGATCCTCAATGAGGTCGCCGAGCACAAGGATGAACTGATCCTGTTCATCGACGAACTCCACACGATCGTCGGTGCCGGGCAGGGCGGTGGCGAAGGAGGGCTGGACATCGCCAATGTGTTCAAGCCCGCCCTGGCCAGGGGGGAGCTGAACCTGATCGGGGCGACCACCCTCAATGAGTACCAGAAGCATATCGAGAAGGACGCCGCCCTGGAGCGCAGGTTCCAGCCGGTGTTCGTGTCCGAGCCGACGATCGCTCAGACCATTATGATCCTGCGCGGCCTGCGCGACATGTTCGAGGCGCACCACAAGGCGACCATCACCGACGAAGCGATCATCGCCGCGGCCGAACTCTCAGAGCGCTACATCACCAACCGCTTCCTACCGGACAAGGCCATCGACCTGGTCGACCAGGCCGCGGCGCGGGTGAAGATCTCGGCCACCGCCAGACCCCCAGAAGTGCAGGAGCTGGAAGCCGAAGTCCGCCAGATCAAGCGCGAGCTCGACAGCGCCCGGGCGCGCAAGCAGGAGGAGCGGGTCGCGGACCTGAAGCTCCGCTGCGAGGAGAAGGACAAGGCGCTTGATGAGGCCTCGGAACGCTGGCGGCGTACGGTAGGCACCGGAGCTGCGGAGGTGCGGGTCGAGCACATCGCCCAGATCGTCTCCAAGCTTACCGGCGTGCCGGTGTCCGAGCTCACCGTCGAGGAATGCCAGCGGCTAACCCAGCTCGAGCTGCAGTTGCACAAGCGGGTCGTCGGCCAGGAAGAGGCGGTGAAGGCGGTTTCGGACGCGGTGCGGCTGGCTCGCGCCGGCCTGCGCGAAGGCCGCGGACCGATCGCCAACTTCCTGTTCCTGGGCCCCACGGGGGTCGGCAAGACCGAGCTCGCCAAGGCCGTGGCCGAGAATGTGTTCGGCTCCGAGGACGCGATGATCCGGCTCGACATGAGCGAGTACATGGAGCGTCACACCGTGGCCCGGCTGATCGGCGCGCCTCCGGGCTACGTCGGCTACGAGGAGGGCGGCCAGCTCACCGAGCGGGTCCGCCGCCGGCCCTTCAGCGTGGTGTTGCTGGACGAGATCGAAAAGGCCCATCCGGACGTGCACAACGTCCTGCTGCAGGTCTTTGACGATGGCCGCCTCACGGACGGCAAGGGCCGGGTTGTGGACTTCACCAACACCATCATCATCGCTACCAGCAACATTGGCGCGGACATCATCCAGCGGCGGCTACGCCAGAGCGGGGACGAAGCAGCCGATCCCGCGCGGATGCGCGAGGAGCTGATGGAGCCGTTGCGCGCCCACTTCCGACCGGAGTTCATCAACCGGCTGGACGAGGTCATCGTCTTCCATTCGCTGACCCGCGAGCAGATCCGCCAGATTGTGGAGATGCACCTGGAACGCGTCCGTCGTACCGCCCACGCGCAGGGTGTGGAGCTTGAGACCGACAAGAGCTTGGTCGACCACCTGTCCGGCGCAGGCTACAGGCCCGAGTTCGGAGCCCGTGAGCTGCGGCGGCTGATCCGCTCGACCCTGGAAACCGGCCTGGCCCGAAGCATGCTCGCTGGTGAAATCACAGATGGCGACCGCGTCCGGGCTTGTTGGGATGAGGCGTCGGACCGGCTGATGTTGGAGACCCAGCGCGACGCCTCCGCCGACAAGCCGCCGCGCAAGGCCGCCGGTTCCGGCGGAGGAAGGCGCGGGGACGGGCCAGACGGTAAGGATCAGCGACCGCCAGCACGGTCCGCCGACGAGCAACCACGGCCGGCAGCCTGAATCCATGTGAAGGTCGCCTGCGGGAAAGGCCAAAGCGCCATTCAAGCGCAGTATTCGTCCGGCTCTCGCTTGGCGGGCCCATCATCGTCAGCGGCCTACGCACAGGTCGAAGCGGGGCCGCGCCGGCCAGGCTGGCTATGACGCCGTTGCCGAGAGCACTTCCCGCCAGGCCCGGTCGGCGACCGCGACGAGGTCAGCTTCGCGGCAAGGCTTCGGAATGTTGGCGTAGGCGCCAAGTTCCTCGATCACCGCCAGCGTGCGGGGATCGTTCCACGCTGAGGAAAACACGATACGGGTCGGCCGATCCGCCAGGATCCGACGCGCGACTTCCAGTCCGTCGCTTGGTCCAAACAGTCCAATATCCATGAAGATGAGGTCGGGACGGTGCGCTTTGGCCAATTGAAGCGCCTCCTCCGCAGATTGAGCGATTCCGCAGACGATGTGACCGTGTTCGACGAGCGCGGCCTCGAGCCCCCAGCTGACGAACATCTCGTCCTCGACGATGAGCACCTTGAGAGCTGGAGGAAGAAGAGAACTAGACATGGGCGTTGGGCGTAGAGCCCCCCTGGCTGTGGGTTGGGGCCAGATGGCCCAGCGGCAGTTCAAAGGTGCAACGCAGGCCGGTGCGGGCGAAATCGAGCACAGGATCAGCGCCCCGACGCATCATGCCATCGAGCAGCTCGGTGCCGAATCCCCGACGCGAAGGGCCAACTACCGGGGGCCCCCCGCTCTCTCGCCATTGAACCCGCAAGCGCGGCTGCCCCAACTTCTCCTCAGTCCACCATTCGACGTCGACGCGCCCGCTGTCGGCGGAGAGGGCGCCATACTTCGCCGCGTTGGTGGCGAGCTCATGGATCGCGAGACTTAGGGGCACCGCTGCTTGTGGCGGAACCTGACGGCGGTCACCTGCCAGCCGCAGCCGACTGACGTCATAGGGGCGCAGTTCGCGCTCGATCAAGTCGAGAACGTCGGCGCCCTTCCAACCGCCCTGCGTCAGCAACTCATGCGAGGCGGCCAGGGCGATCAGGCGGTCTTCGAACGCCCGGATAAACAGCTGGGGATCGGGGGTCGTACGGGCGCTCCGGGCGGCGATGGCCCGGACGGTGGCCAAGGTGTTCTTGATACGATGCTGCAACTCGCGCATCAGCAGCCGCTGCGTTTGCTCGGCACGGGTCCGTTCGGTGACGTCGGCGCCCTCAAGGAAAATGCCGAAGACCTCGCCAGCAGCGTTGGTCAGCGGCTGGAACACGAAATCCACGGCCTTCTCGGTCGGCTCGGAAAACCCATTGTCGACGATCATCGTCAAGCCGTGGCCTACAAAGGCCTCACCGGTCGCAAAGGCGCGCTCCAGCGCCGAGCCAAATACCTGATAGATCTCCGGCACAGCCTCGCGAGCGGGAAGACCGATCAGGGGCCGGTCTCCGACAAGCCGATGGTAAGCGCCGTTGACCAGCTCGAAGACGTGGTCGACGCCGGTCAGCAGTGCGATGAAGCCTGGCGCCTGATCGAACATCTGGCGCAGCCGATCACGGTCCTCGTAGAGCGCTCGGTTGGTGTCCACTAGGTCCAAAGCGCCCGACAGAATCCGAGACGCGACCTGAGGGACGTCCCCCAGTCGCAGCGGGGGCGAGGAGCCCGGCGCCAGCAGTCGCGCGAATTCGGTGGCGTTGCTCAGATGAGCCAGCACCAGATGAACCGCACCCGTTTCGTCGAAGATCGGAGAATGGCAGATTGTGAAGATGTCGCCGTCGTCCAAGGCCTCTTCCATCGAGCCGGCATGATAGTGCAGGGCGATACGGTCCGGCTGGCCAGTGCGGAAGACAGTGTCCACTGAACGACGAACGGCTTCGTCGCCCTCGACCTCCAGCACGCCGCGGGCTCGCGGAAACGCCTCGAACAAACCCTTCGAGATGAGGTCCGAACGTGCATGGCCAAAGCCCTCAGCCAGGGCCTTGTTGACCCACACCAAGGTCAGATCCGCCGAGAGCACCGAGTACCAGTTTGGCGAAAGGTCCAGGGCGGCGAAGCGATCAAGCATCTGGCGCGTCCTCATGGGATGGGTTGAGGGTGCAGTGACTGGCCCCGGTTCGGATTGCTTCGGCTAGGAGGTCCTCGGGCACTTCGTGCAGCAGGAAGGCGGGAATCACCCTGCGGACGGCCGCGAGCGGCGCCGCGAGCCGACGCAGAGACTTCTCCGTGAAAGGCTGACCTGTTTCAGGCGCCAGCGAACCTGTCGTGCCGGCGCGACGGAGTTGCTCGGCTGCGGTGGATGTCAGGGGGAGTCGGCAAACCACTCCGCGGCTATGGGGGCGCAGGAGAGCGACAATCTCGGCCAGGCGGTCTGGTGGAATTCCAGCTTCGAGATCTATCAGCTCCCACGCGAACGAGTTGCGGGCGCCGGGCTCCAGGCCCTGAACTGCGTGAATCAAGGCGTAGCGGCTGCTGGAATTGGAGATCACCTTGTAGGAAACCGGCACGAGGAGACCGCCGGCCGAACGCGGCGAGCGAGCTCGCAATTCGATTGCTTCGGTCAACGCCGCGAGGTCCACGTCCAGATGATCGGCCGGTTGCAGCTCCGACCGCCGCGCGGCGGAGATCTCGCGATCGGCGCCTTGGTCATGGATGGTGGTCCGCGCGTAGTGGCCAACCATCCGCAGGCCATTCTGGAGATCCCACATTGGCTCCAAGCTAAGGGCGATTGAAAGGTCGCGACCGAGGCGTGTGGGCACAGCGAAGCGCTTCCGCTTGATCTGAGCAGCGGATGGGGGGCTGCTCAGAGCAGGCCCGACCCTCCTGTGCTCTGCGCGAAACCGCCCTACGTCGATCGGTTCGCAGACCAGTCCGCCGCCCTCCGCTGAGGTGACGTTCCGAACGTCGATGTCGCTGTCGCTGGCCGAGCCCAGAAAGAATTGCATCAACTCCCCAGCCAGCCTCAGACATATCGCTTGGGCCGAGGCACCGCGCTCTTGTGTCTGAGCGATTAGGAAATGAACGTCATCGACGCGCACAACGAGGTCGTGGGGCGGCAGCTGCCTCAGCAGCACCGCTTCAAAGTGCGCCCAGATGTGCTCGCATTTCTTCGGCCAGCGGTCACCCAATCTGGCGCGAATGGGCTGCAACCCGATCACCTGGACACTGCCCTGGAGGATCAGGTCATTGATGCCGACGCGCTCCAACTGCGCGATTGCATCCGGGCGCATTACTGGCTGGGAGGAGGCGATCGACGCGATGGGGACTCTACTCATGCACATTCGGGCGTTGGACAAACGTCTAGCCATCTGGGGAGCGCCACACCTACCGAGAAGTTAAGTGCGAGCGTGACCCAAGGTCGCGCATTCGTTCATCGAACGATGGGCACCGATGATGGGGTCGGCCCCGCCGTTCTCCACAGCAGACATCACGCTAGTCCGCTTGGCCTGATTGGCAGAATGCCGAAGGCGAAACGCCGAATGTCGCGACGCCAGAGCAATCGGCTCCGGGCGCTGGCCCGACTGATGGTTAGGGCAACGGATGTCCTGGGAAGTTCGGCCGCCGCCCAAGCTTGGCTGGTCCAGCCAGCAATGGCGCTTGAACGACGGCAGCCGATCTGACTGCTGTCGATGTCCGTTGGCGCCCAGATGGTCGATGACCATCTGACCCGGATGGAGTTCGGCGTTCACACCTGACGCCAGAGGGCAACGACCCAAGACAATAATTTTGGATCGTTGGGACAAAAGCTTTGGATCGTTGGGACAGGAACTTTGGTCAAAAACGCCGGACAGGGCGGAATCCCCAAAAACTCTGACCTTTTAGAACAACAACTGACCCCATGGGGGCCGTCAACAAATATCGCCTAAGTAATATTATCGGCAATATCAACAATGGTCGGCGCACCTGATTGCTCCATCCTGCTGCAGATCGCCGCTCCAGGACATCGGCGCCAGCAAGACCAACTGTCCCGCCTCCAGGTCGCGGTCAGCGCCTGGGCCCCAGCCATGGCGAGGCGGACAATGTAGTTCATCGCAGGAACTCCCTCGGACGCCTTGACCCGTTCGACGCGGCGTCCCCGTTGGCTTCCAGCCATGCCGTCTCCTGCGTTCGTTCGGAGGCCCCTCGACGCATGCCGACTTGATCGTCAGGCCGACGCGGGGTGTGCTGGCCGCCGCCAGATTCCCCTGGCGGTGCGCGCAAGCGAAGGCCCGCTATGACCACGCGAAACCTCGATGCGCTGTTCCACCCGAATGCGATCGCGGTGATCGGCGCAAGCAACGCGCCCGGCTCGGTCGGACAGGTGCTGTCGCGCAACCTGCTGGAAAGCGGCTTCGCCGGGCCTGTCCTGCCGGTGTCGCTTAGCGCGCGGGCGATCCGCTCCTCGATCGCCTATCGCAGCGTCGCCGAATTGCCGCTGGTTCCCGACCTGGCGGTGATCGCCACACCGGCGCCGTCGGTGCCCGGGATCGTCGCCGAACTGGCCCAGGCCGGTTGCCGGGCGGCCATCGTGATCAGCGCCGGCGTCGACGCGACCCTGCGCCAGCAGATGCTGGACGCCGCCAAACCGACCTTGATGCGGATCCTCGGCCCCAACTGTCTGGGCTTCATGTCGCCGCGCCAGGGAATCAACGCCAGCTTCGCGCACCTGTCGCCGGCGCCCGGCGGCCTGGCCCTCGTCTCGCAATCGGGCGCCGTCGCGGCCGCGGCTATCGACTGGGCTCATGCCCGCGGGGTCGGGTTCTCGCACGTCCTGACCATCGGCGATGCGGCCGATGTCGATTTCGGCGACCTGCTCGACTACCTGGCCCTCGATTACGACACCCACGGCGTCCTGCTCTATGTCGAGAGCATCACCGACGCGCGCAAGTTCATGACCGCCGGCCGGATCGCCTCACGCGCCAAGCCGGTCGTCGTGGTCAAGGCCGGCCGAAGCAAGGCCGGCGCTCAGGCGGCGTTCTCGCACACCGGGGCCCTGGCCGGCGCGGACCTGGTCTATGAGGCCGCCCTCCGGCGCGCGGGCATGCTTCGCGTGGGCGGTCTGCGCGAGTTGTTCGACGCCGTCTCGACCCTCGGCGCCGGGATGCGGGTCTATGGCGACCGGCTGGCGATCCTCACCAACGGCGGCGGGGCCGGCGTGATGGCGGCCGACGCCCTTGAGGCCCGCGACGGCCGCCTGGCCGAGCTGTCTCCCGAGACCATGGAGAAGCTGGCCGCCACCGCGCCGAAGTACTGGTCCGGCGCCAATCCGGTCGACATCCTCGGCGACACTCACGCTCCGGTGTACGCCCGGGCGCTGGAGATCATGCTCGAAGACCGCAACGCCGACGCCGTGCTGGTGATGAACTGCCCCACCGCGGTCGAGGACAGCACCGCGGCCGCCGACGCCGTGGTCGAGGTGCTCAAGGCCAAGCGCTACCATCGCCCTGTGCTCAGCGCCTGGATGGGCCAGACCGCGGTCGCCGAGGGCCGGCGGCGGCTGGCCGCGGCCGGCGTTCCGGCCCACGAAACGCCCGACGAGGCGGTCCGCGCCTTCATGCACCTGGTCGATCACCGCAAGAACCAGGAAGCGCTGATCCGCACGCCAGGCGCCATGGCTGCGCCCAACGGCGCGGCGGCCCGCGCGGTGATCGCCAAGGCCCGCGCCGACGGACGCCTCACGCTCACCGACCCTGAAGCCCGCGAGGTGCTCAAGGCCTACGGCGTGCCGGCGCTGGAGGGCCGCGATGCGGCGACGCCCGAAGAGGCAGGCCGCATCGCCGAGCAGATCGGCGGCCCCGTCGCGCTCAAGGTCGTATCGCCGGATGTCAGCCACAAGTCGGAGCTCGGCGGCGTGGTGCTCGGTCTCGAGGGCGCGCTGGAGACCCAGATCGAGGCGCAGGCCATGTTGGCGCGGATCGCCAAGGCCCGCCCCCTCGCCCGCATCGAAGGCCTGGTGGTCGAGCCGCTGGTCCATCGGCCCGAGGCGCGCGAGCTGCTGGTCGGCGTCGCCCAGGACAGCCTGTTCGGTCCCATCGTGATGTTCGGAGCCGGCGGGATCAGCGTCGAGGTCACCGCCGACCATGTGATCGGCCTGCCGCCGCTGGACGACGTCCTGGCCCGCGACATGATCGGCCGCACGCGGGTCTCGCGCCTGCTGCAAGGGTTCCGGGACCACACCGCCGCCGATCTCGACGCCATCGCCGACGTCATCGTCCGGGTGTCGCAGATCGCCGCCGGCGAGCCGGACATCGCCGAACTCGACATCAATCCGCTGCTGGCCGACGCTTCCGGGGCCCTGGCCCTCGCCGCTCGGATCCGGCTGCGGGCGCTGGACGAGGCCCGGCCGCGGCTGGCGATCCTGCCCTATCCCGACGACCTGCAGCGGCAGATCGAAGTCGGCGGCCAGCCGGTGACCCTGCGCGCCATCCGGCCTCAGGACGGCCCGGCGATCGCCGCGATGGTCGAGGCCAGCAGCGCCGAGGACGTGCGGCTGCGCTTCCGCTCAGGCTTCCGCACCCTGCCCCCAGGTTGGCCCGAGCGCCTGTCGCAGATCGACTACGACCGCGAGATGGCGCTGGTGGTCGACGATGGCGAGAAAATCATCGGGGTCTCGCGCCTGGCCGGCGACCCACAGGGCCAGACCGCCGAGTTCGCACTGATGGTCCGCACCGACCAGCAGCACAAGGGCCTGGGCCGACTGCTGCTCAGTGAGATCCTGGATTACGCCGCGGCCAAGGGCCTGGCCGAGGTCTGGGGCGACGTGGCGCGGGAAAACACCGCGATGCTGACCACCGCCAAATCGCTAGGCTTCGAGCGGCGCGCGGCTGAGGACTTCACGCGGGTGAAGATCGTCAAGACCCTGCGGCCGCCGTCCGACTAATCCGGCAGGCGCAGCTCGCCTGCTGCGATGCGGGCCAGGGTCTCGACGAAGAAGCCGGGCTCCATCGCCGCCACCCGTGCCTCCAGCGCCTCGGCCGTATCGCCGGCCGACACCGGCACGGTGCGGCGCTCGATCACCGGGCCGTGGTCGTAGATCTCGTCGACCGCATGGATGGTGGCCCCGCTCTCGCTGGCGCCTGCGGCGATGACCGCCTCATGCACCCGCCGACCATACATTCCCTCCCCGCCGAACGCCGGCAGCAGGCCCGGATGAATGTTCAGGATCCGGTTGCGGTAGCGCCCGAGCGTCAGCGGACCCAGCCGCCGCAGATAGCCCGAGAGGATCACCAGTTCGACGCCGGCGCTCTCCAGCGCCGCGCAAAGCGCCGCGTCGGCCGCATCCGGATCGGCCTGAGTCGGGATGACCAGCGTCGGCACCCCGCGCTCGGCGGCGAATTCCAGGGCCGGGGCCTTGCGGTTGTTGCTGACCACCAGGCGCGGTTCGACCGCCAGTCCCCCTGCGCGCGCCGCCTCGACGATGGCCCGCATGCTGGTGCCGTTCTTTGACGCGAGGAAACCAAGCTTAAGCGGCGATGAAATCATGAAAAATCGCCACTCAATTCATGTTCGAAACGCAGGCCGTCATAGGCCGGCTCGACCCCTTCCGGCAGCTGCGCGGCCAGCTCGGCATAGTCCAGGTCGATATGCATGTTGGTCAGGATCGCCCGGCGCGGACGCGCTCGCGCGATCCACTCCAGGGCCAGCTCGACGTGCGCATGGGTCGGATGCGGCCGCCAGCGCAGCGCGTCCAGGATCCACACATCGAGACCTTCAAGCGCCTCGAAAGCCGCATCGTCCAGCCCAACCACATCGCTTGAATAGGCCACGTTTCCAAAGCGATACCCGACAGACCTCACACCGCCATGATCCTGATCGAAGGTCGTGACCGGGATCGCGCCGGACGGACCGTCCACCGCCCAGGCCTGGCCGTGCGGCGCCAGCGGGGTGATGTCGCCGATCGCCGGATAGCCGTTTTCGCCCTCGAACACATAGCCGAACCGCCGCTGCATGCTGAGCGCGGTCGGCGCGTCCATGTGGCAGGCGATCCGCGCGCGCTGGCGGATGAAGAAGGCGCGGATGTCGTCGATCCCGTGGGTCTGGTCGGCATGATCATGGGTCAGCAGCACGCCATCCAGCCGCTTGGCCCCGGCCTGTGAGGTCTGCCAGACGAGATCGGGCGAGGTGTCGACGATCAGGGTGGTGTCGTTCTCCGCGCCCTGCCCCAGCCGGCGGACCAGCAGCGAGCAGCGGCGGCGGCGATTCTTCGGCTCGGCCGGATCGCACGCGCCCCAGTCGCCGTCGGCTCGCGGCACTCCGCCGGAGGAGCCGCAGCCGAGAATGGTGAATTCCAGCCGCCCGCTCATGGCCGCGGGATCCTGTCGAACAGGGCGAAGAACGCGTCCTCTGCACGCTTCTCGGCGTCATGCCGCGACCAGCCGCGGATCTTGGCCAGCCCGGCCAGGACGTCTGGCAGGAAGGCCGGCTCGTTGCGGCGTCCGCGATGCGGCACCGGCGCGAGATAGGGGCAATCGGTCTCGACGATGATGCGGTCGGCCGGCATGTCGCGGACGATGGCGCGGACATCCTCGGCGGTCTTGAAGGTGGCGATGCCCGAGACGGAGAACCAGGCGCCCAGCGCCGCCGCCCGCGCCGCAAGCTCGGCGCCTGACGTGTAGCAGTGCATCAGCATCTTGAAGGGACCGGCGGCGTACTCCTCCTCGAGGATGTCGCCCATCAGCTCGTCGGCCTCGCGGGTGTGGACCACCAGCGGCAGGCCGGTCTCGCGCGCGGCGGCGACGTGCTGGCGGAAGACCTTGGCCTGGATGTCCCGCGGGCTGAGGTCGTAGTGGAAATCGAGCCCGGTCTCGCCGATCCCGACCACCCGCGGGTCGGCGGCGATGGCCACGAGGTCGGCCGCCGAGAGGTCCGGGTTCTCCTTGGCCTCGTGCGGGTGCGTGCCGACCGTGCACCAGATGTCGGGATGCTCGGCCAGGGCGCGCACGGCGGCGAAGCCCGAGACCTTGTCGCTGATATTGACCATCAGCTCGATGCCGGCGGCGCGGGCGCGGGCGATCACCTCGTCGCGGTCTTCGTCGAACTGGTGTGCGTGCAGGTTTACGTGGCTGTCGATCAGCATTCGGAGGTTTCAGGCGCGCGCGGCGGCGCGCAGTTCGGTGAGGGCCGTGAAGAACGCGTCCGCACGGTCGAGATTGACGGCCTCGACCTCCCGCGGAAGGCGCTGCAGCGTCTCCCATGCTGCGGCCCAGCGATCAAGCCCGCCATAGCCCTCGGCCGCCAGTCGCATGGCGTGGCCGTGGACCCGCTCGGCGAGCCGCTCCAGCAGCAGGTTGAACTGCGCCGCCCCCTCCGCGCCGCGAAATCGGTCGGCCAGCGACAGCGCCAGGCCCTCGTCGACCGCCGGCAGCGACTGCAGGATTTCCTTGGCCGCATCGTCGACGCCGACCGCGCCGGCCAGTGCGAGCGCCAACGCCTTGCCGGGCGCGCCCTTCGACATCCGCGCGAGGCGGATGGCGTCCTCAGGATTGGCGGTCGTCCGCGCCTCGACGAAGGCGGTGACCTCCGCCTCCGGCAGCGGCTGGAACCCCAGCCGTCGGCAGCGCGACTTGATAGTCGGCAAAAGCCCGCCCGGCGCGTGCGAGACCAGCAGGATCACACCGCGCGGCGGCGGCTCCTCCAGAGTCTTTAAGACGGCGTTGGCGGCGTTGACGTTGAGATCGTCGGCCGCATCGATGATCGCCACGCGGTGCGGCGCCGCCGCCGGCGACTTGGCGAAGAAGTCGGTCAGCTTGCGGGCTTCGTCGACCGGGATCACCTTGCGCGGCTTGCCGTCCTCGCCGACCCGCTCCAGCACCATGAGGTCCGGGTGCGAGCGTGCGATGACCTGGCGGCTGACCGGATGATCGGGCGAGGCGCCGAGCACCCCGTAGGCCGGATTGTGGGGCGCGCCCAGCAACCGGCGGGCCGCGCGGAAGGCGAAGGTCGCCTTGCCCACCCCCTCGGTCCCGGTCAGCAGCCAGGCATGGTGCAGCCGGCCGCGGCCGCGCGCCTCTTCAAACGCCGCCTCGGCCGCCTCGTGGCCCTTCAGGTCGAAGACCTGGCGCGGATGGGGCGCGGCGTCAGCCATGGACCAGCCGGCCCTCGACCGCCCGCCACACTTGGCTCTCGACCTCGTCCATGCCCTGAGCGGCGTCGATCAGCGTGCAGCGGTCGGGTTCGGCCGCAGCGATGGCCCGGAACGCCGCGCGCAGGCGCTCGTGGAACGCCACGCCCTTGGACTCGAAGCGTGTCTCGGCATGGCCATCGGCCTTGGCGAACGCTTCGGCGCGGGCCAGGCCGACCTCGACCGGCAGGTCGAAGACCAGCGTCAGGTCCGGCCGGACGTCCGCCAGGACAAAGGTCTCCAGGGCGGTGATGAAGGCCGGGTCGACCCCGCCGGCGCCGCCTTGATAGGCGCGGGTGGAATCGGCGAAGCGGTCGCAGACCACCCAGGCGCCGCGCTCCAGCGCCGGCAGGATGGTCCGCTCGATGTGGTCGCGCCGCGCCCCGTACATCAGCAGGGTCTCGGTGACCGGGCTCCAGCGATCCGCCTCGCCTTTCAGGACCAGGTTGCGGATCGCCTCCGCGCCAGGTGAGCCGCCCGGCTCGCGCGTGGCCACCACGTCATGGCCGGCGGCCTGCAGGCGCGCGACCAGGCGCCGGACCTGCGTCGACTTGCCCGCGCCCTCGCCGCCTTCGAAAGTGATGAACCGCCCACGCGTCACGCCGGCCAAAATGGCCGGTTCGGCCGGTTTGTCCAGCGCTCACCGGCCGCCGGGCGGACTTGTCCCAGCCGACGCGTCAGGCGCCCGGCCGCACGACCCGCGCCTCCGTAAAGCCGTAGGCCGCCACCCGATCGCGCAGATCGAAGGCTTCGGCCTCGTCGGCCGTGCCGTCCACCATCACGCGATAGAGCGTCATCCCGTCGGCCCGCTGGAACGGCTCGACCTTGGCGACGACCGCCGAACCGAGCTGGCTGACCACCCGCTGGGCGTTGGCCGGATCGGAGAACGCCCCAGCCTGGACGCGATAGATCAGCCCGGCGCTGGCGGTCGGTACCGCCGCTGGCGCAGCCGCCGGCAACGGAGCCAGCGGCTGGGCGGCCACCGGCGTCTCGACCGGCCCCGGGTTCAGTCCGGTATAGGCGGTCGGCGCGGCGGGCGGCTGCGCGGCCGGGGTCGGCGTCGGGGTATAGGCCGCATGGCGCAGGCCGGCGTCAGGCGCGCCCAGCGGCGCCGGGCCGACATAGCGGACGCGGACCCGCGCCGTGCCCTGCTGTTCAAAACCGAGTTGGCGCGCAGCCTCCTGCGAGACGTCGATCAGCGCCCCGCCCTTGAACGGGCCGCGGTCGTTGACGCGAACCTGCACCGTTCGATTGTTCTCAAGGTTGGTGACCTCGACGATCGACGGCAGCGGCAGGGTCGTATGAGCGCCCGACAGCGCATAGCGGTCGAACACCTCGCCGTTGGCCGTGGTCTTCAGGTGATGTGACTGACCGTACCAGGTGGCCATGCCTTCCTGGTCGTAGCCGGGCTCCTCCTTCGGCACGTACCAGACGCCGCCGACCTCGTAGGGCGAGCCGACCTTGTAGCGCCCGCCCGCCCCGTTCGGCAGCTGTCCAGGCGTGGGGCCCGCGGTCGGATGCTTGGCGGCGTAGCGCGGCTGAGGCGTGGCGCAGGCAGCCAGCGCCGCCGTTCCCATGAGCACGACGACGACGCCGCGAACCGGCGCGTACGGACGGATGCGAGCCATGGCCGCCCCCTCTTTCAAATCTACGCTCCCCAGCGCTGAGCGCCATGTTCGCCGCGCGAGCCTTGCGCCATGGTTAATGCGTCGGCGAATTTCATTAAGCATCGACGATGGGTGGAGACGCCGCCCGACGCCTGCTATAGGCCCCTCCTTCCGGAAGGGTGGCCGAGTGGTTTAAGGCAGCGGTCTTGAAAACCGCCGTAGGTGAGAGCCTACCGTGGGTTCGAATCCCACCCCTTCCGCCAAGCACCTCCGGAATACCCCCTAGAGCCCGATTTGGCGCTTCACGCGTTCAAGCGGCATGGGGCGGCGACGGGCGTCCCGCTTTGCTGAAAGGGATGCCATGAGCGCCGGCGACAAGGGTTCCAAGTTCACGGTCGAGGCTGACGCCACCGCCGCCTACTGGCGTAAGGGGCCGCACGACACCCTCCCCCCGCCCGACATGGTCGGGCCCTATCAACGCAACCGGCCGGTCGCCCCGAAGGCCGTCAAGGATCGTAAGGCCTACATCATCGGCAGCGGCGTCGGCGGATTGGCGGCCGCGTTCTACATGATCCGCGACGGCGGCATGAAGGGCGAGGACATCACCATCCTCGACGCGCTGAACGTCACCGGCGGGTCGCTGGACGGCGCGGGCGACGCCGAGGCCGGCTACATCGTTCGCGGCGGCCGCGAGATGAACTGGAACTACGACAACTTCTGGGACCTGTTCCAAGACGTCCCGGCGCTGGAATTGCCCGAGGGGTTCAGCGTCCTGGACGAGTACCGGCTGGTCAACGACAACGATCCGAATTTCTCCAAGTCCAGGCTGCTGCACAAGCGCGGCCAGATCCGCGATTTCTCGACCCTGGGCCTGACCAAGGCTCATCAGTGGGAACTGATCCGCCTGCTGCTGAAGCGCAAGGAAGACCTCGATGACGTGACCATCGAGGACTACTTCAGCGAGAGCTTCCTGGAGACCAACTTCTGGTACCTCTGGCGATCCATGTTCGCCTTCGAGAACTGGCAGAGCCTTCTCGAGATGAAACTCTACATGCACCGGTTCCTCGACGCGATCGACGGACTGGGCGACATGTCGGCCCTCGTCTTCCCCAAGTACAATCAATACGACGGCTTCGTCGTGCCGCTGACCCGGCTGCTCCGCGACAAGGGCGTGAAGGTCCAGTTCGACACCCGCGCCTACGACCTCGACATGACGGTCGACGGGGGTGCGCGCACCGTGACCGCCATCCGCTGCAAGGTCGGCGGCAAGGACAGCGCCATCACGGTCGGCCCCGACGACCTTGTGTTCGCGATCACCGGCTCGATGACGGAAGGCACAGCGTACGGCGATCTCGACCATGCGCCGGTGCTCCAGCGTGATCGCCGCGATCCGGGCGAGGCCAGCGACTGGGCGCTGTGGCGCAACCTCGCCAAGGCTTCGCCGATCTTCGGCAGACCGGAGAAGTTCTACGGCGACGTCGATCGCTCGATGTGGGAGTCGGCCACCCTCACCTGCAAACCCTCGCCGTTCGTGGACAAGCTGAAGGAGCTGGCGGTCAACGATCCCTACTCCGGCAAGACGGTCACCGGCGGGGTCATCACCTTCACTGATTCCGCCTGGGTGCTGAGCTTCACCTGTAACCGCCAGCCGCACTTCCCGAACCAGCCCAAGGACGTGCTGGTGATCTGGGTCTATGCGCTGCTGATGGACAAGGACGGCGACTATGTGAAGAAGCCTATGCCGGCCTGCACCGGACGCGAGATCCTGGCCGAGCTCTGCTACCACCTGGGGATCGAGGACCAGCTCGACGCGATCGCGGCCGCGACCAAGGTGCGCATGGCGCTGATGCCCTACATCACCGCCCAGTTCATGCCGCGGGCGGCGGGCGACCGTCCGCATGTCGTGCCGGCCGGCTGCACGAACCTGGGCCTGCTGGGCCAGTTCGTCGAAACCAGCAACGACGTCATCTTCACCATGGAAAGCTCGGTGCGGACGGCCAGGATCGCGGTCTATACCCTGCTGGGCCTGCCCAAGCAGGTGCCGGACCTGAGCCCCACCCAGTACGATATCCGCACCCTGTTGAAGGCTGCGCGGGCCATCAACAACGGCGAGCCGTTCCCCGGAGAGCGGCTGCTGCACAAGCTGCTCGACAACACCTACTTCGCCCACGTCCTGCCGCCGCTGCCCGAGGCGCGCGAGTCAAAACGCGAGCAGATCGACGCCGATCTGGCGGCGGTGCTCGGTCGCGGGAGTCAGGCGTTGAGTTCGGCGGCGGAACGGCTCGACCTCTTCCGCGAGCGCCTGCTGGCCAGGTGGAAATAGCTGCTCAGCGGCGCGCGGCTCTCTGCCGCTCGCCGACATAACCGAGCACCGAGGCACGGTGGACCGCCTGCGGGCGGCCCGCCACGCCCATCTTGTCGGCGGCGTTGCGCATGTGGAAACGGACGGTCGGCATCGAGATCTTCACGATCTCGGCGATCTCCCCGTCCGTCTTGCCCTTGGCCGCCCACTTCAGGCACTGGATCTCGCGCCGGGTCAGGTGGACCAAGCCGTCCGGCGACAGGCCGCGGTCGTTATAGGCGGCCATGAAGCGCAGCGAGAGGATCGACAGCTCTGCGGCGCGCTGTTCGAAGACCGGCCTCACGTCGATCACCTCGGGCGAGGCCCAGACGATCGCGCCGATCACGCCGCCCGGCAGGTGGGCGGGCGCGATAATCGCCGCGCCGATCTCGACCGTGTCGGCGCTCTGCACCACCTCGATCGACTCCAGCCGGCGCGAAGGACGCCAGGCGCCGAAGCGGCCGTCCTGGAAATAGAACGGCTCGGCCGTGTAGCGGCAGGCGAAGACGAAGGCCGAGCGCAGCGCAAAGCCCCGGTCCTTCCAATAACGCAATCCTGGGTCGAGCCACTGAAACAGGGTCTCGGCGAACGGCCGGCCACTGCGGTCGCGCATCGGTTCCGGATCGCCGATGTCGGCGCTGACCGCGACATAGGGCAGGCCGATCTCGCGCCCACGGTCGCGCACCTGGGCCGCAAGGGCTTCGATCAGCTCGTACTCGTCGTGAGCCTCAGCGCTCATCGCCACGACGGCCTGCCCCCCTGCGGCGCCTATCACTTCCGATAGCTTGTCCCGCAAAGCCTGTTTCTGCAAGCATTCCCGCTTCGCCGCGACAAGACGGCGACGTGCAAGAACGGTTCGCCGGCGACGCCGGCAGCGGGAGGGAACATGAAACAAGCACTGGCGACCGCCTCGTGGGCGGTCATCGCGGCGGCCTGCGCGGCCGGATCGTCCGTGGCGCAGGAGAGCGGGACGGTCGCCGAACTGGTGGTCACCGCCCAGAAGCGCGAGCAGAACCTCCAGGACGTCCCGATCGTCGTCACCACCCTTCCGCAGCGGCAACTTCAGGATGCGGGCGTCCGTGACATCAAGGACCTGCAGGTCCTGGCCCCCGGGCTCAGCGTCACCTCCTCGACCAGCGAGGCCCAGACCTCCGCGCGCATCCGCGGCGTCGGCACCATCGGCGACAATCCGGGCCTGGAATCCTCGGTCGGCACGGTGGTCGACGGCGTCTACCGCGCGCGCAGCGGGGTGGCCTTCGGCGACCTCGGGGAACTGGAGCGGGTCGAGATCCTGAAGGGGCCGCAGGGCACCCTGTTCGGCAAGAATACCTCGGCGGGCGTCATCAACGTGCTGACCAAGGCGCCGTCGTTCGACTTCGAGGCCGCCGGCGAGCTCACGGTCGGCGACCATGGCGCGCTGGGCGTGGCCGGCAGCGTGACGGGCCCGATCGTCGCCGACAAGCTGGCCGGACGTCTCTACGCCGCCAAGCGTGAGCGCGACGGCTTCGCCGATGTCCACGTCGGGGCCGGCCCGCGCACCCGCACCGACGACACCGACCAGAACTACTACACGATCCGCGGTCAGCTGCTGTTCACCCCGACCGACAGCCTCAGCATCAAGCTGCTGGCCGACTATTCCGACCGCGACGAACATTGCTGCGTGAACTTCGTCACCGTCGCCGGCCCGACCGCGCCGCTGATCGACGCTCTGGCCGCCGACGAAGGCGTCCAGCGCCCGCCCAATCCGGGCGCTCGGATCGCCAACGCCAACCGCGACATGGGCTCGAAGATCACCGACCAGGGCGTTTCGGCCCAGCTCGACTGGGATATCAGCGACGGCATGGCGCTGACCTCGATCACCGCCTTCCGCGACTGGCGCGCGGAAAACGGCTCGGACATCGACTTCTCCTCAGCCGACATCTGGTACCGCCCCGCCGACGGCTCAAGCTTCAACGAGATCAAAGCTTTCTCGCAGGAAATTCGCCTGGCCGGGTCCACCGAGACCATCAACTGGCTGATCGGCGCCTTCTATTCCGACGAGGACCTCAAGGCCGCGGCCGCGACCACCTTCGGCACGGCGTACGAACCCTATTTCGGCCTGCTTCTGTCGGCGCCGTCCGGCAGCCCCAATCCCACCTTCATCTCCCAGCTCACCGGCCTGCCCTATGGAACCAACTTCCCGGCCGGCGCCGGCCCGCGCGACAGCTACGACCACAATTCCAAGGGCTGGGCTCTGTTCACCAACAACAGCTGGAAGGTCACCGAGGCCCTCGAGCTGACCCTCGGCCTGCGTTACTCCGACGATGAGAAGACCGTCCGCAGCCACTACACCAACTCGGCCCCGGCCAACGCCTGCGCCGCGGCCCTGGCGCGACCGCTGCCCTCAACGGTCCGCGGGGCGATCTGCGCGCCGCATTCGGACCCCGCCTTCAACAACGTCGTCACCAACCAGGAGCAGAGCGAAGGCCGCTGGAGCGGCACCCTCAAGGCCAGCTACCGCTTCGACGAGGGGGTGATGGCCTACGCCTCGTACGCCGAAGGCTTCAAGAGCGGGGGGTTCAACCTCGACCGCGCCCGCCTGGCGGCCGGCGTCATCAACCCGGACACCAGTTTCCCGGCCGAAACCGTGGTCAGTTACGAACTCGGCGTGAAGACCAATACCGCCGACTACGGCCTGGTCGCCAACGCTGCGCTGTTCCACCAGACCTACGAGAACTTCCAGCTCAACACCTACACCGGCATCAGCTGGCTGGTCGCCTCGATCCCCGAGGTGATCTCGCGCGGGGTAGACGTCGACCTGATGTGGCGCCCGCCGGTCGAAGGCCTCAGCTTCTCGGGCGGCGTCACCTATGCCGAGACCCAGTTCGGCGACTTCGCGCCGCCGGCCGGGATCTCCCCTCGCCTGCCGAACGCCCGGCTTTCCTACGCCCCGCTGTGGTCGGCGGCCGGGACGGTGAATTACGAGCGCCCGGTGACCGAGACCCTCGAGTTCCGCGCCAGCGTCTCGGCCAAGTACACCTCGGAGTACAACACCGGCTCCAACCTCGACCCGCTGAAATCGCAGCCGCCGCTGACCCTGGTCAACGCGCGTCTGGTCCTCGCCAGCCAGGACGAACGCTGGTCCGCCGAGCTCTGGGCCCAGAACCTGACCGACGAGGACTACAACCAGGTCGTCGTCGACCAGCCGCTGCAGACCGGCACCTTCGCCACTTTCCTGGCCCCGCCGCGCACCTACGGGGTTACGCTGCGTGGACGCTTCTAGGACGCGCGCCAAGTGAACCTGGATCTGACCGCCGAAGAACTGGCCTTCCGCGACGAGGTGCGCGCCTTCCTGGAGGCGGCGCTCACGCCCGAACTGCGGGAGGCCGGACGCCGGGCCACCAGCGTCTTCATGGACAAACGCTACAGCCTGCCCTGGCAGAAGATCCTGCACGCCAAGGGCTGGGCCGCGCCGAGCTGGCCCAAGGCCTACGGCGGCCCCGGCTGGAGCGAGATGCAGCGGCACATCTTCTCGGCCGAATGCGCGCGGGCCGGCGCGCCCAGCCTGGCCCCGATGGGCCTGCGAATGGTCGGGCCGGTGATCATGGGTTACGGGACCGAGGCCCAGAAGGCCCACTACCTGCCGCGCATCCTGTCGGGCGAGGACTACTGGTGCCAGGGCTATTCCGAACCCGGGGCCGGCTCGGACCTGGCCGCCCTGCAGCTGCGCGCGACGCGCGACGGCAACGACTACGTGCTGAACGGCTCCAAGCTGTGGACCACCCACGCGCACTGGGCCAACCGCATGTTCTGCCTGGTCCGGACGTTGGCCGAGGGCAAGCCGCAGGCCGGGATCACCTTCCTGCTGCTCGACATGCAGACGCCGGGGATCCGGGTGCGCCCGATCATAACCCTGGCCGGCGAGCACGAGGTCAACGAGGTGTTCTTCGAGAACGTCAGGGTCCCAGTCTCCGGCCGCCTCGGCGAGGAGAACCAGGGCTGGACGGTCGCCAAGTATCTGCTCGAGTTCGAGCGCGGCGGCGGCTCGGCGCCGGGTCTGAAGGTGATGATCGAGCGGCTGCGCAGGACCGCCCGCGACGCCGGCCTGCTGGACCAGGCCAGCTTCCGGCGCCGGCTGATGGAAACCGAGGTCGCCGTCCAGGCCATCGAGGTCTCCGAGCAGCGCATCCTGGCGGCGCTGTCGTCCGGCAAGAACCCGGGCCCCGCCTCCTCGATGCTCAAGACCCAGGGCGGCGAGGCCATGCAGCGCATCGACGAGCTGCTGCTGGAGGTCGCCGGGCTCTACGCTGCCCCGGATCAGCCGGCCGCCCGCGAGCCCGGCCCCAACATTCCGCCGATCGGGCCCGACGCGGTGCTGACCGCCATGCCCCGATACCTCAACGATCGCGCCGCCTCGATCTATGGCGGCTCCAACGAGATCCAGCGGGACATCATCGCCCGGCTGGTGCTCGGGCTCTAGGGAGACCGCCCGTGGCCGACACCTCCGTCGACTTCAACGCCATTCCGACCCTGGCCGAGGCGCCGCGCTTCCATGCGCGCGAGCGGCCGAACGCCGTGGCCCTGACCTTCGAGGGCCGCGAGACCACCTACGCCCAGTTCGACGCGGCCAGCAATCGGGCGGCCCAGGCGCTGCTGGCCGAGGGGCTGACGAAGGGCGACCGCATCGCCTATCTCGGCAAGAACAGCGACCACTATTTCGAGCTGCTGTTCGGGGCCGCCAAGATCGGGGTGATCATGGCCCCGATCGGCTGGCGCCTGGCCCCGCCGGAGGTCGCCTACATCGCCGGCGACGCCCAGGCCCGGATGTTGTTCGTCGGCCCGGAGGTGATCGACACCGCCCGCCAGGTCGCCGCCGACCTGCCGGGCCTGAAGGTCGTGGCGATGGAGCCCGGCGCCGGGGACTGGCCGACCTACGAGGCCTGGCGCGACGCGCAAAGCCCGGTCGATCCCGCCCTACCGATCGACGAGCGCGACGTCGCTGTCCAGCTCTACACCTCCGGTACGACCGGGCGGCCGAAGGGCGCGATGCTCAGCCACCTCAACATCCTGGGCGGCCGCCGCCGGGCTCAGGAAAACCCCATGGCCTGGAATCAATGGGCCCCGGACGACATCAGCCTGGTCGCCATGCCGGTCGGTCACATCGGCGGCACCGGCTGGGGCATCGTCGGCCTTGTCAACGGCGCCAAGGGCGTGGTCGCGCGCGAGTTCGATCCGTTCAAGGTGCTGGACTACATCGAGCACGACCGCGTCTCGAAGATGTTCATGGTCCCGGCGGCGCTGCAGATCGTGGTGCGTCAGCCGCGGGCGCGCGAGGTCGACTATTCGCGCCTGAAGTACATCCTCTATGGCGCCAGCCCGATCCCGCTGGACCTGCTGCGCGAGTGCATGGAAGTGTTCGGCTGCGGCTTCGTCCAGCAGTACGGCATGACCGAGACCTGCGGCACCATCGTCTACCTGCCGCCGGAGGATCACGACCCGGCCGGCAACGCCCGCATGCGGGCGGCCGGCCTGCCGATGCCGGGCGTCGAGATCAAGATCGTGAACGAGGCCGGCGAAAGCCTGGGGCCGAACACCGTCGGCGAGGTCGCCGTCCGCTCGGTCTCGAACATGGCCGGCTACTGGCGCCTGCCCGAGGCGACGGCCGCGACCGTCGCCGCCGACGGCTGGCTGCGCACCGGCGACGCCGGCTACCTGGACGAGGACGGCTATCTCTTCATCCACGACCGCGTGAAGGACATGATCATCTCGGGAGCCGAGAACATCTATCCGGCCGAGGTCGAGAGCGCCGTCTATGGCCACCCCGACGTGGCCGAGGTGGCGGTGATCGGCGTGCCCGACGACAAGTGGGGCGAGTCGGTGAAGGCCATCGTCGCACCCAAGCCGGGGACCAACCCCGATCCGGAGGACATCATCGCCTTCGCCCGCACCCGCATCGCCGGCTTCAAGGCCCCCAAGAGCGTCGATTTCATCGAGGCCCTGCCCCGCAACGCTTCCGGCAAGATCCTGCGCCGCGAGCTGCGCGAGCCGTACTGGGCCGGACGTACCCGCCGCGTGAACTGACCTCCGTAGGACTACGTAAGGGCGCCCCCGTAAGGGACGATCCGAAATTTTCCGCCTGCCCGCCCCGTCCTAGTCAAAGGTCATCGGGAGTTGGGTATGATTTGCAGCGAAACGATCCTCCGTGACGACCACGACCTGATCAGCCGGATCGGCGTGCCGATGACCTTCGCCAAGGACGAAGAGATCTACGGCCAGGGCGAGCGCGCCGATCTCGTCTACCGCATGATCAGCGGCACGGTCCGCACCTCACGCTTCATGGCCGACGGCCGCCGGCCGATCGGCGACTTCTACTATCCGGGCGACGTGTTCGGCCTGGAGACGACCGGCAGCCACAGCATGGCGGCCGAGGCGCTCAGCGACTGCGTGATCCTGGCGGCCAGCCGCCAGGCCATGCTGGCCGCGGGCGGCGAGAGCGAACTCAAGGACCTGATGTGGGACGCCACCGTGCGCGACCTCGAAAGCGCTCGCGAGCACCTGACCCTGCTGGTCCGCAAGAGCGCCAGCGAACGGGTCGCCAGCTTCCTGCTGGGCCTGGCCCAACGTCGCGGCGAAAGCGCCGTCGAACTGGCCATGGGCCGCCAGGACATGGCCGACTACCTCGGCCTCACCATCGAGACGGTCTCGCGGATGATCACCCAGCTGCAGTCGTCCGGCGTCGTCGAGTTCGAAAGCTGCCGCCGCTTCCGGGTCCGCAACCGCGAGGCCCTGGAAGACCTCGCCGCCGCCTGATCTCCCCGTTTCTCTAGGATCCCCCCTCACAGCGCCTTGGCGTGCCGGCCTTGCTGGGCGTCGAAGTAGGCGTCCACCGCCGCGCAGATCGAGCGGATCACCAGCCGGCCGTGTCCGATCACCTCGACGCGGCCGGCTTCGGCGTTCAGCAGGCCTTCGCGCCGGAACGGCTCCAGCCGCGCCAGGATCAGCGCCAGGTCGGCCAGCGAGCGTCCATGACGGGCGCACACCGCATGCAGGTCGACCGCGAAGTCGCACATCAGCCGCTCGATGATCTCGCCACGGAATCGGTCCTCGTCGGTGATCGCCACGCCGCGCGCGACGGGCAGCTCGCCACGATCGAGCGCCGCGCGCCAGTCGAGTTCTCTCGTCACGTTCTGGACGAAGCCTTGCGGGAAGGCGCCGATGGCCGAGGCGCCCATCCCGATCAGCGTCTTGGCCGCATCGGTCGTATAGCCCTGGAAATTGCGCCGCAGCCGTCCTTCAACGAGCGCGACGGCAAGTTCGTCGGTCGGCAAGGCGAAGTGGTCGAGGCCGATCCGGACATAACCTTCGGCGATCAGGCGTTCTGCGGCGGTCTCGCTCTGGTCGAGGCGTTCGGCCGGTCCGGGCAGCGCCTCCTCGGCGATCAGCTGCTGGTGAGACTTCATCCACGGCACGTGGGCGTAGCCGAACAGGGCCAGCCGCTCAGGCCGTAGACCCAGCACCGCGTCGATGGTGGCCAGGGTGTTGGCGGTGGTCTGGTACGGCAGGCCGTACATCAGGTCGAAGTTGATCGACGTGACGCCCGCCTCGCGCAGCCATCCGACGCAGCGGGCGGCCTCCTCGATCGTGCCCTTGCGGTCCACGGCCGCCTGCACCTGCGGGTCGAGGTTCTGCACCCCCAGGCTGGCGCGGCGCAGGCCGTGGCCGGCGCAGGCCATCACCCACTCGCGGGTCAGCGCCGGCGGGTCGATCTCGGTCGCCACCTCGATGTCGGGCGAGAGGTCGAAGACCTCGCCGAGCGCGGCGAACAGCACGTCCAGCTCCTCGACCGCCAACATGTTCGGGGTGCCGCCGCCGAAGTGCAGCGCGTTGGCCGGCAGCTTGTCCGGCAGCGCCTGGCCCAGCAGACGGATTTCATCCAGCAGCTTGCCGACATAGGCGGCGATCGGCTCGTGCCGGTTCACGGCCCGCGTATTGCAGCCGCAGTACCAGCACAGCCGCGCGCAGAAGGGGATGTGCATATAGAGCGACACCGGGTCGCTCGCGGACAGCTCGGCCAGCCAGCGTCGGTAGACCGCCTCCCCGACGTCGGGGGTGAACTGCACGGCGGTCGGATAGCTGGTGTAACGCGGCGCGCGACCATCGAAGCGGGCGACCAGGTCGGCCAGCGCCTGGGGATCTTTCAGCGCGGTGAAGGTCACGGGCGGCTCCTGTGGTGTCTCAGGACTTCTCACCCGATCGGCCTCAGGGCGCCGTGATATCCGTCAATCGGGGCGATCGTGCTCCACCAGGATCCGCGAGGCGTCGCCGACCGGGTCCTCGTACTGGCCGCTGCGCAGCGTCCACCAGAAGGCCCCCAGGCCGACCAGAGCCAGCGCCACCGAGGCCGGGGCCAGGAACATCAGGATATCCATCAGCGTCTCCCCGCCCCGGTGCGCAGGGCGTTCAGGGTCACGACCAGCGACGAGCCCGACATCGCCAGGGCGGCTACGAACGGGTTGACCAGTCCGACCATCGCCGCCGGCGCGGCCACCATGTTGTAGAGCGCGGCGAACGAGAAGTTCTCCAGCGCCCGGCGGCGCGCCGAACGGGCGACATCGATCGCCTCGATCACCGCCTCCAGCCGCTCGCCCGAAAACACCAGATCGGCGGCGTTCTGGCTGGCGTCGAGCGCCGTTCCCGGGGCCATCGCCGCGTGCGCCCCGGCCAACGCCGCAGCGTCGTTCAGCCCGTCGCCGACCATTAGCACCTTGCGCCCTTCGGCCGTGCGTTCGGCGACCAGGGCCGCCTTGTCGGCGGGCGTCAGCGCCGCGCGCCAGGCCTCGACCCCGGCCTGCTCGGCCGCCCGCGCCACGGCGGCGAAGGTATCGCCCGAGAGGATCTCGACGCTCAGCCCACGGGCCTTCAGGGCCGCCACTGTGGCGGCCGCATCGGCGCGCAGCTGGTCGGCGAACACGAAGCGGATCTTGGTTTCGCCTTCGATCCCGAACCACAGCTCGGTCTCGCTGGCCGGGGCCCCGGCGACGCCGACGAACGCAGCGCGACCCAGCCGGGCGCGGCGACCGCCGATATAGCCCTCGACCCCCTGCCCTGGCGTCTCGACGACATTGTCGGCCAGCAAGGTCGGCCCGGCATGGGCGGCCAGCGCCCGCGACAGCGGATGGGCCGAGGCCTTGGCCAGCGGCGCGGCCATGGCGATGGCGGCCGGAACCGGGTCGATCAGCTGGGGCCGGCCTTCGGTCAGCACCCCGGTCTTGTCGAGCACCACATGATCGACTTCGGCCAGCCGCTCCAGCGCAGCGCCCGACTTGACCAGCACCCCGCGCCGGAACAGGCGCGCCGAGGCGGTGACCTGCACCGCCGGGACCGCCAGGCCCAAGGCGCAGGGACAGGTGATAATCAGCACCGCGACCGCCCGCAGCAGCGCTTCACGCGGCCCCATGCCCAGCGCCCAGACGCCGACGAAGGTCAGCGCCGCCGCCGTGTGGATGATCGGCACGTAGAGCGCGGCGGCCTTGTCGGCGAGCTGGACGTACTTCGACCGGGACTGGGCCCCGGCCTCGACGAGGCGGGCGATGGCCGCGACCGCGGAATCTTCCGAGCGGGCCACGGCGCGCAGGCGCAGCACGCCGCCTAGGTTGAGGGCCCCGGCTTGGCAGGCCTCGCCCGGAACCACTCGCACCGGCAGCGTCTCGCCGGTCAGCATCGACTTGTCGAGTTCGGAGACGCCCGCGGCGATCACCGCGTCGACGGGGATCCGCTCGCCCGGGCGCACGACCAGCACGTCGCCAGGGGCGACTTCGCTGAGCGGGATGCGACGTTCGGCGCCGTCCTCCCCGAGCAGGGCGGCCGACGGCGCCTGCATGGCCAGCAGGTCGGCGGCCGCGCTGCGGGCGTTGGCGCGCAGCCGGTGATCAAGCCATCGGCCGATCAGCAACAGGAACAAGAGGGTGACGGCGGCGTCGAAATAGGCGTCGCGTCCACGCAACACCGTCTCGATGAACGAGATCACCAGGGTCAGGATCACGCCGATGGAGATCGGCACGTCCATGTTGGCGCGGCCAGAACGCAACGAGCGCCAGGCCGACTCGAAGAACGGCATGCCGGCATAGACCGCGCACGGCGCGCCGATCACCCCGCTCATCCACATCATCAGGGTCCGGGTGGCCGGCCCGAGCTCTTGGCCGAACAGGCCCGCCCAGATCGGCACCGAGAACATCATGGCGTTGCCGGCCCCGAAGGCGGCGACGCCGAGCGCCAGGGTCAGCCGGCGGCCTTCGGCGTCGCGTGCGGCGGCGGCCTTGCCGGGATCATAGAGCGTGGCCGGATAGCCGAGGTCGTCGAGCCGCTCAAGCACCAGGCTGGGATCGCCGGCGCCCGGCTCAAAGCCGACCGTCAACTTGCCGGTCGTCAGGTTCAGCCGCGCCGTCTCCACGGCCGGCAACGCCCGGACCTCGCCCTCGATCTTGGCCATGCACGCCGCGCATCGCGCGCCCTTGACCAGCAACTCCAAGGAGCGGCCGCCGCCCTCGACCGGGCGGAGGAAGGCGGTGAAATCCTGGCGATCAGCGGTCAGGGCCATGTCAGTCGCCGCTCGGCTTGAAAGACCTGCCCGTGGCTCTGGACGTGGACGTCCCAGGCTCCCGCGGCGGGCTTGGCGGGGGCGCGATAGCGGCCGGGCGCCGCTTCCTCGAACTTCAGCGGATGCTCCCCGACCTCGGTCGCCGGACGGCGCAACAGGCCGGTCAGCTGCAGGCCGGAGACCGGCTGCCCCTTCGCGTCGGCGATCTCCACCACCACGCCGCCGGCGTCGGACGCAGCCGTCGCGGTCCAGCCCAGGGCCGCCTGGGCGCGGCGCTGGGCGACGGCGCGGTTGTAGGCCAGGCCGTCCTCGTAGGGGGTCACCGACACCTGCCCCGGGTGCGAGCGATAGGCCAGCACCAGGAACAGGGAGTCGACGGCGATCACCACTCCGAAGAAGGCGACCACGGAGACGAGGACGTGCCAGCCGGTGATCCGGAACGGCTTCTTCACGGCGCGGGCGGTCATGGCGCGTTCGCAGCTCCTGAAAGGAAGGTCGTCTCGGCCCGGTCCTGCGTCGACGGCGTAGCGACGACGAAGGCGGCCGACATGTTGGCGGTCGTGATCGCGGCTGGCGGCAGCGTGACGAACACTCGCACCGCGCGGACCTCATTGGCCGGGACCTCGACCTTCAGCACGTCGCGGCTCTCGCGGTCGCCGGGCGTCTTCAGGATCGCGCCCTTCGGACCGTCGAAAGCGACCGTATAGGTCTGGGCCTGGAACGTCCGGTTGGCGATCTTGATCGTGTACCCGTTGCGAACCGCTCCGTCGTGCAGCCGCACGAACACCGGGTTGCGGTCGTGCAGGACGTGGAGGTCCATGGTCGGCCGGGTCATCAGTCCCCAGGCCATCAGCCCGCCGACGACCGCCAGCGCGACCGCGTAGAAGACCGTGCGCGACCGCACCAGCCGATAGACCGCCGGCTTGCCGGCCGCCCGCGCCTCAACGGCCGCGTCGGTGTCGTAAGCGATCAGGCCCTTGGGCCGGTCGACCTTGAGCATGATCTCGTCGCAGGCGTCGATGCACAGGCCGCAGTTGATGCATTCAAGCTGTGCGCCGTCGCGGATGTCGATGCCCATCGGACAGGCGGTGACGCACTGATTGCAGTCGACACAGTCGCCGCGGCCTTCCCAGCCGGCGTTCTTCTTGTGGGCGCCGCGCGGCTCGCCGCGGTCGTAGCGATAGGTCACCTGCAGCGAGTTGGCGTCGAGCATCGCGCCCTGGATCCGCGGCCAGGGGCACATGTAGATGCAGACCTGCTCGCGCATGGTCCCGGCGAACACATAGGTCGTGAAGGTCAGCAGGACGCAGAACACGTAGCCGGTGATCGGCCCCTGCCCCGCCCAGAAGTCGCGCAGCAGGCTCGGCGCGTCGTGGAAGTAGAAGATCCAGGCCCCGCCGGTGGCGAAGGCGATGCCCAGCCAGGTGGCGTGCTTGCCGATCTTGCGCCAGGCCTTGTCCAGCGACCACGGCGCGGCGTCCAGGCGCATGCGCGCGTTGCGGTCGCCCTCGAACAGGCGCTCGACATAGATGAACAGGTCCGTCCAGACCGTCTGCGGGCAGGCGTAGCCGCACCAGAGCCGGCCGAACAGCGCCGTCACCAGGAACAGCGCCAGCGCCGACAGCACCAGCAGGCCGGTGATGAAGTGCACCTCCTGCGGCCACAGCTGGATGTCGAAGAAGTAGAACCGGCGGCCGGCGAAATCGACCAGCACCGCCTGGTCCGGCAGCACGCCCGGCCGGTCCCAGCGGATCCAGGGGGTGATGTAGTAGATCGCCAGCGTGACGATCATCACCGCCCACTTGATCGCGCGCCAGCGGCCGTGGACCAGCTTCGGATAGATCGGGGCGCGCGGCTTGTAGAGACCGGACCCGCTTCATGCTTGGGGGCGGAAGCTCGGGTCCTGTCTATGACGACGGTCATGGCCCTACTGGCCTCCGGCGTTGGCGTGGATGTAGACGGCGAGCGCCTTCAGGGTTTCCGGGTCGAACCGGGCCTTCCAGCTGGGCATGACGCCGCTGCGGCCGTTCCAGATCTGGGCGTGGATGTCGGCCCGCGTAGAGCCGTACAGCCATTCCTGGTCGGTCAGGTTCGGTGCGCCCTGCTTCTGGTCGCCGGTCCCGGTCGGACCGTGACAGGCGACGCACTGGGTCTGGTAGACAGGTGCGGCGCGGCGCACGGCGGCGGCGTTGGCCGGCCGGCCCGAGAGCGCCACGACATATTCGGTCAGGTCCGAGATCTCGGCCGCGCCCAGCATCTGGTCGCGCCCGAAGGCCGGCATCTGCGAGAAGCGCGTCTGCGGATGGTCGGCGCGGATGCCCACCTCGATGGTATGGTGGATGTCCTCCAGCGAACCGCCCCACAGCCACACGTCGTCGCGCAGGTTGGCGTAACCCTTGGCCCCGACCCCGCCGGTGCCGTGGCAGGTGGCGCAGTTGTCGCCGAACACCGACTGGCCGACCGCCTGGGCGTAGGCCTGCAGCTCCGGGTCGCGCTCGATCTCCTCGAGGCTGGCGGTCTTCAGCCGCGCGGCCTGGGCGCCGCGCACGGTCTTCAGGTCGTTCAGGGCCACGACGACGTCGGCGCGGTCGGACTGGCCGAGCACGCCCTGGGTGTAGCTGCGCACGCCGGGCCAGGCCGGCATCAGCACCCAATAGACGGCCGCCACCACGACACCGGCCCAGAACAGGTACAGCCACCAGCGCGGCAGCGGGTTGTCCAGTTCACGGATTCCGTCCCACTCGTGTCCCGTGGTTTCGACGCCCGTGACCTCGTCGGGTTCACGCTTGGACATCGGGGGCCTCATCATCTTGCAGGGGAAGGCTGGCGAGGCGCTTGAACGCCTCGCGGTTGCGCGGCCAGAGCGCGTAGACGACGCCGCAGGCGAAGATCAGCCCGAAATAGATCAGGCCGCCTTGCTGGGCGAACCGCGCCACGGTCTCGTAGGTGAGATCGCTCATCGACGGTTCTCCGGAGCCTTGGCCTCGTAGGTGCTGAAGTCGACGAGCGTGCCGAGCATCTGCAGGTAGGCGATCAGGGCGTCCATTTCGGACAGCCGGTCCGGCTCGCCGTCGAAGTCGCGCTGGATGACCTTGCCGCCGTAGCGGGCCTGGAACTTGCTGGCCGCCGCGAAGGGATCGGCCTGGGTCTCCAGGTCGTCCTTGGCGTTGTCGATCATGTCCTGGGTGTAGGGCACGCCGACCTTGGTCATGGCGCGGATCTTGTCCTGGATGTCGCGGTAGTCGAGCGCCTTCTCCGAGAGGAAGGCGTAGGGCGGCATCACCGATTCCGGCACGACCGAGCGCGGGTCGACCAGGTGGTCCTTGTGCCAGCCGTCCGAGTACTTGCCGCCGACCCGCGCCAGGTCGGGCCCGGTGCGCTTGGAGCCCCACTGGAACGGGTGGTCGTACATGCTCTCGGCCGCCAGGCTGTAGTGGCCGTAGCGTTCGACCTCGTCGCGCAGCGGGCGGACCATCTGCGAGTGACAGGTGTAGCAGCCCTCGCGGATGTAGATGTCCCGGCCGGCGAGCTCGAGCGGGGTGTAGGGACGCACGCCCTCCACCTCCTCGACGGTGCTCTCCAGCCAGAACAGCGGCGCGATCTCGACGATGCCCCCGATGGACACCACGATCAGGATCGCGATGA
The DNA here is from genome assembly GCF_026411515.1 of Phenylobacterium sp. 58.2.17. NCBI lineage: Bacteria > Pseudomonadati > Pseudomonadota > Alphaproteobacteria > Caulobacterales > Caulobacteraceae > Phenylobacterium > Phenylobacterium sp. 58.2.17. The sequence continues at coordinate 190,196 of NZ_JAPMTQ010000002.1, read as the reverse complement.
CCAGCGGCAGGGAGTTCCGCTCAAGTTTGCCGTGATGTTTCCACATGTTGCTTGTCTCGCCTTACTGCGCCGCGACGAGCGCGGGGGCGGGACCGCTCAGGCTCTGGGCGCTGGGCGCAGAGCTGGGCATGCGGATCGTACGCCACAGGTTGTAGGACATGATCACCGCGCCAGCGAGGAACATGGCCCCGCCCAGGGTGCGGATGACGTTCTCGATGTGCTTGGCGGCGACGGTCTCGACGAAGGAGTTCGCGAGGAAGCCCTGCGGCGTGTACTCGCGCCACATGAGGCCTTCCATGATCCCGGAAACCCACATCGCGCAGATGTAGAGAAGGATGCCCAGGGTCGCGATCCAGAAGTGCCACTCGGCGAGCTTCAGCGAATAGAGGCCGTCCTTCTTCCACAGCCACGGCACCAGGCAGTAGACGGCGCCGAAGGTGATGAAGCCGACCCAGCCGAGCGCGCCGGAGTGCACGTGGCCGATGGTCCAGTCGGTATAGTGGCTGAGCGCGTTGACCTCGCGGATAGACATCAGCGGCCCCTCGAAGGTGGCCATGCCGTAGAAGGCGATCGCGACGGCCATCATCCGGATGACCGGGTCGGTGCGCAGCTTGTCCCAGGCCCCGGAGAGGGTCATCAGGCCGTTGATCATCCCGCCCCAGGACGGCATCCACAGCATGATCGAGAAGGTCATGCCCAGCGTCTGGGCCCACTGCGGCAGCGCGGTGTAGTGCAGGTGGTGCGGGCCGGCCCAGATGTAGATGAAGATCAGCGACCAGAAGTGGACGATGCTGAGCCGGTACGAATAGACCGGCCGCTCCGCGCGCTTGGGCACGAAGTAGTACATCATCGCCAGGAAGCCCGCGGTCAGGAAGAAGCCGACCGCGTTGTGGCCGTACCACCACTGCAGCAGGGCGTCCTGCACCCCGGCGAACATCGAGTAGCTGCGGCTGTTCAACCCCCCGACCGGAACGGCCAGGTTGTTGACGATGTGCAGCATGGCGATGGTGACGATGAACGCCAGATAGAACCAGTTGGCCACATAGATATGCGGCTCCTTGCGCTTCCAGAGCGTGCCCAGGAACACCAGCAGGTAGGCCACCCAGACGATGGTCAGCCACAGGTCAACCAGCCACTCGGGCTCGGCGTATTCCTTGGACTGGGTGATCCCCGCCACGTAGCCGACCGCGGCCAGCACGATGAACAGCTGGTAGCCCCAGAACACGAACCAGGGCCAGACGCCGCCGGCCAGCCGGGCGCGGCAGGTCCGCTGCACCACGTAGAAGGAGGTGGCGATCAGGGCGTTGCCGCCGAACGCGAAGATCACGCCCGAGGTGTGCACCGGGCGCAGTCGGCCAAAGTTCAGCCAGCCGTGCTCAGGGAAATACAGCAGGTTCGGCCACGACAGCTGGGCGGCGATGAACACGCCGGCGCTCATGCCGACGATCGCCCAGAACATGGTGGCGATGACCCCCGCTCTCACCACGCCATCGGCGTAGCGATCCTGCGGCGAGCGCAGCCGGCCGGAGTTGATGGCGACCGTCATGATCGACAGCGCGACCAGGAAGGCGCCGAGGAAGATCCAGCCCTGGAGTCGGAACAGCGGGTCTTCGGTGAAGGCGGTGGCGAGGAGCGCCCCGAAGGCGCAGATCCCCGTGGTGATGAACAGAAGGACCGCATCGCGCGGAGCCCTGCTCTCTGGAGCCGGCAAGGTAGTCATGGTCCCCCAAGCGAGTCATGGTGACAGCACCTGTGGGAATGGCCGCCCCCTGACCTAGGGGCATTGATTTCGGTCAAGGCGTCGCCCGACCGGCTAGTTCCTATGGCGGCACGCCAATCAAGGAGAACGCCATGACGTCGCTGAAGTCGGACCTGATCACCGCCGCCGGCGCGGCCATGCTCGTTGGAGCGGCGATCAGCGCGGAGCTGGCCTGGCTGGCCGCCCGCGGCGTGGCCCAACTCGGTGTCATCTGCGGGGCCGCCGGCCAGCCGCACTGCCCCTGGCTGATCGGCGCGGGCGCCCTGTTCGTCTCCGGGACGGCGACCCTCGTCGCGGGTCGCCGACGCATGAAGCCGGCGCCGGTGTCTTCGACCTGATGCGCGGCGCGGCGCCGGCCGGCCCCTGGGGGCCTGACCGGCGCCTTTCAGCCTTCTAGTAGGTGAAGCGCAGGCCGACCGTGAACCGGCGGCCGACGATGTCGTGCGCCGCCCCCGAGTTCGGGCTGCCGAAGATGAAGGTGTTCGGCGACACCGGCGGATCGACGTCGAACAGGTTGCTGATCACCCCGAACGCCTCGAGCGAACGGGCCCCGTCGTCCTTGATCTTCCAGGCGCCCGAGACCGTAGTCACGAACTGGCTGTCGACGTGGGCGTCGTCATAGGTCTGCTCGACGTCATAGAGCCCCTCGCCCACATAGCGGCCCTGGACATAGCCCTTGAAGGGGCCGTTCTCGTAGGACGCGCTGGCGGTCCAGCGCCAGTGCGGACGATTGTTGCCGACTTCGCCGGCCGTATCGAGCGAGGTCATGCCGTCATTGGTGACGTAGCGGTCCAGGTAGCTGCCGAGGAACCGCAGCGTCAGGTCGCCGCCGACCGCCTCGAAGATGTCCGACAGCGGAGTCGAATAGCTGACTTCGGTATCCACGCCGCGCACCTGGATGCTCGACAGGTTGATGAAGGTCCGCATCACCTCGTTGAGCGACCCGTCGGGGTTGCGGGTGATGTAGCGGCACAGGTCCGCCGCGCCGGCCGCGCAACGGTTGACGATGCTCTGCCCGGTCAGGGTCGAGATCGCTCCCTGCAGGTCGATGTCGTAGTAGTCGACCGACAGGCGCAGGCGCGGGGCGAAGGCGGGCTCGTAGACCACCCCGGCGGTGAAGGTGTCGGCCTCCTCCGGCTGCAGCGCGAGGTTGCCCTGCTGGGGCGAACGCACCGTCGACTGCCGGCCGGTCACCGGGTCGGTGATCGACGAGAAGGTCAGCACGTAGGACGAATACAGCTCCGACAGGTTCGGGGCCCGGATGTCGCGCGAGCGGGTGGCCCGGAACTTCAGCCCATCGAACGGCTCGTAGGTGAAGCCGGCCTTCCAGGTCCAGACGGTGCCGCTGGTCGAGTAGTTGGTCGCCCGCACCGCGCCGTTGAAGTCGAGCGACTGGGCGAAGGCCATGTCCTTGGCCAGCGGGATGACCGTTTCGACGAAGGCTTCCTGGACGTCGTACGAACCCTTCATCGCCTTGGGATTGCCGATGGAGAACTGGCTCGCCTGGGCCATCGCGTCGACGCGCTGCTCGACCGAGTCCTTGCGGTACTCCAGGCCCGTGGCGATCGAGACCGGCCCGGCCCAGGTGGAGAACGGCTCGCCCGACAGGCTGGCGGCGGCGGCTTGCTGCTCGATATTGGCGACCAGGTGCTGGCTGCCGGTCACGTAGTCGATCGCCGCGGCCGAGGGCGAGCCCTCGCCGAACAGGTTGATCGGCACGCAGCCGTTGCCGGGCGCGCTCAGGGTCGAGCGGCAGACGATCTGGTTGGTCGCCGGATTGATCACCGCGTCCAGGGCGTTGGTGAAGTTGGCGGCGATGCGGTTGTTGAAGATCCGGGCCGCGTAGCGGTTCTGGCCGTACTGATAGTAGGCGTCCCAGTTCCAGCCGTCGCCGAAGTCGCCCTTCAGGCCGACGACGATCCGCGACGTGGCGTTCTTGTTGTCGACCACGTTGAAGGCGATGTCGCGGTTGAAGCGGCCCATGCGGAAGGTCGAGACCCCGTTCGCATCCATCAAGGCTCCGACGTGCGCCGGCAGGAAGGCGTTGTCGCGACGGATGGTCAGGGTGCCCAGGTCGTAGGACGTCGACAGGTTGAAGGTCGTCTCGGCATAGGCGACCGAGGCCTCCATGAACGCCTCGACATTGTCAGTCAGGTCATAGGTCGTGCGGGTGAACAGGTTGGCTCGGGTCAGCGGGGTCATCAGGCTGATGATGTCGCCCGGATAAAGTCCGTCGCCGTCGGTGTGGTACTGGGTGCCGAGATTGTTGCCGTAGCGGAACGGCGCGGTGGCGCCGCCCGGCAGGAACTGCAGGCCCTTGAGAGGCCCGTCGGTGATCAGGCCGCCCAGCGTCGCCACCGATGCGGTGACGTTGGGAACCAGCAGGTTCTGCGGCTGGCCGTTGCCGGCGCGATAGGCTGGGTTGGCGATCACCTGCTGGTGCTCGCGGAACCAGTCGCGGTCGGCGCCGACGCCCTTCATGTCGACGAACTCGGACGCGGCCATGAAGTGACCGCGGCCGCCGGCGAAACGCAGCCCCCCGGCCAGGGCGAGGTTGAACTCCTCATTGTCCTTGTACTGGCTGGTGCTGCCCTGGACCTGGCCTTCAAGGCCTTCAAGGTCCTCACGGAAGATCAGATTGACCACGCCGGCCACGGCGTCCGAACCCCAGGCCGCCGAGGCGCCCCCAGTCACCACTTCGACGCGTCCCAGCAAGGAGGCCGGAATGACGTTGATGTCGACCAGCCCGCTGGCGGTCGTCGGCACGTGACGACGACCGTCCACCAGCACCAGGGTCCGGTTGTTGCCTAGGTCGCGCAGGTTCAGGAAGTTCGCGCCGGCGTTCTGCGAGCTGTGCGAGGTAGTCGACGGCGTCGTGCCGCCGCCGAAGGTCGGCAGGGTGTTCAGCATGTCGGCGACATTGGTCGCGGCCACGGCCTGCAGGTTGTCGGTGCCCACGACGGTGGTCGGGGTCGGCGCGTCGAATCCGGAGCGATTCACCCGGCTGGCGGTGACCACCAGTTCCTCGACCAGATCCTGGGCCAGCGCCGGCCCCGCCGGCATCATGCAGGCCACGGCCAGGCTGCTGGCCCCCGCCAGAGCCGTCTTGCGCAGCCGGCCGCCGGCCGCGGTGGCGCGGCCGTTCGATGTCGTTGTATTTCGCATGGTCCCCTCGTCGATACCCGTCATGCGAACGGCGATTGACGCCGCCCGTCGTCTTATCGCCGCGGACCTTTGGTCGGCGACCCCGCAACGCCAATGTCGAAGGCTTCCTCCGCCCATAACCTGAGCTCATGGGTCGACGGCGTTCAGGAAATCGTCCGGACGCGGCAGATGCCCCCTGTGGCGGCGCTGAATGATCGGCTATTCCGCAAACGCGTTTTCTCGCCCCAGTCCCGCACGTCCCGCGTTGCGCATCAGGATTTCAGTGGCGTTGAGGGGGAATGGTTATGGTCTCAGTTCCAGGTTCGTCGATGAACCTGCGCCACATCGAAGTCTTCCATGCGGTCTATCAGTCGGGGTCCGTCAGCGCCGCCTCCCGCGCGCTCAACGTCTCCCAGCCGTCGGTCAGCAAGGTCCTCAAACACGCCGAGAGCCGGATCGGCTTTCGACTGTTCCGCCTCGTGAAAGGGCGCCTCGTGCCTACGGACGAGGCGCACACCCTCTTCCGGGAGGTCGACGACATCTATGGCCGCATCGAATCGCTGCGCCAGACCACGCGCAACCTGCGCGCCGGCGGCGACGGGCACATCCGGCTGGCGGTTCTACCGTCCCTCGGATTGGGCGTCGCCCCGGCCGCCGTCGCTCGATTTCGTCAGCAAAGACCGAACGTTTCGTTCGATATTCACACCCTGCACAACGACGACATCCTGAAGGCCCTCTACGAGCGCAACAGCGATCTGGCCGTGGCCTACGACGCCCCGCGCCACCCGCGGCTGGCCGACGTCCGGATCGGTTCGGGCGAGCTGGTCATGCTCTATCGCAAGGACGAAATCCCGGACGCGCCAGAGCGTCTCGCCCTGGACGCGGCCCGCGGCCGCGACCTGATCAGCCTGGCCGGCAGCGGCCCCGTAGGCGCCCTGTTCGCCAGCGAGGTCGTGCAGGACGACCCCGGCCGCAGCGAGCGCATCTTCGTGCAAACCTACTACGTGGCCGCCGCCCTCGTGCGGCACGGCGCGGGCGTGGCCGTGGTGGACGAATTCACCGCGCGCGCCAGTCTCAGCCCGGAACTCGACTTCAGGCCGCTGACCCCCAAGGTGACCTTCGGCGTTCACTGTATCTACCTGGAAGACCGGCCGCCCTCGCGGCCCGCACGCGACTTCATCGGGATCCTCCAACAAACCCTCGCCGAACGGCACACATAACCGACGGCTATATCGCAGCCCCGTCTTTGACCTATCGCCGGGGCCGCCGGACGACATGATCCAGCCCGCCGGGCGCGCCCCGGCTGGTCTGGAGCTGTTGATGATCCCCTCCCCGTTTCTCCTTTATCTCGGCGACTCTCAGGACGAGCTCTCCGTGAAGACTTCGCGCGGTGTCGCCGTCTGGCGCCCGCAGGCCTGCGTCGGGGAATTCCGCGGTCCGAAGTGCAACCAGACACTGGGCCTGCCGCATCTGGGCTTCGAGGAAGCCAAGGCCAAGGGCGCCCGCACGGTGATCATCGGTGTCGCCAACGCCGGTGGGATCATGGGCCCGAGCATCGTCGCCGACGTCGTCGCCGCCCTGCGCGCCGGCCTGAATGTCGCCTCGGGTCTGCATGACCGCCTGCGCAATCACCCCGAAATCGTCGAAGCCGCTCAGGCCGGCGGGCTGGAACTGTTCGACGTGCGCGAGCCGCCGGCCGACATCCCGGTCGGCAACGGCCGGCCCCGGGCGGGCCTGCGGCTGCTGACTGTCGGCACCGACTGCTCGGTCGGCAAGATGTACACGACCCTCGCGCTCGAGAAGGAGATGCAGGCCCGCGGCCTGAAGGCCGATTTCCGGGCCACCGGTCAGACCGGCATCTTCATCGCGCAGTCCGGCGTGCCGATCGACGCTGTGGTCGCCGACTTCATCTCGGGCGCGGCCGAGCAGATCTCCCCCGCGCGTCACGATGGCGGCTGGGACCTCCTGGAAGGTCAGGGCTCGCTGTTTCACCCCTCCTACGCCGGGGTCTCGCTCGGTCTGCTGCACGGCGCCCAGGCCGACGCCCTGGTCATCTGCCACCAGCCGGGCCGCGAGAGCATGCGGGGCCTTCCCGGCCGCGCCCTGCCAGACCTCAAGACCTGCCTGGAGGCCAACCTCGCCGCCGCCCGCCTCACCAGCCCCGACGTGATCGCGGTCGGCGTGGCGCTCAACACCGCGGGCATGACGCCGGAAGCCGCCCACCGCGCCTGCTCCGAGGCCAGCGACCTCCTCGGCCTGCCCGCCCAGGATCCGGTCTCCATGGGCGTCAATCTCATCGTCGACAGGCTGATCGAATGCTTCGAACCCTCCAAGCTCGCCGCGAACACTGGCCGCTAGCCGCGCCGTTCCGCATCTCGCGCGGCGTGAAGACGGCGGCCGACGTGGTCGCCGTCGAGATCGGGCACGAGGGACAGGTCGGCCACGGCGAGGCCGTCCCCTACGGCCGCTACGGCGAAACCCTGGACAGCGTGCTGGCCCAGATTGACTCGGTGGCCGACGCGATCGGCGCTGGCATGACCCGGATCGAGCTGATGCGTGCCCTGCCGCCTGGCGCGGCGCGCAACGCCATCGACTGCGCGCTCTGGGACCTGGAAGCCAAGCTGTCCGGCCGCAGCGTGGCCGAGCTGCTGCACCAGCCCGAGCCGCAACCGGTGACCATCGCCCTGACGGTCAGCCTGGACACTCCCGACGCCATGGCCCGGGCCGCCGCGGCGATGAACGGGGCGCCGGTCATCAAGGTGAAGGTCGACGCGATCGAGCCGGAGGCCTGCCTGCGCGCCGTCCGCGCGGCGGCCCCCGACGCCCAGCTGATCGTCGATCCCAACGAGGGCTGGAGCTTCGCGCTGCTGCGCGACATCCAGCCCGTGCTGCAGGAGCTGAAGGTGGCGCTGGTCGAACAGCCGTTGCCGTCGGACGAGGATCATCAACTTGTGGGCTTCGATCCCGCCATCCCGATCTGCGCCGATGAATCGTGCCACGTCGCCGCCGATCTGGACGAACTGGCCGGCCGCTATCAGGTCGTGAACATCAAGCTGGACAAGACCGGCGGGCTGACCGAAGCCCTCGACCTGCTGGCCGCCGCGCGGTCCCGTGGATTCGGCGTGATGGTCGGCTGCATGGTTTCGAGCTCGCGGTCCATCGCGCCGGCCCTGCTGCTGGCGCACGATGCCGAGTTCGTCGATCTGGACGGCCCCCTGTGGCTCAAGGCCGACCATCCGGGCGGCGTGCGCCTGGAGGCCGGCAAGCTGGCGCCGGCGGCGCCGGGCTTCTGGGGGACGCCATGCCTGCAGGCTATGACCTCGCCAAGCGTCTGACGCTAGGCGAGGTCCGGCCGGGGGACGAGATTTGCCGACGGCGCCGTGGGCGCGGGTATTGGGGGAGAGGCTTGATGACCACGTCCAAGAATATCGCCGTCGCCGGCGCGAGCGCCCTGGCGCTATGCCTCGGCTCGGCTGGCCTCGCCCAGGCGGGCCAACAGGCCGACCTGCTCATCAAGGGCGGCACGGTCTATGACGGCGGCCAGGGCGCCGGCGTCACCGCCGATGTCGCCATCGCGGGCGGCAAGATCGTCTTCGTCGGCGACGCCGCCAAGGCCAAGATCAAGGCCGCCGCCACGATCGACGCCAAGGGCAAGGTCGTCGCCCCCGGCTTCATCGATCCCCACACCCACTATTTCGAGGACCTGTCGTCGGCGGACGCCGGCCTGCGCCGCAATCTGGCCGCCGCCATGCAGGGCGTGACGACCGTCTTCGTCGGCAGCGACGGCCGCGCCGCGCCGGAGGTGAAGGACGCCTTCGCCAAGCTCGAGCAGAACGGCGTCGGAACCAATGTGGCCACCTATGTCGGCTTCGGCACGCTGCGCCAGCGGGTGCTGGGCGATTCTGACCGCGCGCCCGACGCGACCGAGCTGGAGCAGATGAAGGGCATGGTCGCCAAGGCCATGTGCGAAGGCGCGCTCGGCCTCTCGACCGGCCTGTTCTATCCCCCGCAAAGCTACGCCAAAACCGAAGAGGTCATCGCGCTGGCCAAGGAAGCGGCCAAGCGCGGCGGAACCTACGACAGCCACATCCGCGATGAGTCGTCCTACACGATCGGCCTGAAGGGCGCTGTGCAGGAGGTGTTCGACATCGGCCGCGGCGCCGGCATCCCGGTCCACATCGGTCACATCAAGGCGCTGGGCGTCGACGTCCAGGGCCAGGCCGGCGAGATCATCAGGATGGTCGAGGCCGCCCAGGCCTCCGGCCTCAAGGTGACCGCCGACCAGTATCCGTGGGCGGCTTCCGGCACCGGCCTTTCGGCGGCGCTGCTGCCGCGCTGGGCGCAGGTCGACGGCGAGGCGGCGATGCTCAAGCGGCTCGCCGACCCGACGCTCGGCCCGAAGATCCGCGCCGAGATGGCCGAGAACATGCGCCGCCGCGGCGGTCCGGAGTCCCTGCTGCTCACCCGCACCGCGGTCGGCGAAGCCAAGGGCAAGACCCTGGCTCAGATCGCCACGGTCTGGAACGTCGATCCGATCGAGGCGGCGGTGCGCATCCTGCAGCGCGGCGACGCCGGCGTGGCCTCGTTCAACCAGAGCGAAGACGACATCAAGGCCTTCATGCGCCAGCCCTGGGTGATGACCTCGTCCGACGGCTCCGAGGGCCATCCGCGCAAGTACGCCAGCTTCGCCGAGAAGTACGCCAAGTACGTCAAGGCCGAGAAGACCGTCAGCATGAGCGACTTCGTGCACCGCAGCACCGGCCTGACCGCCGACACCTTCGGCCTGACCGGCCGCGGTTACCTGCGGCCCGGCTACCATGCCGACGTCGTGGTGCTGGACCCGGCGACCTACGCGCCCAAGGCCACCTACGTGCAGCCGGAACTGCTGTCCGTCGGCGCCGAGCAGGTGCTGGTGAACGGGAAGTTCGTGGTCCGTGACGGCCAGCCGACCGGCGCCCTGCCAGGCGCGGGCGTGCTGCACGCCCCGACGGCAGGTTCCTGCAACTGATCCTGCGGCTGCGCGGCGCACTAGCGCGACGCGCAGCCGCTACTATCGTCGGTCCTGGCGGCCGATGCGCTCGCACCCTGGGAACACTTGATGGCCACCGAGCAAGACGCCCGCCCTTCGGCTGACGAGGCCGCCCATCGGCGCACCCCCGGGGCGCTGCTGCGGCGCTACTGGTTCGGCGTCGTGCTGTGGAAGCGGATCCTGATCGCCCTGGTGCTGGGGACGATCGTCGGCCTGGCGCTCGGCGAGGCCGCGGCGCAGCTGAAGTGGATGGGCGACGTCTTCATCCGCCTGATCCGCATGGTCGTCGCGCCGCTGGTGTTCTTCTCGATCGTGTCCGGCATCGCCAGCATGGGCGATCCCAAGCGGCTCGGCGCCATCGGCTCCAAAACCCTGGGCCTCTACCTGACCCTGACGGTGATCGCGGTCAGCGTCGGCATGATCATGGGCGTGATCTTCCAGCCCGGCGTCGGCATGGATTTCGCCGGCGCTGCGCCCGCCCAGGTCGCCAAGGCGCCGCCGAGCCTCGGCGAGCACCTGATCAGCATCATCCCGACCAACCCGATCGCCGCCCTGGCCGAGGGCGCGGTGCAGTCGGTGATCTTCTTCGGGATCCTCGTCGGCCTCGCCATCCTGACCATTGCGCCCCGCGCCGAGCCGGTCGGCCGTCTGTTCCAGATGGGCGCCGACATCATGCTGCAGATCGTGCGCTTCGTGATGGAGGTCGCCCCCTTCGGCGTGTTCGCCCTGGTCGCCTGGGTGATGGGCACGGCCGGCCCCAGCGCCTTCGTCCACGTGTTGAAACTGGCCGCCGCCCTGGTGCTGGGCTGCGCCTTCCAGACCCTGATCATCCACGGCGGCCTGGTGCGCCTGGTCGCCCGCCTGCCGGTGCTGCCGTTCTTCCGCGACATCACCGACGTCGTCGCCATCGCCTTCTCCACCTCGTCCAGCGCCGCCACCCTGCCCGTCGCCATGCGGGTCGCCGAGAAGAACCTCGGCGTCAGCCACGCGGTGACCTCGACCGCCATGCCGCTGGGCGTGACGCTCAGCATGGACGGCACGGCTCTCTATGTGGCGCTGCTAGCCGTGCTGTCGGCCCAGGCGTTCGGCGTCGACCTGCACTTTTCGCAGTACGTGATGCTGGCGCTCGCCACCACGGTCGTGGCGCTCGGCACCGCCCCGGTGCCCTCGGCCTCGCTGTTCATGCTGGCCGCGGTCCTGCAGGTCATCGGCCTCGGCGCCGAACAGACCGCCCTGGTCGTCGGCTTCATCCTCCCCTTCGACCGGCTCCTGGACATGACCCGCACGATCACCAGCGCCACCAGCGACCTTTCCACCGCGGTCACGGTCGCCAAGTGGGAGGGCGAGCTCGATCGCGAGCTCTACCTGCGCAAGCCGACGGAGTAGGGGATTTTCCCCAGTAAGCTCTAGGGAAACGCCCGACAGCCAAGCGGCGATGGAACGCCCAGTCTCCTGACGCAGGATCAGGAGACGCCGATGCGGTGGTTCGGGGTATGCGCAGCTCTTCTGCTGGCCGGCGGCAGCCCGCTTGCAGCGCAGGCGCAGGACGATTGGCGGGTCGCGGTCACGCCCTACATCTGGGTCGCCTTCCCGCAAGGCGACGTCACCGCGATCGCTCAGCGAGGCGGCGGCGGCGGCGGGGGTAGACCGGACGACGACGTCAGCGCCAACTTCGACGACGTCGGCCTGTCTGGGGCCTTCACCGGTTCGGTGGATGTCGGCTATGGCCGCTTCGGGGTGCTGGCGGATCTCACCTATTACGAGATCACCGCCGACAAGGACATCGCGCTCGGCCGCCTGCCCGACGTCGAGGGCAAGCTGGAGATCGCCGGCACCAAGGGCCTGATCGTCGGCTACTGGCGGGCCTATGAAACCGAGAGCTCGCAGGTCGACCTGCTCGGCGGCGCGCACTATCTCGGCATCGACACCGACGTTTCGGCCCGCACGCTGACCCGCTCGGTCTCTTACAGCGCCGAGGAGGACCTTTGGGACCCGGTGATCGGGGTGCGCGGCAAGACCCGCTTCGGCGAGCACTTCGGCCTCACGGGCCTGGCGACGTACGGCGGCTTCGGGGTCTCGTCCGACCACCTCTACGAGCTGCAGGGCTATCTCACCTACCGCTTCAACGACCTGATCACCGCCGAAGCCGGATACCGCTACTACTCGACCAAGTGGGACGGCGACCGCCTGATCTACGACGCCTCGTTCAGCGGCCCCCTCGTCGGCCTGACCTTCAACTTCTAAGGCCGGCCGCGATCACCAGAACCGGCGCGGCGTCGAAGGCTGGCCGGCGTCCTGGGCGGGCTGCGCCTGCTCGGCCGAGGGCGCCTGGGACGGCGCCGCATCGCGGCCGTTCACCGAGTTCATGCCGGTGGCGACGACCGACACCCGCAGCCGGCCCTCCAGCGAAGGATCGAAGGCCGCGCCGAAGATGATGTTGCCGTCCGGATCGACCTGGTCGGAGATGACGTTCGCCGCCTCGTCGACCTCCAGCAGGGTCATGTCGGTCCCGCCGGTGACATTGATCAGCACCGCCTTGGCGCCGGCCAGCGAGGTCTCGTCGAGCAGCGGGTTCTGAATGGCGTTCTGCGCGGCGACCGCCGCGCGGTCCGCGCCCGTCGCCTCGCCGGTGCCCATCATGGCGTTGCCCATGCCGCCCATAACGCTCAGCACGTCGGCGAAGTCGAGGTTGATCAGACCGGGCAACACCATGAGGTCGGTGATCGAGCGCACGCCCGAATGCAGCACCTGGTCGGCCATCCCGAACGCGTCGGCGAAAGTCGTCTGTTCGGTGGCGACCCGGAACAGGTTCTGGTTCGGAACGATGATCGAGGTGTCGACGTACTGCTGCAGCTCCTGCAGGCCGGCCTCGGCCAGGCGCATGCGGTGACGCCCCTCGAACCGGAACGGCTTGGAGACGACGCCCACGGTCAGGATGCCGCGCTCACGGGCGCAGCGCGCCACGAACGGCGCGGCGCCAGTGCCGGTGCCGCCGCCCATGCCGGCAGTGATGAACACCATGTCCGCGCCGTCCAGATAGCGGATGATGTCCTCGGCCGACTCCTCGGCGGCGCTGAGACCGGCGTTGGGATTAGCCCCGGCCCCTAGCCCTTGCGTGACCCGCACGCCGAGCTGGATGCGCTGGCTGGCCAGGGACAGCGACAGCTGCTGGGCGTCAGTGTTGGCGACGACGAAGTCGACGCCTTCCAGCCCCTGTTCGATCATGTTGTTGACGGCGTTCACACCGGCGCCGCCGACACCGAACACCACGATCCGGGGCTTCAATTGGGCGGCCGCCGGGCGCGTTCCGTTCGGGGCTGACACTGACATGCTCGCAAAACTCCTCGTCCGTCCCTGCCGCGACCGCCGGCGATTCCACAACCAAGGCGGACCAGTTCCACAGGAATGTGGTGCAATCCGGACTCACCCCCGGGGCACGGGCCAACGAATTGGCCCATTGCGTCACAAACAGCAAGCGTGGGCGTAGCGCGGCGCTTTACGCCGCAGCCTGAAGGTTCCGGCGCGGCGTGGCGATCACCCCGCGGGCGCTGGAGCGCATGAACGCCACCAGCCGGCGGACGTGCTCGTCGTCGGCGACGGCCTCCACCGCCGCCAGGCGTTCAGCCAGCGCGCCGTCGCCATGGAAGATCGCACGGAAGGCGCGCTTCAGAACCGCCGCGTCCCCCGCCCCGATCCCCGCGCGCCGCAGCCCCACGGCGTTAAGTGACACGAGCCGCGCGCGGTCGCCCTGGACCAGGCAGTACGGGGCTACGTCTTGGGTGACGATCGCCCCCCCGGCCACAAAGGCCAGTTCGCCGATCCGCACGTGCTGGTGAACCGCGCAGAGGCCGCTGAGCTGAGCGCGGTCGCCGATTTGGACGTGACCGCCCAGGGTCGCCCCATTGGCCATCACCACCTCGTCGCCGATCACGCAGTCATGAGCGACGTGCGCGGTCGCCATGAACAGGCCCCCGCTGCCGATGCGGGTCGTCGCCTCGCCGCCGGAGTGCACGGTCACGAACTCGCGAAACACATTGCCCGCGCCGATCCGAAGACGGCCGACGTCGCCTGCCCGGCCGGTGATCTGCGGACTGGCCCCGATCGAACAGGAGGCCAGGAACCGATTGTCGGCGCCGATCTCGGTTTCGCCGTCGAGCACCGCATGGGGCCCGACGACATTGCCCGGCCCCAGCCGCACGCCCGGCCCGATCACTGCATAGGGGCCGATTTCGCAACTGGGGTCGATCTGCGCGCCGGGCGCGACAACGGCTGTCGGATGGATGCTCACCATGCGAAGACACCTGGACCCGTCGATGGTCGCCGCCAACTCAACTTCGGTGTCCGATTGCGACGGGCTACAGATGCCGCAACAGATTCGCCTGGACCTCCGCCTTGCCTTCAGCCGTCTACGGAAACCCGCCGCCCGACGTCATCGAGACGCCCAAGGGGGCCGTGCAGCTGTCGCCGCTGATCCCCGGCTCGGCTGACATCGCCAAGCTGGCCGACGCCAGCCAGGACGAGATCGCCTTGCTCGTCCCCGGCGGCGCCATTGAGGCGCGCTATCTGCTGGCCCAGGCGCTGCGGGTCCTACGTCCAGGCGGCGCGCTGACCGCCGCCGCGCCCAAGGATCGCGGCGGCCTCCGCCTGAAGAAGACTCTGGCCAGCCTGGGCTGCGAGGTCATCGAAACCTCACGCCGCCATCACCGCATCTGCCAGGTTGAACGGCCGGCCGGATCCCTGGCTCTCGCCGCCGCCCTGGAAGACGGCGCGCCCCGCATCCTGCCGAGCGGGCTCTGGTCGCAGCCGGGGGTGTTCAGCTGGGATCGGCTGGACCCGGGCAGCGAGCTCCTCCTCGCCCACCTTCCCGCGCTCAGCGGGACGGGCGCGGATTTCGGCTGCGGCGTCGGCTGGCTGTCGCGCGCGGTGCTTTCCTCGCCCGCGGTCACCGCCCTGACCCTGATCGACCTCGATCGCCGCGCGGTCGAATGCGCCGAGCATAATGTCGTCGACCCGCGCGCGACGTTCGCCTGGGCCGACGTCCGGACGGCCGCCAAGGACCTCTCCAACCTGGACTTCGTGGTCATGAACCCGCCGTTCCACGACGGCGGCCAGGAAGACCGGCGGCTGGGTCAGGCCTTCATCCGCGCCGCCGCCGACGCCCTGCGGACCGGCGGCCGGCTCTGGCTGACCGCCAACCGTCACCTGCCCTACGAAGCGGTGCTGGCCGAGGCGTTCAAGGCCGTGACGCCGGTCGCCGACGGCGGCGGCTACAAGGTCTACGAGGCTCGCAAATGAGCAAGACGCCGACCATGCGGCTCGATCGGCTGCTGTCCAACCTCGGCTATGGCAGCCGCAAGGAAATGCACGGCCTGGTCGCCGCGGGCCAGGTGGTGCTGGACGGCCTGGCCCTGACCGACGCGGGCGCGCGGATCGCCATCGGCGCGGACCTGCCGGATCGCATGCGGATCATGGGCAAGCCCGTCGACCCGCCGCCGCCGATGGTGGTGATGATGCACAAGCCGCTGGGCGTCGTCTGCTCGCACAAGGAATACGGCGACCGGGTCTACGACCTGCTGCCGCCGCGTTGGCGGGTGCGCGATCCGGCGCTGTCGACCGTCGGGCGGCTGGATAAGGAAACGTCCGGCCTGCTGCTGATCACCGACAACGGCGACTTCCTGCATCGGGTGATTTCGCCGCGCCGCCACGTGCAGAAAAGCTATGTCGCCGATCTCGACCGCCCGCTGGAAGGCCACGAGGGCGAGGTCTTCGCCGCCGGGACGCTGATGCTCGAGGGCGAGGAGAAGCCGCTGCTGCCGGCCGTGCTGGAACCGCTGGGGGAGCGCCGGGCGCGGCTGCTGATCGAGGAAGGCCGCTACCATCAGGTCCGCCGGATGTTCGCGGCCGTCGGCAACCACGTGACGGCGCTGCACCGCGACCGCATCGGCGGCCTCGTCCTGCCGGATGACCTGGCGGCGGGCGAGTATCGGGTGCTTCCGGCCGCCGTCGCCGAGACGGTGTTCGCCGGCTGACCATAGCCTGAGGGGAGTGAGCCGATGGCCACGGCCGATGACGCGTTCGAACAACTGATGCGATTGGCCGGCCGCCCCCGGCCCGATTTCGTCCGCATCGACGACGAACCGCCCGCTATGGCCACCCGCTTCCAGGCCGAGGCCGGGGCCGCCGCCGCGCTGGCCGCGGTGGGTACCCTCGCCGCCGACCTCTGGACGCTGCGGACCGGTCAGACCCAGCAGGTGAGCGTCTCCCCCCGCGAGGCCGGAGCGGCGCTGGTCAGCTTCGCTCTGCAGGTCTTCGAAGATCCCGACCGCGCACCGCCGCAACGGCCTGAGGACGCCGGCGGCGGCGGACGCGGCACCCCGGCCATGGGGTTCTTCCCGACCAAGGACGGGCGCCACGTCTTTCTGCATCCGAGCTTCCCGGACAGCGCCGCCAAGCTGCACCGGCTGATGGGCTCCCCAGCCGACACCGCGGCGGTCGCCGCCGAGGCGCTGAAATGGTCGGCGCTAGACTTGGAGAACGCCATTGCAGAGGCCGGCGTCTGCGGCGCCATGGTCCGCACCGCGCAGGAATGGGACGCCTCCGAACAGGGCCGCATCCTCGCCGCCCGGCCGACCGTCGAGATCATCAAGATCGCCGAAGGTCCGCCCATGCCCCTGCCCGACCGCGGCGAGGCTCCGCTCTCGGGGGTTCGCGTCCTGGACCTGACCCGGGTGCTGGCCGGGCCCACCTGCGGCAAGACCCTGGCCCAGCACGGAGCGGACGTCCTCTATGTCGCCTCGCCGACTCTGCCGGCCACTGAGTTCTTCATCAGCGACGTGGGGCACGGCAAGCTCGCGACTTGGCTCGATCTGAAGGACCCCGGCCAGTTGGCGCGGCTGAAGGAACTGATCGCGCAGGCGGACGTCTTCAGCCAGGGCTACCGCGGAGGCGCCCTGGAGCGGCTGGGTCTCGGCCCCCTCGATCTCGCCAAGTTGCGGCCGGGGATCGTCTACACCTCGATCAACGCCTATGGGCATGAAGGCCCCTGGGCGAACAGGCCGGGTTGGGAGCAGCTCGCCCAGACCGTGACCGGCATGGCCGATATTCACGGCGGCGACGCCGGGCCGAAACTGCAGCCGGGCGCCGTCGCCGACTACACCACGGGCTTTCTCGCCGCCTTCGGTACGCTGGCGGCGCTGGAGCGGCGCGCTCGCTACGGCGGCAGCTATCTGGTGCGGGTGTCGCTGGTCCAGACCGCGACCTGGCTGCGCGGCCTCGGCATCAAGCCGGTCGACGACCTCGCCAAGGTGCAGCCCGCCGGCCCGGCCGAGATCGATGCCTGGCGCATCACCTCGCCGTCGGGCTTCGGCCCCGTTCGCCACCTGCGCCCGCCGGTGCAAATGTCGGCGACGCCGGCGCGCTGGGCCCGTCCGACGACGCCGCTGGGCGCGGCGCCGGCCGAGTGGCCCCTCTAGAACGTTTTCCGCCGAAGCGTTTGCCGGTCGGCGAAGAAGAGTCCTGAGCAAATTCCGATCCGATCGGATCGGAATTTGCTCTAGGGGACGTCGTCGATCACCGACAGCGGCGGGGCGATCTCCTCCAGTGGCTTGCGCTCGGCGGCGACGCCCAGGAACAGCTCGACGACCGCCGCGCTCAGCATCAGTCCGCCGCCCAGCAGATAGCCCCAGAAGATCTGGCTGCGCTCGCCGCTGTCGATCAGGGCGCCGAACAGGGCCGGTCCGCCGACCCCGCCCAGCAACGTTCCGAAGGCGTAGAACAGCGAGATGGTCACCGCCCGCGTCTCCAGGGGAAAGCTCTCCCCGACGGTCAGATAGGCCGCGCTCGCTCCCGCCGAGGCGAAGAAGAAAATCACCGTCCACGCCGCCGTCTGGGTCGTGGCGGTCAGCAGCCCGGCCGAGAACATCCATCCCGTCGCGCATAGCAGCGCGCCGGCCAGGCCGTAGGTCAGCGCGATCATCGGCTTGCGCCCGACGCTGTCGAAGAAGTGCCCGAGCAGCAGCGGCCCCAGGAAATTGCCCGCCGCGAACGGCAGGATGAACCAGCCGATCGAGGCGGCCGGAACCTCGTAGAACTTGGTCAGGATCAGGGCGTAGGTGAAGAAGATCGCGTTGTAGCAGAAGGCCTGGGTCGCCATCAGCACCAGGCCCAGCACCGTGCGCTTGGGGTGGCGGACCACCAGCGAGCGCGCGATGTCGAACCACGAGGTCCGCATCGGCCGCAGGCGCAGGGTCGGCAGGTCGTTCGTGTGACCAAGGGGGCGGCCCGTATCGCGTTCGACCCGCGCCTCGATCGCCTCGATGACCGCCAGGGCCTCCTCGGGATGGCCATGGGTCATCAGCCAGCGCGGACTTTCCGGGATGTAGCGGCGCACCCAGATGACGATCAGCGCCAGAAGCCCGCCGATGATGAAGGCCAGCCGCCAGCCCCAGGCCTGGTCGATCAGGTTCGGGTCCAGCACGATCAGCGAGCCCATCGCGCCCAGTGCTGCGCCGAGCCAGAAACTGCCGTTGATCGCCAGGTCGGTATAGCCGCGTCGGCGCGCCGGGATCAGCTCCTGGATCGCCGAGTTCACCGCCCCGTACTCGCCGCCGATGCCGGCGCCGGTCAGGAACCGGAACAGCATGAACGACCAGAAGTCCCAGGCGAAGCCGGTGGCGATCGTCGCGACCAGGTAGACCGCCACGGTAATCGTGAACAGTCGCCGCCGCCCGAAAGTGTCGGTCAACCTCCCGAACACCAAGGCGCCCAGCACCGCGCCCAGGATGTAGGCGCTGCCCGACAGGCCGATCTGGGTGGTGCTGAGGCCAAGCCCCTCCGAGATCGCCGGCGACAGCGATCCGACCAGAGTCACCTCCAGTCCGTCGAGTATCCAGGTGATCCCCAGGGCCGCCACCACCAGCCAGTGGAAGCGGCTCCAGGGCAATCGATCGAGCCGCGCCGGCACGTTGGTCGTGAAGCTGTCAGTCATACGCCCCTCCCCCCGTCTTTCGCGTAAGTGAGCGACAACGCGACGGCGCCGCTTGGGTTCACGCCGTTCTGGCTGTATGGCCGCACAAGATGTTTACCGACGAAATCACCGTAGACGCCCGCGGCCACCGCTGCCCGGTGCCGACCCTGCGCCTGCGGCGCGCGCTGGAAGACGCCCAGCCGGGCGTGAAGGTGCGGCTGCTCGCCGATGATCCGCTCGCCCGGATCGACGTGCCGCACTTCGCCAACGGCGCCGGTTTCGTCGTCGTCGAGACCGGCGAGCGCGACGGCGTGCTCAGTTTTCTGGTGGCGAGGGCGGGGCCAGCCTAATCGTCAGGCAGGAGACGACGCTCGCGTTCGCGCAGGACCATCTCGATCTCGGTGGCGAAGGCGCCCCCGAAGAACACCGCGTTCACGCTCCACGACAGCCAGATCAGGAAGACCACGACCGCGGCGACCGAGCCGTAGGTCGCGCCCAGATGCGCCACCTGTTCGACATAGAAGGCGCTCGCCCAGGACACCAACAGGCAGAGGATCGCCGCCGAACCCCCGCCGAGGATGGACGGCAGCCAGGCCACCGGCCGGCTGGACATCGCATACCGGTAGATCAGCGTCATCGCGAAGGTCAGGCCGAAGCTCGCCCAGGTCCATTCGCTGTATAGCCACGAGACGCCCGCCAGCGGCTTGATCCCGAACGCCGCAGCGACGAACCGGAAATAGAAGAAGATGGCCGAGAAGAAGGCCAGCATCGCAAAGGCGGCGATGAGCACGGCCAAGGCCAGCAGATTGAACTGCAGGAAGCTGCGCGGCGCCTCTTCGTCGTGAATGAACGACAGCCCCGCCAACAGCGCCTTGAAGCCGCGGTGCGCGGCATAGCCGCCGACCACCAGCGCCACCCCGCTCTGCGCCGACACCGAATGGAACGGCGTCTGCGCCAGCCGCTCCAGCTCGGCCTGGAAGATCGCCTGCGCCCCCGACGGCATCAACCGGGCCAGGGCCTCGGCCTGGTGCGCCACCTCGTTCGGGTCGGCCAGCAGGCTGTAGAGCCCGATGCCGATCGCCAGCGCCGGAAACACGGCCAGCATGATGAAGAACGACACCCCGCCGGTGTAGAGCATGACGTCCCGCCCCCAGAGCCGGCCCAGCGCGCGCCCCGAAATCAGGACGGCCAGGCGCAGCCAGTGAGAAGGATCCCAGTCCCACTCCCGTACACGCTGGATTCGTTGCCTAAGCGACATGGCGCGGAAGGTGCTGAAGCTCGCCTGCCCGCGCAAGCGATGATCTTCGGCGAACGGCGCGCCGGCCCTTGCTGGGGGGCCGACGCGCCGCCGATGGGCGTGTCATGCCATCGGGCCGGCCGCCGTATCGAGGGACGGGAGTGACGACGACCGACCGTGGCCAAGGATGGCGCCCGGCGGCTGAACCCGCGCTGAACGCGGTTCGTAGAACCTGTTCAGCTCCCGCGCGTTCGTCACCCAACCTTCACATAACCGTCAAACAACAATGTTAGCGCCTCTGCCGTACCCGAGCGGAGCCAGATCATGAAGACTTTCGCCTATCTCGCCGTCGCCGCCGTCGCGCTCAGCGCCTGCGGTCAGCAAGCCCCCAAGGGCGGAGCCGAAAAGGCCGCGGGCCCCAGCGCCAGCGGCCGCGATCAAGTGTGGGCCGCCGGTTCGTCGACCGTCTTCCCGTTCGCGACCCGCGTCGCCGAGAACGTCGCCAAGACCACGGGCGGCCGCGCGGCCAAGGTGGAAAGCCTCGGCACCGGCGGCGGCTTCAAGCTGTTCTGCAGCGGAACGGGCGCGGGCTTCCCCGACATCGCCAACGCCTCGCGGGCGATCAAGAAGTCGGAATTCGAGCAGTGCGCCGCCAACGGCGTCACCGACATCGTCGAGATCAAGATCGGCTATGACGGCATCGTGATCGCCAACGCCAAGAACGGCCCGACCTACAACTTCAAGATCGACCAGGTCTATCGCGGCCTGGCCGCCGAGCTGCCGCAGGGCGCGGGCTTCGCCAAGAACGCCGCCAAGTCCTGGAAGGACGTCGATGCCAGCCTGCCGGCCCAGGCGATCCTGGTCTACGGCCCGCCGCCGACCTCCGGCACCCGCGACGCCTTCGTCGAGCTCGGCCTGGAAAAGGGCGCCCGCAAGCTCCCGGCTCTGGAAGCCCTGCGCGAGAAGGACGAAGACGCCTTCAAGGCCAAGGCCCACACCATCCGCTCCGACGGCGCCTGGGTCGACGCCGGCGAGAACGACAACGCCATCGTCCAGACCCTGACCAAGACCCCGAACGCCCTCGGCGTCTTCGGCTACTCGTTCCTCGAGAACAACATGGACACCGTGAAGGCCGCCACCGTCGACGGCGTCGCCCCGACCTTCGAGACCATCTCGAACGGGACCTATCCGGTGTCGCGCTCGCTCTACATCTACGTGAAGAAGGCCAATGTCGGCGTCATCCCGGGCCTGCGCGAGTACGTCAACGCCTTCGTCTCGGATGCGGCGACCGGCAAGGGCGGCTACCTGCAGCAGCGCGGCCTGATCCCGCTGGCGGCCGAAGAGCACGCCGCCCAGAAGGCCTCGGCGACCGAGCTGAAGACCATCAGCGCGCCCGAGAAGTAAGCTTCGCCCTCAAGGCGACGGAGAAGGCCCCGAAGCGCGAGCTTCGGGGCCTTTTTCGTTATCCGGCCATGTTATCCGGCCAGCGCGCCGGCCGCCTTCAGCTCGTCGATGGCGGCGGGCGAGAAGCCCCAGTCGGCCAGCGCTTCGCGGTCATGCGCGCCGATGGCCGGCGGCGGGCCCTGGATCTCGCCAGGGGTGGCCGAGAAACGCGGCGCCGGCGCTGGTTGCACCACCCCGCCCAGTTCCACGAAGGTCTGCCGCGCGACGTTGTGCGGGTGCTTGGGCGCCGCATCGAGGTCAAGCACCGGGGCGAAGCAGACGTCGGTGGCGTCCATGATCTCGCACCACTCGGCCTGGGTCTTCTGGGCGATCACGTGAGCCAGCTTGCCGCGCAGGTCGTTCCACGCGCCGCGGTCCATTTGGGCGGCGAACGCCGGATCGTTGATCCCGGTCTTTTCCAGCAGCAGGGCGTAGAACTGCGGCTCGATGGAGCCGATCGAAATCCACTTGCCGTCGGCGCACTGATAGGTGTCGTAGAAGTGCGCGCCGCCGTCGAGCAGGTTGGCGCGACGCTCCTCCTTCCACATCCCGCTGGCCTTGAAGCCGTAGAACATGGCCATCAGCGAAGCCGCGCCGTCGCTCATCGCGCAGTCGATCACCTGGCCCTGGCCGGTCTGGCGGGCGTTCAGCACCCCAGCCAGCAACCCGAAGGCCAGGTAGAGCGCCCCGCCCCCGAAATCGCCGACCAGGTTCAACGGTGGGATCGGCTTGTCGCCGGTGCCGATGGCGTGCAGCGCGCCGGTGATGGCGATGTAGTTCATGTCGTGGCCGGCGGCGTTGGCGTAGGGGCCGAACTGCCCCCAGCCGGTCATCCGACCGTAAACCAGCTTCGGATTGCGCTTCAGCGCGACGTCGGGGCCCAGGCCCAGCCGCTCCATGACCCCCGGCCGGAAGCCCTCGAACACCGCATCGGCGCCCTCCATAAGCTTCAGGCAGGTCTCGATGGCGGCCGGGTTCTTCAGGTCCAGCCCGATCGAGCGCCGGCCCCGGCTGGTGATGTCGGCCGGCGAGGAGCGCCCCTGCCCCTTGCGGTCGATCCGCACCACGTCGGCGCCCAGGTCGGACAGCAGCATGCCGCAGAACGGACCGGGGCCGATTCCAGCGAACTCGACGACCTTCAGCCCTGAAAGCGGTCCCTTACCCATGCAACGTCTCCCTGTTTCCTTGCCCCGAAGCTAGCGGCCCAGAACCTAGGGGCCATGACGCGCCGTCAGCCAACGGCTTCAGCCGCCGCCAGGCAGCGACTGGCCGTCGTCGATGGTGATCACCGTCCCGGTGATGGCCCGCGCGGCGGGGCCGCTCAGCATCAGCAGCGAGGCGTCCAGATCCTCGGCGTCCATCAGCCGCCGGCGCGGGAAGCCCTTCATCTGCTTCTGCCCGCCCTCGGTCTTGAACCAGTCGGCATTGATGTCGGTCTCGATATAGCCCGGGCAGATGGCGTTGACGGCGATCCCCCGGCGGGCCCACTCGCGGGCCAGGCCCCGGGTCATCATGGCGACCGACGCCTTCGAGGCGCAGTACGCCGAAAGGCCCGGCAGCACGGTGTGCGAGGCGATCGAGGCGATGTTGACGATGCGCGCGTCGCCGCGCTCGGCCACGCCCGAGGCGATCATCCGCTTGGCGGCCTGCTGGGCGGCGAAGAACACGCCGCGGACATTGACGTCGAAGGTCCGATCCCAGTCCTCGATGGAAAGATCCAGGGCCAGGCCCTCGCCGCCGACCCCGGCGTTGTTGATCAGGATCGAGATCGGGCCGAGCGCCGCCTCGACCTCGTCGAAGGCCGGTCCGATGGCGGCGGCGTCGGCGACGTCCAGCTTCAGCGCCATCGCCTGCCCGCCCGCCCCGGCGATCGCCCCGGCGTGGCTTTCGACCAGGTCCAGGCGGCGCGCGGTCAGCGCCACCGACGCGCCGGCCTTCGCCAGCACCCGCGCGAAGTGCGCGCCCAGCCCGCCCGACGCGCCGGTGACCACAGCCACCTGCCCCTTCAGGGTCTGTTCCATCAGTCTCTCCTCCACAGGCTTGCGACTCGGCGTCGCTGTGTCATTCGCCTTGCGGCTGTATAATCGTCAGGCACGTCGATTCCCGCCCAGCCTGGGCGGGCGCGCGACCGAGTGGCCAGGGTTTAAGCGAATGACGGCGGGCGTCCAGGCGCGAGTCTTGATCGTTGCACGGGACGACGCAGTTGCGGGCCCCCTGGCCGAGGGCCTGGATCGGCTCGGCTGGCGCACGGTGACGGCGCGGGGGCCCTTTGCGGCCACGACCGCGCTGGCCGATCTCAATGTCGAGGCCGCGATCGTCGACCTCGCCAGCGGCGGCCATGAGGCGCTGACCATGGCGCGGCGCCTGAAAACGGCCTGCGCGCCGCGCCGGATACCGGTCATCGCGATCGGCGATCCCGGCCCGGAACTCGAGACCTACGACTTCGACCTGACGCTGGCCGCACCGGTCCATCCGGCCCAGATGGTCATGCGGCTGGAGACGCTGGTCCGCACCGCCGTGGCCGAGGAAGAGTTCGAGCTGCGGCTGGAGACCTTCGCCGAACGTGGGCGGCGGCTGGACATGCCCGAGCCCGAATCCACGCCGTATCAGGTGCTGGCGATCGGCGAGCCGGCTCCTCAGTTCCTGGCCCTGGCGAACGCGTTGACCCGTTCAGGCGCCGAGGTCGTGGGCGCATTCACCGCCTATACCGCCTTCGACTACCTGCATGAGCGTCCGTTCGACGCCGTCGTGCTGTGGGCCGGCGACACCAGCCAGGAGGCGCTGTCCATCGCAGCCGGCATGCGGCGCAACACCCGGCTCTATCACACGCCCGCCCTGCTCTACATGCGCCAGGAGAGCTACGTGACGATGTCGGAGGCCTACCATCGCGGCGTCTCCGACGTGGCTTCGCCAGAGACGCCGGAGACCGAGACCGCCCGCCGCGTGCTGGAATTGGCCCGCAGCTATCGCCGTCAGATCGCGGTCCGCCGGGCGCTGGAACTGGCGCGCACGTCGGGCCTGATGGATGCGGCCACCGGCCTCTTCACTCGCGACCTCTTCGCCCGCCATGCCGGACGCCTGGCCCAGGCCTCGCGCGAGCGTGGACGGCCGCTGTCGGTCTGCGTGCTCAAGGTGGCCGAGCGCACCGACGTCTCCGCCGCACGCGCCGCGGGCTGGCTCGACCGCGCGATCCCGCAGATCGGCTCGATGATCGGCCGCCTGGTCCGCGTCGAGGACACCGCCGCGCGCCTCGGCCAGGAAGTCTTCGCCCTGGCCCTGCCCGCCACCGGCAAGGCCGCCGCCCGTGCCGCGGGCGAGCGTATCGCCGCCGTGATCGGCTGCACCGCGTTCGAGGCCGGCGACGGCCAGCCGCCGTTCGTCGTCGATTTCGACATCGGCGTCGCCGAGGTCACCTCGCCCGAGAGCGTCGGCAAGGCGCTCGAAGAGGCCGCCGCCCGAGCGCACCAGAAGGCCAGCTGATGGCCGTGGCCCCCGGTGGCGGCGCGTGGGGCGTAGTCGTTCCCCTGCTGGTCGTCGCCCTTGTGGCCTGGCGCGCGTTGAGAACCCGGCCTCTGCGCGTCGAGCGGATGTGGATCCTGCCCGCGATCATGCTGTTCGGCGTGGGGCTCGCGCTTCAGGCTCAGGGCCTTCCCAGCGCGCCCCTGCTCGGCGCCGAGGGCCTGGCCCTGCTGATCGGGGCGGCCGCCGGATGGTGGCGTGGGCGCACGACGAGGATTTCAATTGATCCAGCGACACATGAAGTCACCAGCAAGGCTTCGCCAGTCGGTCTCGCCTTGATCGCCGGCCTGTTGCTGGTTCGCTTCGGCCTGCGCGACTACGCCGGCGACCATGCCGCGGCGCTGCACGTCACTCCGATGCAGGTCGCCGACGTCTTCCTGTTGTTCGCCGTCGGCCTGGTCTGCGCCCAGCGCGCCGAGATGTGGCTTCGCGCCCAGAACCTTCTGCGCACCGCCAGAGCATCTTCCGCCGAAGCGGCGACCGGTTCGGCGAAGAAAGTGCTCTAAGCCTTAAGATTCCTGAGCAATTTCCGATCCAATCAGATCGGAAATTGCTCTAGGGGCGGACGCTCAGGCCGCGAGCTTCGCCAGCTCGCTGAGGATGCCCTCGGCCGCCGCCAGACGCTGCTCTGGCGTTTCCCATTCACCTTTCACCACGACCTTGTGGTCCGGGCGGATCTTCCAGGCGACCTGGTTCTTCTGCACGAAGCCGACCAGGCCCATGGGATTCTTGAACTCGTCGCCACGGAAGGTGACGACCGCGCCCTTCGGCCCGACGTCGATCTTGGCGACGTTGGCCTCGCGGCACATGCCCTTGATGGCGACGACCTTCAGCAGCTGTCCGGCCTCAGGCGGCAGCGGGCCGAAACGGTCGATCATCTCGGCCGCCAGCGCCTCGCGGTCGCCCGCCTTTTCGGCGTCCGACAGGCGGCGGTAGAGCGACAGGCGCACGTTCAGGTCGGGCACGTACTCGTCCGGGATCAGCACGGCCGCGCCGGTATTGATCTGCGGCGACCATCCGCGGTCGGCGGCCTCGCCCTTGCCGGCCAGTTCCTTGAGCTCGTTGACCGCATCTTCCAGCATCTGCTGGTACAGCTCGACCCCGATCTCGCGGATATGTCCCGACTGCTCGTCGCCGAGCAGGTTGCCGCCGCCGCGTTGGTCCAGGTCGTGGCTCGCCAGCTGGAAGCCGGCGCCCAGACTGTCGAGCGATTGCAGCACCTTCAGGCGGCGCTCGGCCGACAGCGTGATCTGCTTCTCGGCCGGCGTGGTCAGATAGGCGTAGGCCCGCGCCTTGGCCCGCCCGACGCGGCCGCGCAGCTGGTACATCTGGGCCAGGCCGAACATGTCGGCGCGGTGCAGGACCATTGTGTTGGCGGTCGGGATGTCGAGGCCGCTCTCGACGATGGTCGTCGACAGCAGCACGTCGTACTGGCCCTCGTAGAAGGCGCTCATCACCTCCTCGAGCTGGGTCGGGGCCATCTGGCCGTGGCCGACCACGAACTTCACCTCGGGCACCTGCTCGCGCAGGAACTTCTGCAGATCCGGCAGGTCGCTGATCCGCGGGGCCACGTAGTAGGCTTGGCCGCCGCGATACTTCTCGCGCAGCAGCGCCTCGCGGATGACCACGGGGTCGAACGGCGTGATGTAGGTCCGCACCGCCAGCCGGTCGACCGGCGGCGTGGCGATGATCGACATCTCGCGGATGCCCGACAGCGACATCTGCAGCGTCCGCGGGATCGGCGTCGCCGTCAGGGTCAGCATGTGCACGTCGGCGCGAAGCTCCTTGAGCTTCTCCTTGTGCTTGACCCCGAAGTGCTGCTCCTCGTCGACGATCACCAGGCCGAGGTTCTTGAAGCCCACCTGCTTGGAGAGCACCGCATGGGTGCCGACAATGATCTCGACCTCGCCGTTGGCCAGCGCCGTGCGGGTCTCGCTGGCTTCCTTGGCCGGCACCAGCCGCGACAGGCGGCGGACCTTCACCGGCCAGCCCTGGAACCGCTCTGAGAAAGTCTTGTAGTGCTGGCGGGCCAACAAGGTGGTTGGCGCCACGACGGCGACCTGCTGGCCGCTCATGGCGACCACGAAGGCCGCGCGCAGGGCGACCTCGGTCTTGCCAAAGCCGACGTCGCCGCAGATCAGGCGGTCCATCGGCTTGCCGGCGCCCAGGTCCTCCAGCACGTCGCCGATGGCGTTGAGCTGGTCCTCGGTCTCCTCGTAGGGGAAGCGGGCGCAGAATTCGTCGAACACGCCGTGCGGTGGGACGATCGCGTCGGTGTCCTTGGTCGCCCGCTCGGCCGCGATGCGGATGAGGCCGATGGCCATTTCCCGCAGGCGTTCCTTGGCCTTGGCCTTGCGCGCCTGCCAGGCCGCGCCGCCAAGGCGGTCGAGCTGAACCCCCTCCCCATCGCTGCCGTAGCGGGTCAGCAGATCGATGTTCTCGACCGGAAGGTAGAGCTTGGCCTCACCGCCGTACTGCAGCTCCAGGCAGTCGTGCGGCGCGCCCGCGACGTCGAGGGTCTTCAGGCCCTCGTAGCGTCCAATGCCGTGGTCGATGTGGACGACCAGGTCGCCCGGCGTCAGCGACGAGGCCTCGGCCAGGAAGTTCGATGCGCGGCGGCGGCGGCGCGGCCGCGCTAGGCGATCGCCGAGGATGTCGGTCTCGGAGATGACCGCGAGCTTCTCGGTCTCGAAACCCGACTCCAGCGGCAGCACCACGCGCTGGAAGATTTTCGGATCGGCCGAGCGCGCCGCGTCCCAGTAGGGCGCGAGCGAGATGTTCTTCAGGCCGTGATCGGCGAGCATCGCGCCCAGGCGGTCGGACGAGCCGTCCGACCATGAGGCGAACAGCACCCGCTTGCCCTCGCCGACCAGCCGCTTGGCATGATCGGCGGTCGCCTCGAAGAGATTGACCGAGTCCTGCTGGCGCTCGGCCGTGAAGGCGCGGCCCTGGCGGGCGCCCATGTCGATGACGCTCTCGCCCTCGACCTCCTGGAAGGCCGAGAACCGCCGCGTCGGGCGGACTGCGAGCCGCTCGCGGTACTCGTCGGCGTCCATGTAAAGCCGGGTCGGCTCCAGCGGACGGTAGTGCACCTTGCGGTCGGCCTGGGCGCGGGCGTCATAGGCGTCCTCGATCATCGAGAGACGCTCGTCGCGAGCGCCGTCGGCCAGGTGGTCCAGGGCGATCAGGGTGTCGGCCGGCAGATAGTCGAGCAGCGTCGCCATTTCCGGGTAGAACAGCGGCAGCCAGTGCTCCATGCCCGCGCGACGGCCGCCCTCGCTGACCGTGTCGTAGAGCGGATCGCCGCCCGGCGCCCCGAAGGCCTCGACATAGCCGCGGCGGAAGCGCGAGACGCTGTCCTTGTCCAGCAGGGCCTCGCTGACCGGCAGCAGCGAGATGTCCTTGAGCTGACGGGTCGAGCGCTGGGTTTCGGGATCGAAGGCGCGGATCGATTCCAGGGTGTCCCCGAACAGGTCCAGGCGGACCGGCTCGTCGGCGCTCGGCGGGAACACGTCGATCACCCCGCCCCGGATCGCGAATTCGCCGCGCTCCGACACCGTGGAGGCGCGCTGATAGCCGTTGATCGCGAAGTAGCGCTCCAGGTCGGCGATCTCGACGACGTTGCCGACCGTCGCCGAATAGGCGCCGCCCTCGACGGCCGATCTCGGCGGCGTCCGCTGGATCAGCGCCGGCACCGTGGTCACCAGCAGGGCCGGCTTCTTGGCGTCGAAGCCCTTGGCCAGCCGCGCCAGGGCGGTCATCCGCTCGGCGGCGACCCCGGCCGAGGGCCCGATACGGTCGTAGGGAAGGCAATCCCACGACGGGAACCGCACGATTTCGACGTTCGAGGCGAAGAACGAGAACGCATCGATGAAGGCCGACAGCCGCGAGGCGTCGCGGGCCACGAACACCGAAAGCCCGCCCCGGGCCTTGACGATGTCAGCCATGACCAGCGCGTCGAAGCCCTCCGGCGCGCCGACCAGGTCGAGCCGGCCGGGGTCCTGGGCGATGCGCCGGGTCTCCGCCGCCGTCGGCGCCCGGAAACCGTCAGCCGCCACGAGGACCGCCCCTCGCCTCATAAGCTTCAAAGCGGAAGGTCTTGATCATACGCATGATTTCGCCATCGAACTCAGGCGGGGTCGGGGTGCGCTCGACGACCCACTCATAGAGGTCCTGGTCGGCCTGCTCCATCAGCGCCTCGAAGGCGTCGAGTTGCTCAGGGCTCAGCGTATGGGCGTAGGTATCCGCGAACGGCCCCAGGATGAGGTCCGCTTCCCGGAAGCCCCGGTGCCAGGCCCGGAACTTCAAACGCTTCAGTCGTGTGTCGTCGGTGCTCATGGGAGAGCGGCCGATATAGGCCGCTACGCCCACGCGCGCCAGAGCGCGTTCGCCGAAAAGGTTCAGCCCCAGTCGCCGCCGCGCCAGGTGAAGGCCACCTGCTTGAACGGCGTGTCGCCGACCTGCAGCGCCCCGGTCGCGACCGTCAGGCCGTCCTTGCCCTTCGTGCCCTTGGTCTTCTTGAGCGCCGCGGCGTCGAGCTTGGCGTCCAGCCGCACCTCGCCCAGCTTCGGATGGCTGCCGACGAGGCGGATGCGATCGTCGGTGACAGCGTAGGCGGCCGGCAGCACCTTCAGCTTCACCGAATAGACCACGTTACCCAGCGCGTTCTTGCGGGCCGGGCTGGTGATGTCGACGAACTCCAGCATCACCGGGGCGTAGGTCTTGGTCCGCTCGCCCTTCTCCCAGTCGTTGAAGCCCATCTGGCCGGCGATGTGCAGGTTGTCGAGGCGGTAGTCGCCGACCTTCACCTCGTCGACCGGCAGGTAATAGCCGAACTGGGCGTCGCCTTTCGGGCGGGTCAGGCCGGTGAACGTCGGATCGACCGGCACGGCGGGCTCGGCCACCGGGGCCTTGGCCTGCTCGACCTGTTCGGCCGCAGGGCTGCAGGCCGCGAGCATGGCGACGCCGACGGCCGCCAGAAGCGCTTTACGCATACGATTTCCCCCCTGGGTTTTGCTGAACTTCATCATGGGCGCCGCAGGCTGTCCATGGTCGCGCTATGTTCCGCCCATGCGGCCCGAGATTCTTTTTCCGCTCTACGCACCGATCACGACCCTCAAGGGCGTCGGCGCGCGCGTCGCGCCCCTGCTGGAGAAGCTGGCGGGGCCGATCGTGCGCGACGTCGCCTTCCTGCGCCCGCACTCGGTGATCCGCCGCGAGCACGCCACCGTCGCCGGCGCGGTCGAAGGCGCGGTGCAGATCTTCGAGGTCCAGATCGACGCCTACAAGCGCCCGCGCAGCCCCCAGCAGCCCTGGCGGGTCGAGACCTACGACGGCACCGGCGTGCTCAGCCTGGTGTTCTTCGGCAGCTTCGGCGGCCAGCTCGAGGCCAAGCACCCGCTCGGCTCCAAGCGCCTAGTCAGCGGCAAGGTCGAGCGGTTCGGCGCCGGCCTGCAGATCGCCCATCCCGACTACATCGTCGCCCCCGACCGCGCCGCCGACATCCCGGACTTCGAGGCGGTCTATCCGGCCACCGCCGGCCTGCCGGCCCGCACCGTGCGCAAATTCGCGCTGGAGGCGCTCGGCCGCGCGCCGGAGCTGCCAGAATGGCAGGACCCCGCGTGGCTGGCCCGCGAGCGGTTCCCCTCCTGGCGCGAGGCGCTGGGGCTGCTGCACGCCCCGCAGTCCGAGGCCGACCTCTCCCCCCAGACGCTCCACATCCAGCGCCTGGCCTATGACGAGCTGCTGGCCCACCAGCTGGCCATGGCCCAGCGCAAGTCCGAGCGCCGCGCCGAGCCCGCCGCCCGCATCGCCGCCTCCGCGCTGGCCGAGGCGGTGCGCCAAGACCTGCCCTACCGCCTGACCGGCGCCCAGGAGCGGGCGCTGGCCGACATCCGCCGCGACTTCGAGGCCGGCGAACGCATGAGCCGCCTGGTCCAGGGCGACGTCGGCTCGGGCAAGACCGTCGTCGCCATGCTGGCCATGGCCGACGTCGCCGCCGGCGGCGGCCAGAGCGCGCTGATGGCCCCGACCGAAATCCTCGCTCGCCAGCATTTCGAGACCATCTCCGGCCCGCTGGCGCAGCACGGGATCGCCGCCCTCCTGCTGACCGGCCGCGACAAGGGCGCGGCCCGCGCCGAGAAGCTGCGCGCCCTGGCCTCCGGCGCTGCGCAGGTCGCGGTCGGCACCCATGCCCTGTTCCAGGACGACGTCGGCTTCCAGAACCTGCGGCTGGCGGTCATCGACGAACAGCACCGGTTCGGCGTCGCCGAGCGCCAGCGGCTGCAGGCCAAGGGCCAGGCCGTCCACCTGATCGCCATGTCGGCCACCCCGATCCCGCGCACCCTGGAGCTCACCGTCTACGGCGACCTCGACGTCTCGCGCATCGACGAGAAGCCCCCCGGCCGCACTCCGGTCGCCACCCGCGCCGTGCCGACCAGCCGCCTGGACGAGATCGAGGCACGCCTGCGCGACGCCATCGCCCACGGGGCCCAGGCGTTCTGGATCTGCCCGCTGGTCTCTGAATCCGAACTGATCGACCTCAAGGCCGCCGAGCAGCGCGCCGCCGAGCTGCGCGCCAGGATCGGCCCCGGCGTCGGCCTGGTGCACGGCAAGATGACCGGCCCGGAGAAGGACGCGGTCATGGCCGACTTCGCCGACGGCAAGATCAGCCTGCTGGTCGCCACGACCGTCGTCGAGGTCGGGGTCAACGTCCCCAACGCCACCATCATGGTCATCGAACAGGCCGAGCGCTTCGGCCTGGCCCAGCTGCACCAGCTGCGCGGGCGGGTCGGCCGCGGCTCGCGCGAGAGCGCCTGCGTCCTGCTCTACGACCCGCCGCTGTCGGAGACCGCCCAGAAGCGGCTCGACATCCTGCGCCGCACCGACGACGGCTTCCTGATCGCCGAGCGCGACCTGGAGCTGCGCGGCGGCGGCGACGCGCTCGGCCTACGCCAGTCGGGCTTCCCGGCCTACGTCTTCGCCGACCCGATCGCCCACCGCGCCCTGATCGCCGCGGCCGGCGACGACGCGCGCCTGATCATGGAGCGCGATCCCGCCCTGACCTCGCCGCGCGGCCAGGCCCTGCGGGTGCTGCAGGAGTTGTTCGACTGGCGGCCGAGCTCGCCCCTGAAAGACGCCGGATAGGACTCCGGCTAACTGACCTTGACCATGCGCTTGCCGCGGTTCTCCCCGGCCAGCAGGCCGACCAGCGCCGCGGGCGTGTTCTCCAGCCCCTCGATGACGTCCTCCTGGACCTTCAGCGCGCCGCTCGCCACCCAGGCCTGCAGTTCGGCCAGGGCGATGTCGCGGCGGTCGTAGAAGTCCGAGACGATGAAGCCGCGCACGTTCAGCCGCTTGGTGACGATCAGGCCCGGCACCCCGCGCGGCCCATGCGCGGGCGCCGCGCCGTCGTACTGCGAGACCGCCCCGCAGCAGGCGATACGGCCGAAGTTGTTCATGTTGAACATCGCCGCCTCGAAGACCTCGCCGCCGACATTGTCGAAATAGACGTCGATCCCGTCCGGACAGGCGGCCCGCAGCGCACGGCGCACGTCGCCGGCCTTGTAGTCGACCGCCGCGTCGAACCCGAGTTCGTCCGTCAGCCAGGCGCACTTCTCGGCCCCGCCGGCGATCCCGACCACCCGGCACCCCTTGATCTTGGCCAACTGCCCGACGATCGACCCGACCGATCCGGCCGCGGCCGAGACCACGACCGTTTCGCCCGCCTGCGGTCGGCCGCACTCCATCAGCCCGAAATAGGCCGTCAGTCCGGCCACGCCATAGACGCTGATCAGGTGGGTCATCGGCTTCAGGTCGGGCAGCGGCGCCAGCCCCTTGGCCGGAACGGCGGCGTACTCCTGCCAGCCGGTGTCGGCGAACACCAGGTCGCCCGGCTTCAGGCCCGCCGCCCTGCTCTCCACCACCTCGGCGACCGCGCCGCCGGCCATGACGTCGCCGGACTGCAGCGCCGCACGATAGGTCGCCCCCTGCATCCAGGCGCGGTTCGCCGCGTCGAGCGAGATGTACCGCGTCCGTACCAGCACCTCGCCGTCGACTGGCGCGGGGGCCGGCGTCGTCTGCATCCGGAAGTGATCCGGCGTCAGCTTGCCCTGCGGAATCTGCTCAAGAACGATCTGGCGGTTGTCCATCCGGCGTCTCCTGCCCTGCGGTGACGCAACGATGGTCCCCGAACCCTCGCAGGGTCAATCGGCAGGCGTCGCTCGGGGCTCGGCCAGGGCCGCGACCCGGGCCCCGGCGTCGGCTTCCAGGTCGGCGAAGAACACGTTGTAACCCGGCGCCCGGCGGCGGTCCGTCCACGATCCCGAGGGCTTGAGCGACGACGACTTCGGCCGCGTCACCCGCAGGATGCCCTTGTCGCACTTGGCCCCGACCTGGCGGGTCAGGAACGCCGGCCGCGCGCCCCATTCCAGCCCCGTCGCGTTGGTCGCCCCCAGGTTCAGGCGCGCCGGCGCCTCGGCGTCGACGACCGCGCCGAACAACGGATTGAAGCAGATCGGGGTGCGGCCGCCGAGATTGACCAGTTGGCCGGCGTCGTTCCAGACCAGCGAGCGGTCGAGCAGCGCCTGGGCGCGCTCGGGCTCGCCGTCATAGACCGAGGCCCAGGCCGCCAGGCAACCGGTCTGCTTGGGCGCCAGGCACGGCGGCAGCGGCGGGTTGTCGGACGGGACGACCGTCTGCACCAGATAGGCGGCGGCGAGGCGCGCCCGCAGCGCCGGGTTGACCGCGACCTCCTCGGCGATCAGCCGCGCCGCCAGGGTGCCGCCCTGCTCCACCCCGACGATCACGAACGGGCGATCGAGGTTGTAGTGGGCGATGTAGTAGCGGAACGCCTGGGCGACGTCGCCATAGGCGAAGCGGCGCGCCTCCCTGGCGTCGTCGCGCAGGGTCATCAGCGTATAGAGGCTGGCCTGGCGGTATCGCGGCGCGAAGATCCGGCCGACCCGGACGAAAGGACCGGCATAGTTCGGCGCCATCACCTGTCGAAACAGGCGGTCGGCCTTGGGGTCGTCGATCGGCGCGTTCCAATGGCGGCCGCCGTCGAAGGTCGTCGGCCCGACGAAGAACACGTCGGCCGGCGGCTCGCCCGCCGTCGGCGCCTCGGGCGCGTTCGGCATCAACGCCCAAGCCGACCGCTGCGCATAGTCGGGCGCCGGCGGCGGATCATAGGTCTGGAAGGGCTCCTTCGGATCGAGCCGCGTGCGCAGGATATCGTCGCGCCAGACATAGACGGCAGCCGCCAGCACCAGCGCGACCAGCACGATCGCGGCGGCCATCAGACGCCGAAAACCCTTCGGACGATCGGCCATGCGCCCCTTCGCCTAGCGGTAGGGATCAGGCTGGGAGAGATAGCGCTTCACGTAGTCGCTCACGCCGTCCTCCAGGGTCGTCATCGGCTGGTTGTAACCGGCCGCCTGCAGCCGCTCCATCTTGGCCTGGGTGAAGTACTGGTACTTGTCCCGGATCGCCGGCGGCATCGGCGTGTACTCGATCTCCGGGGCCCGGCCGGCCGCGGCGAAGACGGCGCGCGCCAGGTCCTCGAACGTCCGGGCGGTCCCCGAGCCCAGGTTGTAGATACCGTTGACCTGCTCGTTCTTGGCCAGCCAGCCGATCACGTCGGCGACGTCGCGGACATAGACGAAGTCGCGGGTCTGGCCGCCGTCCGGCACGCCCTCGCGGTACGACTTGAACAGCTGCACCGAATGGCCGTCGCGCACCTTCGGCCAGATCTGCGAGGCGACCGACTTCATCGAGTGCTTATGTTCTTCGTTCGGCCCGTAGACGTTGAAGAACTTCAGCCCGACCCACTGCGGCGGCGCATAGTCGCGCGCGGCTTGGCGCGCGGCGAACAGGTCGAACAGCGCCTTGGACCAGCCGTAAGTATTCAACGGCCGCAGGCCCGTCAGCCACTCCAGGTCGTCGCGATCCTGGAAGTCGACGGAATCTCCATAGGTCGCGGCCGACGAGGCGTAGATAAAGCGGCGCTGGTGATCGGCGCACCAGCGGAACAGGTCGCGCGACAGCGTGAAATTCGAATGGATGATCTTGTCGGCGTCCGGTTCGGTCGTCGACGAGACCGCGCCCATGTGCACGACCAGCTCGACGTCGCGCCAGCGCTTCTCCAGCCACTCGAACATCGCCTCGGGCGCTACGAAATCGCCGATCGGGTGCTTGGCGATGTTGCGCCACTTGCCAAGCTCGGCCTCGCGCAGCCGGTCGCAGACCACCACGTCAAGCGAGGGATCCTCGGCCAGCTTGGCCACGATGTTCGAACCGATGAAGCCGGCGCCGCCAGTGACGAAGATGATCCGACGGGTCATGCCTTCTCCTGCATCCGGGCGATGGCCGCGGTCGTGGAATAGCCATCCACGATCTGGGCCAGCCTGACCTCGCCCCCATAAGACTTCACAAAATCGCCGCCGACCACCTCGCTCTCGGCGTAGTCGGCGCCTTTGATCAGCACGTCGGGGCGGGCGGTCTCGATCAAGGCGATCGGGGTGTCCTCATCGAACGGGGCGACCAGGTCCACCGACCCCAACCCGGCCAGCACCATGGCGCGGCTCTCCAGGTCGTTGACCGGCCGGCCCTCGCCCTTCAGCTCGCGCACCGAACGGTCCGAATTCACCCCGACGATCAGCCGGTCGCACCAGGCCCGGGCCTGGGCCAAATAGGCCACGTGACCGCGGTGCAGGATATCGAAGCAGCCGTTGGTGAAGCCGACCTTCAGGCCCTTGGCCCGCCAGCGGGCGATTTCGTCGGCCATCCGTTGCGGGGTGGCGATCTTGGCCTCGGCCGGCGCCATGTGCGCGGTGATCGACGCCTCGATCAATTCCTCCGGCGTCACGACCGCCGTCCCCGCCTTCCCGACCGCGACCCCGGACGCCAGCATCGCGAATTCGATGGCGTCGGCCACATCGACCTTCGCCGCCAGCGCGACGCCGAGCGCAGCCAGAGTGGTGTCGCCAGCGCCCGAGGCGTCGAACACTTCGCGCGGCACGCCGGGGAAATGGCGCACGCTTTCGCCGCGCACGGCCAGCGAGATGCCCTTGGCGGCCCGCGTCACCAGGATGGCCTTGGCCTCGCAGAGCGTCAGGGCGTGGTCTAGCGCCGCTTCGACCTCGGCGTCGGTCTGGGTCGGCATGTCGGTGGCGTGCGCCAGTTCGGCGGCGTTCGGCTTGACGATGTCGACCGCCCCATAGCGCGCAAAGGAGCGGGCCTTGGAGTCGACGATCATCAGCGCGCCGGACGCCCGGCACGCCTCGATGACCGCCGGGGTCACCACGCCCTTGCCGTAGTCCGACAGCAGGATGACGCCGGCGTCCTTGGCCACGTCGCGGACGGTGCGGACCAGGCGTTGTTCGACCTCGCCGGTCGCCTGGCCGCTGGTCTCCATGTCGACCCGCAGCAGCTGCTGGCCGCCGGACACGAAGCGGGTCTTCAGGGTGGTCGGGCGCGCGGCGTCGGTGACGACGAAGCCCTCGACGCCTTCCTCGGCCTTGATCAGGCGCAGGGCCTCGACGCCCTCCGGATCGCCGCCGATCATCCCGACCAGGCAGACCTCGCCGCCCAGCGCCGCAGCGTTGCGCGCGACGTTCCCCGCCGCGCCCAGCATCACCAGCTCACGCTTGCGGGCCAGGACCGGGATCGGCGCCTCGGGCGAGACGCGGGTCACGTCGCCATAGACGAACCGGTCCACCATCAGGTCGCCGACGCAGGCGATGCGGGCGCCCGACAGGGCCGAGAGGATCTTCTGAAGGGCCGCGAGGTCCATGATGCTCAGAGCCTACGCCGATTACTGGACCGCCGCATGAACGGCTTTGACGCTGGCCAGCAGGTCGCGCGCGCCGTCGAGCGGCAGGCAGCTCGGGCCGTCGCACAGCGCCTTGTCGGGATCGGGGTGGAATTCAAAGAACACGCCGTTGGCGCCCGAGGCCACCGCCGCCTTGGCGATGATCGCCACGCCGTCGCGACGACCGCCGGTCGAGGCGCCCCCGGTGCGCGGATCGGCGCCAGGCAACTGAACTGCGTGGGTGGCGTCGATCGTCACCGGAGCGCCGAGCTTCTTCATCTCCGGGATCGCCAGCATGTCGACCACCAGGTTGTTGTAGCCGAACGAGCTGCCGCGCTCGCAGAGGATCACGCCGACGTCGGACACCTCCTTGATCTTGCTCAGGATGTTCTTGGTGTCCCAGGGGGCGAGGAACTGCGCCTTCTTGACGTGCATCAAGCCGCCGGCCGCGCCGGTCGCCTTGGCGGTCGCCACCACCAGATCGGTCTGGCGGCAGAGAAAGGCCGGGATCTGGACCAGATCGGCGACGGCGGCCACCGGTTCGGCCTGCTCGACCTCATGCAGGTCGGTGCAGACCGGCACGTTCAACTGCGCCTTCACCTCCGCCAGGATCTTCAGGCCCTCTTTCAGGCCCGGACCACGATAGCTCTTCACGGACGACCGGTTGGCCTTGTCGAAGCTCGCCTTGAACACATAAGGCAGGCCGAGCTCCGCGGTGACGGCCTTCAGGTGACGGCCGGTCTCCAGCGCCAGGTCCAGGTCCTCAATGACATTGAGCCCGGCGATCACGACCAGCGGCTGGCCGTCGCCAATCGAGAGATTCCAGCGATTAAGCGTCAGAGCAGTCATGACATTCTCGAAATTGGGATGATCTTCGGCGCGCTTGCGCTGGGGCCTAAGTGGCGCGCGTGCGCCCGGTTCACAAGCGCGAAAACGTGAACCTTGGCAACCAGCTCCACCGCTCCCGCGTACTGGAGTTGATTCTATTCAATCCCAAATGCAGTGTTGCAGGCGTGAAAATCGAGGGTTGCGACCATGACCTTGGCGCATGAACCATCGCTGGCGGCCCTGGCCGCCTCACCCCGGGCCTTCGGCAAGCTGCCCGCATTGGTCGGCGCGCCTGCCGCATTCCGCTTTGCAGCCCGGCTGCTGGCGCTGAACTGGAGAGCCGGTTCACTCACCTTCATCACGCCGTCAGGGCAGGAACTCAGGATCAAGGGCCCGGAGCCCGGCGTCGACGGACGCATCGTCGTCCACGACTTCGGCTTCATGCGCCGCGTCCTCGCGGCCGGCGACATCGGCTTCGCCGAGGGCTACATGGCCGGAGAATGGGACACCCCGGATCTCTCGGCGGTTCTCAGCGCGGTCAGCATGAACTTCGACCGCCTGGCCCGGTTCTTCCTCGGCAACCCGCTCGTGCGGGCCGTCAACTTCATCGGCCACAGCCTGCACGCCAACACCCGCAAGGGTTCGCGCAAGAACATCCACGCCCACTACGACCTCGGCAACGCCTTCTACGGGCAGTGGCTCGACCCGACGATGACCTATTCCTCGGCCCGCTACTCGCGCGACGGCGAGCCATTGGAGCTGGCGCAGATCAACAAGTACCGCTCGCTCGCCCAAGGCATGGGGCTGGAACGCGATCATAGCGTGCTCGAGATCGGCTGCGGCTGGGGCGGGTTCGCCGAGTACGCGGCCAAGGAGGTCGGGGCCAAGGTGACCGGCATCACCATCTCGCAGGAACAGTTCGACTTCGCCCGCAAGCGCATCTTCGAGCAGGGTCTGGCCGAACGGGCCGAGATCCGGATGGTCGACTACCGCGACGTCCAGGGCCAGTTCGACCGCGTCGCCTCGATCGAGATGTTCGAGGCGGTCGGCGAGCGCTACTGGCCGACCTACTTCGGCAAAATCCGTGACGTGCTGAGACCGGGCGGGCGCGCAGGCCTTCAGATCATCACCATCCGCGACGAGATATTCGACTCCTACCGTCGGCGGGCGGACTTCATCCAGAAGTACATCTTCCCGGGCGGGATGCTGCCGTCCGAGGCGCGACTGAAGGACGTCACCAGCGAGACGGGCCTGGCCTGGACCGGGATCACCCGCTTCGGTCAGGACTATGCCGACACCCTCGCCGAATGGGGCCGCCGCTTCGAGAGCGCCTGGGACGGGATCGCCGCGCTCGGCTTCGATGAGCGGTTCCGCAAGCTCTGGCGCTTCTATCTCAGCTACTGCGAGGCGGGTTTCCGCACCGAACGCACCAATGTCGTGCAGCTCAGTCTTTCGCGCGCCTAGGCCCCAGAACAGCTTAGGGCGGTTCGACGAAAGCTGGGGCTTTGCCCCCTGTTCTGCGCCTGCCGCCCGGCTTAAGTAGTCGGCTATGACCGTCGCCAGCAGCGTCCTCGACGCCATCGGAAACACGCCCCTGATTCGTCTTCGCCGTGCGAGCGAGGCGACGGGATGCGAAATTCTCGGCAAGGCCGAGTTCATGAACCCGGGAGCCTCGGTCAAGGACCGCGCGGCCCTCTATATCGTGCGCGATGCTGAACGGCGCGGCCTGCTGAGGCCCGGCGGCCGCATCGTCGAGGGTACGGCCGGCAACACCGGCATCGGCCTGGCGATGGTCGGCGCGGCCAGCGGCTACAAGACCACCATCGTCATCCCGCGGACCCAGAGCCAGGAAAAGAAGGACGCCATCCGCCTGCTCGGCGCCGAGCTGGTCGAGGTTGACGCTGTCCCCTACTCCAATCCCGACAACTACGTCCGCTACTCCGGCCGCCTGGCCGAGGAACTGAACGCCAAGGAACCGGCTGGCGCGATCTGGGCCAACCAGTTCGACAACGTCGCCAACCGCCAGGCGCACGTCGAGACGACGGCTCCGGAGATCTGGGAACAGACCGGCGGCAAGGTCGACGCCTTCATCTGCGCCGTCGGCTCGGGCGGCACGCTCGCCGGCGTCGCCGAAGGCCTGCGCGCGCGCAATCCCGCTATCAAGATCGGCCTGGCCGACCCGCACGGCGCGGCGCTCTATTCCTGGTACGCCGACGGCGAGCTGAAGTCGGAGGGGACCTCGATCAGCGAGGGCATCGGCCAGGGCCGGATCACCGCCAACCTCGAAGGCCTGAACGTCGACCACCCCTACCGCATCGACGACGTCGAGATGCTCAATGTGATCTTCGACATGGTTGAGCATGAAGGCTTGGTGATGGGCGGCTCGACCGGCATCAACGTCGCCGGCGCCATCCGCATGGCCAAGGACCTCGGCCCCGGGCACACCATCGTCACCATCCTCTGCGACCAGGGCGCCCGCTACCAGAGCAAGATCTTCAACCCCGCCTTCCTCAAGGAGCGCGGCTTCCCGATCCCGCGCTGGCTCTAGCCATGGACCCCGTCGTCTCCACCGCCTGGCTGGCCGACCGCCTCGGCGAGGTCCGCGTCGTCGACGGCAGCTGGCACATGCCCGCAGAGGCCCGCGACGGCCGCGCCGAATATCTCCAGCGGCATATTCCTGGAGCCGTGTTTTTCGACATTGATCATGTCGCCGACCACGACACCGACCTGCCGCACATGCTCCCGACTCCCGAAGCCTTCGCCCAGGCCGCCGGCGAGCTTGGCCTGTCCCGCGACGCCGACATCGTCGTCTACGACGTTCACGGCATCCGCTCGGCCGCCCGCGTCTGGTGGACACTACGGGCCATGGGCTACGCCAACGTCCGCGTGCTCGACGGCGGCCTGCGCAAGTGGCTCGCCGAGGGCCGTCCGGTCGAGGCCGGCGACGCGGCGCCCTCGCCGGTCGTCGTCGCGCCGCGCTTCGACCCCGACCTCGTGAGAAGCGCTGCGGACGTCAATGCCATCCTGCAATCGGGGTCGGCGCAGATGCTCGACGCCCGCTCGGCCGCCCGCTTCCGCGGCGATGCGCCCGAGCCGCGCGCCGGCCTGCGGTCCGGGCACATGCCAGGCGCGGCCAACCTGCCCTGGGAGCAGGTCATCGCCGAGGACGGAACCTTGCGCCCTGCCGCTGGACTCAAGTCTGTCTTCGAGCAGGCCGGCATCGATCTGGCCAAGCCGATCGTCACGACCTGCGGTTCGGGGGTCACCGCCTCGGTGCTGGCCCTGGCCCTCGCGCGCCTCGGACGCGACCGCACGGCGGTCTATGACGGCTCCTGGAGCGAATGGGGCGGCTTGGCCGACACCCCCGTCGTCACCGGCGCCTAGCGCGCCGGCGGCGCATAGAGCAGGCCAGGCATCGGGGCGCTCCAAAGCGCATTGTGGCCGCGCTCCAGCTTCAAGGCCGACTGCGCCCCCAGATTGCGGGCGAAGACTTCGTCATAGGCGCCGACCTGCATGATCGCCTGCAGGGCGAAGTCCCGACGCAGGCCCATCAGCGGCCCGAAATCGCCCTCCACCCCCAGCAATCGGCGAACCCGCGGGTCGACCGAACTCTTCGCCAGTTCCTCGGCCGTCTTCGAGGTGACCCCGAACTCCTCAGCGAGGATCAGCGAATAGACGGTCCACCGCACGATGTCGGTCCACACCGGATCATCCTGGCGAACAACAGGCGCCAACGGTTCCTTCGAGATCACGGTAGGCAGGATCACGTGGGCGTTGGGGCTGTTCATCACCGATCGCGCCGAGGCCAGCGCCGAGACGTCGGCCGTGAACGCATCGCAGCCTTCGCTTTGGTAGAGGGCGCGGGCTTCGGACTCGGACTTGGTCACGACGGGCGTGTACTTGAGTCCTCGGGCCTTGAAGTAGTCCTCGACATTGGTCTCGCTCGCCGTGCCGCGCTGGACGCAGATCCGCGCGCCGTTCAGCTCATCGGCGCTCGTCAGGTTCAACGACTTGGGCGCCAGAAACCCTTGCCCGTCGAAATAGGTGATCGCCGCAAAGTCGACCCCCTCGCCGGCGTCCCTCGCCAGCGTCCACGAGGTGTTGCGGGCCAGGATGTCGATCTTGCCGCCGCGCAAGCCGGAGAAGCGTTCGGCCGCGTCGACGGGCGTAAAGCGCACAGCATTCGCGTCGCCCAGCACGGCGGCCGCGACGGCGCGGCAAATGTCAATGTCGAATCCGCGCCAGGCGCCGCGATCATCGGCGTAAGCGAACCCCGGTAAGCCCGGATTGACCCCGCAGGATACCCACCCTCGAGCCTTCACCGCGGCCAGCGTAGGACTGGGTTTGGGCTTGTAATCTCCCGTCGCCGGCGGCGGCTCCACCTTAGGCGCGGGTGGCGGCGGCGGTGCGGCTTGCTCCCTCCCGCAGGCGGCCAGCAGCAGCATCGCGGCGACGCAACCGAGGATCTTGGTAGAAATACTGAGCCGGGAGATTGGCCGCCCTCCTTGATTGCATAGCTGTGGAGGCTCTAAGTGCCATGCGATCATGGCTCAAGTTCGCTCCACCCCGTCAACCCGCGTCACCCAAGAAACCCGCCTCATTCGCGCCGGGGCGCACGACGGCGAGCTTGTGAAGACCGTTGGCCCGCCGATTCAGAAGGGATCGACGGTGCTGCTGCCCAATGCAGCGGCCCTATACGACGATGATTCGTTCCTCACCTACGGCCGCGCAGGCCTCGCCGCTCACGACGCCCTGAGGCAAGCCCTGTCCGAGATG
The DNA here is from genome assembly GCF_026411515.1 of Phenylobacterium sp. 58.2.17. Lineage (NCBI taxonomy): Bacteria > Pseudomonadati > Pseudomonadota > Alphaproteobacteria > Caulobacterales > Caulobacteraceae > Phenylobacterium > Phenylobacterium sp. 58.2.17. The sequence goes on along the minus strand of NZ_JAPMTQ010000002.1, from coordinate 147,687 downwards.
GAGGGCGCTGAGGGCGTCTGCCTTTACCCGTCGGGGCTGGCGGCCGTGACCGGTGCGGTTCTGGCCGTTCTGAAGGCGGGCGACGAAGTGCTGGCGGCCGACAACATCTACAAGCCCAGCCGGAGGTTCTGCGACAACGTCCTGAAGCGCTACGGGATCGGGGTTCGCTACTTCGACCCTCGGCTGTCGCCGGAAGCCTTGCTCGACCTAGCGGGAGAGCGGACGCGGCTGATCATGATGGAGTCGCCTGGCTCGTTGACCTTCGAGATGATGGACCTGGCGGCCGTCGCCGAACTGGCGAAGGCGAAGGGCGTCCTGACCCTGACCGACAACACCTGGGGCGCCGGCTACCTGTTCAAGCCGCTGGAACACGGCGTGGACATCAGCGTCCAGGCGCTCACCAAGTATGTCGGCGGGCACTCAGACGTGTTCATGGGATCGGCCGCGGCTCGCGACCCGGCGTTGGTGCATCAGCTTGCGGACGGGGTTCACAATCTCGGCTGGTCGGTGTCGGCGGACGACGCCTACCAGATGCTGCGCGGCCTGCGCACGCTGCCGGCCCGGCTCAAGGCCCAGGGCGAGGCCGGCCTGCGCATCGCAACCTGGCTGGCGGCCCAGCCGGAGGTCGCCGGGGTCCTCCATCCGGCGCTGCCGGGCGCGGCGGACCATGCCCTCTGGGCACGCGACTACAGCGGCGCCTGCGGCCTGTTCGGCTTCGTGCTGAAGGGCGGCTCGCCGCAGGCCGCGGACGCGTTCCTGGACGCCCTGCAGCTGTTCGGGCTGGGTTTCTCGTGGGGCGGTTTCGAGAGCCTGGCCATCGTCAGCGACCCACAGCTCGGCAAGCGCAAATTCGCCCCGACCTACGACGGCCCGCTGATGCGCCTGCACATCGGTCTTGAGACCGAGCAGGATCTTGTAGCCGACCTCCGCCGCGGCCTCGACGCCTTCTCCGCCGCCCGCTAGGGCCGCGCCATCCGGCTCATGAACAGGGCCGCCCGCTTGGTCTGCCGATCGATGCTGGACAGGTCCATGGTCTCGCCGGGCGCATGCGCCCCGGCGCCCGCCGCGCCGAACCCGATCAGACCCGGCACGATGTCGCCGACGAAGCCGATGTCGCCTGCCCCCCGCTTGAGCGGGTCAAGCTCGGCCATCGGCTCAAGCCCAAGGTCTCTATTGACCTCGTTGAGTCGCCCCAGCAGCCGTCGCGACGCCTCGCTCGGGGCCATGGCCGGATAGCCGTCGTCGAAGGCGATGGACGCGCTCGCTCCGTGCAGCGGCTGAGCCGCGATTGCCCGCATCTTGGCGCGTATGCTTTCTGTCTGGGCGTTGGAAAGCGTCCGCAGGTCGCCGCGCGCCACCGCCTGCGCGGGGATGATATTGGTCTTGCCCGTGGCGACGCCGCCCGTGTCGCTGTCGTTGGGCGCGGCGGCGGTCCCGGCCAGCATGTAGCCGACATTGAAGGTCGCGTTCGGCTCGCGAGCTTCCTTGCGGAAAGCGTCGACGATGCGGGCCAATTCATAGGCCGCGCCATATCCCACGGTGTCGTTGAAGACGCCCGACGAGTGGCCGGACTTAGCTGTTACCGTCAGCGTCCAATCGGTCGACGAGCGTCGGGCGATCGAGGCCATGTCCTTGCCGTTCTCCTGGGCCAGTCCCTCGAACTCGAGCGCCATGTCGCTGGCCTTGGCGGCGTTGATCAACTCGGCGCGCGACACCGACAGCGGCCGCCCTCCCCGCTCCTCGTCGCCGGTGAGGACGATGGTGATGTCGGCATCCGCCAGGGTCCCGGCCGCCTGCATGGCCCGCAGGGCGGCGACCATGATCACCAGCCCGCCCTTCATGTCGTTGACGCCCGGCCCCTCGGCGAGGTCGCCACGGCGGACATATTTCTGGAACGGACTGTCGGGCTCGAAAACCGTATCGAGGTGTCCGATGAGCAGCATCCGCTTGCCCTTGCCCGATCCTCTGTGAACCGCCACCACATGGCCGGCGCGATCGACCGCGTGCATCGGGACCCAACGGACCTCGAAGTCCAGCGCCTTCAACTCGGCCTGCATCCGCCGGCCGACTTCCTCGACACCGGGCTTGTTGAGGGTGCCGCTGTTGATGTTGACCAAGGTTTCCAACAGTTGGAGGGAGCGCCCCTCCTCGGCGGCCGCCGCGCTGACCAGCCGCTGCTCCTGCGCCGACAGGCCGGCGGCCAGCGCTGGGCCGCCCGTCAAGACGACAAGCGCCGCCAAGACGGCGGCGGAGTTCTTGATGCAGGTCATCGCAAATCCCCAGGTCACGGAATCAAGCGACGACCATCCCTGGCCCTGCCAGCAAACTCAACCTGGCCGCTGAGAGCCGCCGTGGCGGCGACGTCGGGTCGGAGGCCGATGTCCTTGTGCGGCGGAGTTGGCGCGCCCAGCAGGACTCGAACCTGCAACCGTCCGCTTAGAAGGCGGATGCTCTATCCGGTTGAGCTATGGGCGCCTGGCAGGCGCTTAGTGCGTCCAGGACTGCTTACGATTGTAGGCGAAGTTGTCGGCGTAGGCCTTGAGGATGCGCTTAGGCGCCTTCGGCTCGGTGATCTGGAACGGAATGCCGTGCGCCTGGGCGTAGGCCACCGCCTCGTCGCTGGTCTCGAAGGAGAGACGAATCTGGCCGTTCATGTCGCTGGTCAGCGTCCAGCCCATCAGCGAATCCGAACGGCGGGCCGAGGCAGGCTCGAACTCGAGCACCCAGTCCTTGGTCTTGGCCTTGCCGGACTGCATGGCGTTCTTGGCCGGACGATAGATACGCGCGAGCATGCGAACCCTCATAGAAATCTGACCGGCGTGGTCGGGGCGGCAGGATTCGAACCTGCGACCCTCTGCTCCCAAAGCAGATGCGCTACCAGGCTGCGCTACACCCCGAAGAGCGCCGGAGAGCGCGGGATATAAGGCTTTGGCCTTTCCCGCAATTGAACAAAGTCCCGCGGTGGCGCCTAGCCATGCCGCCGCATCAACTTGAACACCGCCGAGCCACGCACGACGTCCGTTCCCGCGACATGGGCGCGCGCCTCGACGAAGGCGACGTCGCGCGTCGCGCGCGTCACCCGCGCCTCCCCCATCACCCACTCGCCGACCCGCGCCATGTGCAAGAAGTCGATGGAAAGGTGGATTGTCACCGCGGTCTGCCGCGCGGCGCGATACACCGCCGCGCCCATCAGGCCGTCCAGGAAGGCGGTCAGCATCCCGCCATGCACAAGCCCCAGCCCGTTGGCATGGCGCGGCAGGGCGTAGAACGCCTGCTCAGTCACCTCGCCCATCTCCGCGCGATGGAAGTATGGGCCGTTGTGGCTGGAAAACGGCCCGCGGCTGCCCGAGGCGACAAAGCCGGGCGGCGGTTCGGGGACAACGTCCTTGTCAGTCACGCTTGAATATCCGGTGTTCGATGCGGTCGCCGGGCATCAGGCCGATCTCGCCTGTCCGCCCGCCAGCCAGTTCCAACACGCCGACCACGGGGCCGCCCGAGGGAATCGGCGTCTCCGACAGCGGCGTCGTGTTGCGGGCGATGGACAAGACCGTGCCGTCCGTCCGGATGTAGATGATGTCGAGTGGGATCAGGGTGTTCTTCATCCAGAACGCCACCTCGCGCGGCGTCTTGAAGTCGAACAGCATGCCGCGATCGGGCGGAACCTCCTTGCGGAACATCAGCCCTTTTTCGCGCTCGGCGTCGGTATCGGCGATCTCGACGAAAAAACGAGTGCGGCCGGCAGGCGTCACCGCCTCCAACGCCTCAAAGCCGACCGGCGGCTGTCCGACCGCTCCCGCCGTCGGCGTCGATGCTGCAGCAGGCGCCGTAGCCGCGACGTGCGTCCCCGATTCCTGCGCCGCCGGCTCCTGGGCGCAGGCCGCAAGCAACGAGAGCGCGCCGACAAGCGCGGTCAGGCCGCGTCGCGGCCTCTTCTGACTAGGCACCGGAAACCTCCGAGCTATGGGTCCGGCGCGCGACGGTCGTCGCGCCCCTGGGTCGAGAGCCCGCGAAGGGCTCTAGGCCAGACCTACAGACTCGATCTCGGCGACGACAAGCCCCTTCGGACCTTCCGCAAAACGCACCATGACATCATCGCCCGGTTGCAGGTCCTCAATGCCGGCCCTGCGCAGGGTTTCGATGTGCACGAAGATGTCACCGCTCTCCCCGTCCCTGACTACGAAGCCGTAGCCCTTGGCGCGGTTGAACCACTTCACCTTGGCGCGCTCCAACGGGCCGTGCGCGGTCAGCGGACGGCGCTGCGGGCGGGCGCCGAAGCCCCCGCGATCGAAGCTGCGTCCGTGATGTCCCTCGTCGTGCCTTCGCCGGTCAGATGGCGGCGGAGCGGAACTCTCGTCCACCTCCAGCACCTCTGCGACCTGCCACCCCTTCGGACGTCTGATCACGTCACAGACAATCACCGCGCCTTCGAGCGCGCTCTCGCGCCCCGAATTGCGAAGACTTGTGACGTGAAGCAATACGTCCTTGAGCCCCGTTTGATTGGGGTCGTCAGGAACGACAAATCCATAGCCCTTGCCGGCGTCGAACCACTTCACACGCCCGCTGATCCGCACGGCTTCTTCGTGTGGACCTACTCCCTCGAATTCGTAACCAGACATCTGCCCCTCTGGCCCGGTCTCCCCCCGATCCTTTCGGATATGGCCAACTAGAACAGTGTTCTCGTTACACTAGTGCCGTCAATGGGGCATTTTACAAGCAACACACGCTCCGGTCGCAAAACTCGCGCCAGCGTCGTGAAACTCTACATTTTGGGGAGCCTCGCGGTGGCAGTCCCTAGGGGAGTCGAACCCCTCTCTCCAGGTTGAAAACCTGGCGTCCTAACCGATAGACGAAGGGACCGCGTCCGCGAGAGCGGTGTCTATATGGGCGAATCTTCGGGTGCGCAAGCGCCTTGCTCAAACCTTTTTCAGCACAGCGTTATCCGAACCATCGCCAGAGGCGCATAGCCCTTCTGGCTCAAGGCTTAGCCGACGCGCCGGGGGTCCGCGGCGTCTTCTATTTCCAGCTCGACGCTCTCACGCCCCTGCCAATCATCGGGCTTCAACCGGCCGGCGACATGGATCGCGCCGGCGCCGCCCAGCAGCGTGCGGCCCAGTTCGGTCTCCTCGGCCCGCCAGGCCACGGCCTTGAGACGGCCGCCCGAGCCGTCCGTCAGCGTGACCCGGACATGGCCGCCGCGCAGGGCCATCGGTCGCTCGACGCGGACATTGGCCGCCGCGAACATCGGCTCCGGATTGCCGGGCCCAAACGGCGCCATCGCCTGAAAGGCCTGCCAGAGCCCCCGGTCGGCCCCGCCGGCGGTGACCAGCGCGTCGATATCCAGAGCATCCTCGGCGGCGGCGATCTGCGCCTCCGCAGCGACGTGGTCGTTCAGGAAGGCTCGCAGGTCCGGGATGAGTTCGGGCCGCACCGAAAGCCCCGCGGCCATGGCGTGGCCGCCGCCGGCCAGCAGCAGGCCCTCGTCGAACGCCGCCTGCACGGCGCGCCCGAGGTTCACGCCGGGCTGAGAGCGGCCAGAGCCCTTGCCGACGTTCGCGGCCCGGTCGACGCCGATCACCATCGTCGGCTTGCGATAACGCTCGCGCAGCCGGCTGGCGACGATGCCGATCACGCCTGGATGCCAGCCGTCGGCGGCGACCAGCGCCATCGGCGCGTCGGCCTGATTGCTTTCACGTTCGACGATGCGCACGGCCTCGTCGAAGATCTCCTTCTCGACCTCCTTACGCGAGGCGTTGAGGCCGTCGAGCTCGGCGGCCAATGCAGCAGCCTCCTCGGGATCGTCGGTCGACAGCAGCCTTGCGCCGAGGTCGGAACGGCCAATGCGGCCGCCGGCGTTGATCCGTGGCCCCAGGATAAAGCCGGCGTGGAAGACGCTGGCGGGTCCGGAGCCCTTGGCGACCTCGAGCAGCGCCTTCAGGCCGGGGTTGCGCCAGGCCGACATCACCTTCAGCCCTTGGGCCGTCAGCGCGCGATTGAAGCCGACCAGTTGGGTGACGTCGCAGATCGCGCCCAGCGCGGCGAGATCGAGCCATTGTCGCAGGTCAGGCTCGGCGCGATTCGAAAACAGCCCCCTGCCCCGCGCCTCGCGATTGAGGGCCGCCAGCAGCACGAAGGCGACCCCGGCGGCCGCCAGGACGCCCTGGCCCGATTCGCAGCCCGGCCGATTGGGGTTCACCAGCGCGGCGACATCGGGGATCTGATCGCGCATCAGGTGGTGATCGATCACCACCACCTCGAGGCCGATCTCCTTGGCGCAGGCCAGCGCCTCATACGCCGCCGCGCCGCAGTCGACGGTGACGACTAGATCGACCCCCGACTCGCGGATCTTGCGGAACGCCGCCGGCGACGGGCCATAGCCCTCCGTCATCCGGTCAGGGACATAGATCGGCAGTTCCTTGCCCATCACCCTGAACCAGCGGACCAACTGGGCGGCGCTCGAGGCGCCGTCCACATCGTAGTCCGCAAATACGGTCATCGGCCGGTCGGCCAGCAGGGCGTCGATCAGGATCGCCGCGGCCCGGTCCATGTCGAGAAAGCTCGACGGATCGGGAAACTGCGCCTTAAGCGTCGGATTGAGATAGGTCTCGCCTCCGTCGGCGCCGACCCCACGCGAGGCCAGCGCCCGCGCCAGGGGTTCGGAAAGGCCGAGCGCGAGCTGGTGGCGGCGCACCACGGCAGGATCGGCCGGCCGTTCTCGCCACGCGCGGCCGGTGAGCGACCGTACGACGCCGAGATATCCCGCCGCCGAGCCCCCGTCGGGCACGACCTTAGACCGGCCGCTTCATCCGCACTTCACGCACCGTGCGGGTGGAGGAGTTCATCACCAGGGTGTGGGTGTGAACGAAGCCGTCCTCATAGGCCACGCCGTCCAGCAATGCGCCGTTGGTGACGCCCGTCGCCGCGAAGATCGCGTCGGCGCGGACCATCTCGTGCAGGTCGTACTTCTTGTCGAAGTCGGTGATCCCGACGCGGGTGGCGCGGGCCTTCTCGTCGGCGTTGCGGAACACGAGGCGGCCCTGGAACTGGCCGCCGACGCACTTCAGCGCCGCGCAGGCCAGGACGCCTTCCGGCGCACCGCCCTGGCCGATGTAGAGGTCGACGCCGGTGGTCGGGTCCGAAGTATTGATCACCCCGGCCACGTCGCCGTCGGTGATCAGGTAGACGCGCGCGCCCACCGAACGGACCGAGGCGATGATCTCGGCATGGCGCGGGCGGTCGAGCACGCACACGGTGATCTCGGAGGGATCAACGTCCTTCGCCTCGGCCAGCGCCTTGACGTTGTCGGCCGGCGACTTGTCGAGGTCGATCACACCGGCCGGATAGCCCGGGCCGCAGGCGATCTTGTCCATGTAGGTGTCCGGCGCATTGAGCAGGCTGCCCTTTGGCGCCCAGGCCATCACCGCCAGGGCGTTGGCCATCGCCTTGGCCGTGAGCGTGGTGCCTTCCAGCGGATCGAGCGCGATGTCGATCGCCGGACCTTTGCCGCGGCCGACCTTCTCGCCGATGTAGAGCATCGGCGCTTCGTCCCGCTCGCCCTCGCCGATCACGATCTCGCCATCGATGTCGAGGTCGTTCAGCGCCGTGCGCATGGCGTCCACGGCGGCTTGGTCGGCGGCCTTCTCGTCACCGCGTCCAACCAGCTTCCAGGCGGCGATTGCGGCGATCTCTGTCACCCGGACCGCGTCCAGAACCAGACCGCGATCCAGATCTTGCGAACTCATCTGTCTCTCCCAGCACCTCGAAGGGCGCAGATTATCCTTGGATTCTTATATGCGGGCGATCCGCAAGAGGCGCGGTCTTTCCAGCACCGCCGGCAGATTGGCGATGCGGTCGATCGCCGCCGTCAGCACCGACTCGGCCACGGCGTGCGTGGTGAGCACGATCGGCACGCCTTCGGCGTTCTCTACCGGTTTCTGCAGGAAGCTCTCGATCGAGACGCCGGCCTCGGCCAGGGTCTCCGACACCGCGGCGATGACGCCCGGCTCGTCCTTGACCAGGAAGCGCAGGTAGGCGCGGCTGAGACTGCGGGACGGATCGATCGGCGTGAACGGCTTGAGCGCCTTGGCCGGCGCTTGGAAGACCGGGCGCTTGGCGTTCGTCATCACGTCGGCGATGTCGGCGGCCACGGCGGCGGCGGTCGGTCCCGAGCCGGCGCCCGGGCCTTGAATGAAGATCCGGCCGATGCGCGTTCCCTCGATGAAAAGGGCGTTGAGCGCGCCGCCGGCCTGGGCCAGCGGATGGCTCTGTGCCACCAGGGTCGGGTGGACGCGGACGAGGACGCCCTCAGCCGAACGGTCGGCCGAGGCGATGAGCTTGATCTTGTAGCCGAGGTCCTTGGCCAGTTGGATGTCCAGCAGCGCCACCTGGTCGATCCCCTCGATCTCGGCCGCCGCGTAGTTCGGCGCGCAGCCAAAGGCCAACGCGGCCAGGATCGAGATCTTATGGGCGGCGTCGAACCCGCCCACGTCCATGGTCGGGTCGGCCTCGGCGTAGCCCAGGCGCTGAGCCTCCGACAGCACGTCGGCGAACGAGCGACCGCCGCTGTCCATTTCCGAGAGAATGTAGTTGCAGGTCCCGTTGAGGATGCCGGCCACCGACTTCACGTCGTCGCCGACCATGGCCTCGCGCAGCATCTTCACCGCCGGCGTTCCGCCCATCACCGCAGCCTCGAACAGCAGCGGCACGCCCTTGGACTCCGCAAGGGCCGCCAACTCGGCGCCGTGCTCGGCGATCAGCGCCTTGTTGGCGGTGACGACCGGCTTGCCAGCGTTGAGCGCGGCCTCGACCGCGGCCTTCGCCGGGCCATCCGAGCCGCCGATCAGTTCGACGAAGATGTCGACGTCCGGCGACTTCGCCAGTTCGACGGGGTCGTCGTACCAGGGCAGGTTCGAGATATCGAACGGCCGCGGTCGCGAGCGCGAGCGCGCCGAAACGCCGGTCACCACGGCCTGACCGCCGGCCGGGGCGAAGCCGGCCTCATCCGACAGGAAGTTCAGCAGGCCGCCGCCGACCGTACCCAGGCCCGCGACGCCGACCCGCCACTCAGTTTTACTCATTGCGCCGCCATAGTGTTGTGGGCCCGGCCGAGGATCTCATCGGCGTTGGCCAGGAATTTCTTCACGTTGCGTGCGGCCTGCCGGATCCGGTGCTCGTTCTCGACCAGACCGATACGCACGTAGCCCTCGCCGTACTCGCCGAACGCCACGCCGGGGGCCACGGCCACGCCAGCCTCCTCGATCAGCAGCTTGGCGAACAGCATGGAGCCGGCTTCCCGGAACTTCTCCGGCAACGGCGCCCAGGCGAACATCGAGGCGGGCGGCGGCGGGATGTCCCAGCCGGCGCGCTTCATCGACGACACCAGCGTGTCGCGTCGCGACTTGTAGATCGCCCGGATCTCGTCGACGCAGTCCTGCGGCCCGTTGAGGGCCGCCGCCGCGGCCACCTGGATCGGCGTGTAGGCGCCGTAGTCGAGGTAGGACTTCACTCGCGCCAAGGCCGCGCACATCCGTGCGTTGCCCACCACCATGCCGACGCGCCAGCCCGCCATGGCGTAGGTCTTCGACAGCGAGTTCACCTCGACGGCGATGTCCTTGGCGCCCTCGACCTGCAGGATCGACGGCGGCGGGTTGTCCTCGAAGTAGATCTCCGAATAGGCGATGTCCGACAGCACGAGCATGTCGTGCTTCTTCGCCAGAGCCACGGCTTCCTTGTAGAAATCGAGATCGACCCACTGGGCCGTGGGGTTCGACGGATAGGACAGGATCAGCACGCTCGGCGGGGGCGCCGAGTGCTTCACCGCCCGGCTGATGCCCGACAGGTACTCTTCCGGCGACGGCGCCGGGACATGCCGGATGACCCCGCCGGCCATGATGAAGCCGTAGGCGTGGATCGGATAGGCCGGGTTCGGACAGATGACGACGTCGCCGGGCGCAGTCAGGGCCTGGGCGAGGTTGGCGAAGCCTTCCTTCGAGCCGAGCGTCGCAATGACCTCGGTGTCGGGGTTCAGGTCGACGCCGAAGCGCTTCTTATAGTAGCCGGCCATGGCCTTGCGCAGGCCCGGGATGCCCTTGGAGGCCGAGTAGCGGCCCGCCTTGGGATCACGCGCCGTTTCGATCATCTTGTCGACGATGTGCTTGGGCGTGGGCATGTCCGGATTGCCCATGCCGAAGTCGATAATATCGACGCCCTCGCCGCGAAGCCGCGCCTTGATGCGGTTCACTTCTTCAAAAACGTAGGGCGGAAGCCGGCGAATACGGTGGAATTCGGGAGTCATTTTGAGCTCTGGCCGCGACCCTCGCGGCGGTGGGGAGCTAACGTCGCGCATGGATAGCCCCCATGACAGGGCCGGCCAAGCAGGTTCACGGTCATTTATGCCCCCGCCAGCCGTCTTATCTCGGCGGCGGAGGCGGCGTAGCTCGCTCCCGCAGTTCCTTCGCGAAGGCTTCGCTGGACGGCGTGGTCGAGGCCTCAACCCCGATGTCTGGGCCGGCCTGCGAACGCGCGCGCGTCACGAATCGCTCAGTCCCGCTCAGCGTCCAGGTGTTCGGAGCCGTATTCCGTTCGACCTTCGCGGCAGCGACCTCAAGCTGATCAGCAGCCTGCCCCCACGCCGCTACGGGCCGCGACGACGGCGGCGACGCCGGAATCTGGTCAAATGTCGGAAAAGATCGCGACTCGTGCGCCATCCGCGCCACGTCGTCGGCCACCGCCGAATTCGCGTCCACCTTGGCCTCGGCGAACGGATTTCCGGCGCAACCGGCCGCCAGTACGGCGACAGCCACGCAACCGAGCACGCCCCGGGCGGAGGCCCCGAGAGACGAACATGCAAAAAGTCGAAGCGGCGCGTTCATTTTCGTCTTGGTCTTATGCCACTATCGCGTCGGGCGGAAGAGCGTGGGCGCTTTCGCTCCAAAGGAATGCGTAAGCGGGAGGACAACGGGCGATGAGCGATCAGGCCACTGCGCCGCCGAAAGCCAAGGCGAAAAAGAAGGTCAAGGCCGCGAGCAAAGCCGCCGAGAAGACCAAGGTCGCCGCCTCGCCGCCTCCAGCGGCCGCGCCTGAGCAGCCCGCGCCTGATGCGCCCGGCGCCTCGAGCTTCGAACAGCTGAGCGCCGAACAGCGCGACATGATGGAAAAGCTCTCGACCAATCTGGCCCGTGCGGCGCTGACCGCCCAGGGCGCCATCGCCGAGGCCGCCTTGCGCCAGGCCGAGCGCCCAGCCGGACTGCAGCCCGATCCCTTCCATGTCGCCCCCGCGCTGACTGACGTCATGGGCCGCCTGATCGCTCAGCCTGACCGCCTGGTCCGCGCCCAGGCCGATCTCTTCCAGCGCTATCTGGAGCTCTGGCAGTCCGCCGCCCGTCGCGCTGGCGGCGAGACCGTCGAGCCCGTGGTGCAGCCTGAGCGCGGCGACAAGCGCTTCAACGATCCCGACTGGGCCGAGAACCCGGTCTTCGATGTCATCAAGCAGTCCTACCTGCTCACCTCGAACTGGCTGAACGGCCTGGTGGCCGAGGTCCAGGGCGCCGATCCGATGACCAAGCGCCGGGTCGAATTCTTCATGAAGATGCTGACCGACGCCTTCTCGCCGTCCAACTTCCTGGCTTCCAATCCGGCCGCGCTGCGCGAGGCGATGGCCAGCCGGGGCGAGTCGTTGGTCAAGGGCATGGAGAATTTCGCCGCGGACCTCGCCCGCGGCGGCGGCCAGCTGGCGATCAGCCAGACCGACTATCAGATGTTCAAGATCGGCGAGAACGTCGCCACGGCGCCGGGCAAGGTCGTCTTCCAAAACGAGATTCTGCAGCTGCTGCAGTTCAACCCTACGACCGATCAGGTCCACGAGGTCCCGCTGCTGATCTTCCCGCCCTGGATCAACAAGTTCTACATCCTGGACCTGCGCCCGGAGAACTCGATGATCCGCTGGCTGACCGACCAGGGATTCACGGTGTTCGTCGCCTCGTGGGTGAATCCCGACCCGACCATGGCGGGCAAGACCTTCGAAGACTACATGCACCAGGGCATCTACGCGGCCACGGACGCCGTGATGGCCCAGACCGGCGTCGATCGGGTGAACACCGTCGGCTACTGCATCGGCGGCACCCTGCTCTCCTCGTCCCTGGCGCACATGGCCGCCAAGAACGACCAGCGGATTTCGTCGGCGACCTTCTTCGCGGCCCAGCAGGACTTCGCCGAGGCCGGCGACCTGCTGTTGTTCACCAACGAGGACTGGCTGGCGGACCTCGAGAAGCAGATGGACGCCGCTGGCGGCGTGCTGTCGGGCCAGGCCATGGCCGAGACCTTCAACTCTCTGCGCGCCAACGACCTGATCTGGTCGTTCTTCGTGAACAACTACCTGATGGGCAAGGAGCCCAAGCCCTTCGACCTGCTGTTCTGGAATTCCGACCAGACGCGGATGCCAAAGGCGCTGCACCTGTTCTACCTGCGCAAGTTCTACGGCGAGAACGCCCTGTCGAAGGGCGAGTTGGTGCTCGACAACGTCAAGCTCGACCTGAAGACCGTGAAGACCCCGGTCTATGTGCAGTCCTCCAAGGAGGACCACATCGCCCCGGCCCGCTCGGTCTATCGCGGCGCCAAGCTGTTTGGCGGACCGGTGACCTTCACCCTGGCCGGCTCGGGCCACATCGCCGGCGTCATCAACGCGCCGGCCGCCAACAAGTATCAGCACTGGACCAACAGCGAGCTGCCCGACTCCGTCGAACAGTGGATGGGCGGCGCCGTCGAGACGCCAGGCTCCTGGTGGCCGCATTGGGCGCAGTGGCTGCGGGCCAAGTCCGGCGGACTGGTGCCGGCCCGAGATCCCGCCAAGGGCAAGTTCGCCCCTATCGAGGATGCGCCGGGCTCCTATGTGAAGGTGAAGTCGTAGGCGGCTGAGCTTTCGGGGGCGAGATGATCAGGACGGTCGTGCTGGGGCTGGCGGCGCTGCTCGCCCTATGGGTCGGCGCGGGCTTGGCGCTAGTTGCACTGTCGGGGCCGTTCGAGCCCAGCGGTCGCGATGTCGACATCGGCGGGCGCAAGTTGCGCCTCGTCTGCGCCGGGCCGCAATCCGACCAACCCGTGATCTGGATGGAGGCCGGCGCCTGGGGCCTGGCGGCCGACTTCGCCGCCATCCAGCAGCGGCTCGCCGGCAAGGGGATTCGCTCCTGCGCCTATGACCGCGCCGGCATGGGGTTCTCCGACCCCGGCCCCCAGCCCCGCGATAGCGCCGCGATCGCCGCGGACCTCCACAAGCTGATCGCCGCCTCCGGCGAAGCCGGCCCTTTCGTGTTCATGGCGCATTCGATGGCCGGGCAGCACATCCGCCTATATGCGGGTCAGCATCCGGAGCAGGTCGCCGGCCTGGTGCTGCTTGAAGCCACGACCCCGGAAATGGCCGAGCGCCCGGAAGCCCAGAAGTTCCTCAACCGCGTCCAGGCCGTCGCCCGGGCGACGGCCCTCGCCGGCAGCCTCGGCCTTACCAAGATCGCTTACTACAAGGGAGACCGGATCGGCTTGCCGCCGCAGGGCCGCGCTGAAAAGCGTCACGCCTTCATTTCGGGACGGCACGCGCGCACCGCCGCCGACGAGGTGCTGGTCTGGCCCCAGGGCGCCGCGCAAGCCGCAGCGACGAAACTCGACCCAGCCTGGCCCGTCGCGGTGGTCACCGCCGGGAACGCCGAGTTGATGGCCGGCTGGAACGAGGTCCGCCGTGCGCCAGAGCGCAACTCCCGCGCCGGATACTACGAGAACGAGTCTCAAGCCGGTCACGCCACCCTGCTCGGCCTGACCCACTCCGACGCCGTGCTCCGCGGCGTCGATCACGTCCTGGCGGCGCTGGCCAAGCCGCAATAGCGACGGCTAGTCGGGGATCGCCTGCCAGCTCCGCCGAATAGTCAGAATGTCGCGATCGATCTCCAGCCAGCAGCCGCCGCCCGGATGTGCGGGCCGGTCTTCGCGCCCGATCTCGACGCCCTGGAGGTGAGCCGTCAGCAGGCGCCCGACGCCACCATGCGAGACTACCAGCAGGTCGCCTTGCTCCGGCTCGTTCCGCGCCAGACGCCCGACTGAGCCAACGATCCTGGCCTGCGCCGCACGCGCGCTCTCCCAGCCGCGAACGTTCTCGTCGGGCCGCGCGAAGAAGGCCTCGACCACCTCCCAGAATTCGGGCGGCGCAAGATAGCCCGTCGAGGACCGATCATTTTCGCCAAGGTCGGGATCGACCCGCTGCGGAACGTCGAGCGCGGCCGCGGCGATGGCAGCGCCATCGGTCGCCTTTCGCTCATTGCTCGAATAGACCGCCACGACGCCTTGCGCAGCCTCACAGCCGACAAAGCGTTCCATCCGCCGTCGCCCGACGTCCGAGAGTCCCCACTCCGTGATCGGCGTCGCCGGGTCGATGATCACTTCGGGATGGGTCAGGAAATAAATGGTCGCCATGTCGCGCAGACTAGGCGGCCACGAACCTCAGCGCATCGCCGTTGTTGCAATAGCGCAGCCCCGTCGGGCGCGGGCCGTCAGGAAACACGTGGCCCTGGTGGCCGAGGCATCGTGCGCAGTGATACTCGGTCCGCGGCACGCCGATGGCGAAGTCGGTCTTCTTGCCCAGAGCGCCCTTGATGGCCGTGTAGAAACTGGGCCAGCCGGTGCCGCTCTCGAACTTCCACTGGGATACGAACAACGGCAGCGCGCAGCCGGCGCAGACATAGGTCCCCTTCCGCTTCTCCTTGTTCAGCGGGCTGGTGCCGGCCATCTCCGTCGCCTCTCGGCGCAGGACGTTATAGGTCGGTGTGTCGAGCCGCCGGCGCCAGTCGGCGTCGGACAGCTTGCGCCATGGGGAGGCGGCGTAGGGATCGTCGTCCGCGGCGGCTATCGCCGGAACACAGGCCAGCGCCGATCCCATCAGAAATGCACGTCGGTCGATCTTGCTCATGCCAGGAGATACGGCGCTCTCCGTTCGGCGGATGCAAGCTCAGCGGCCAGGCCAAGCGTAACGAGCGTCCGGCTCCTTCTCGCGGTTGCCCTGGCCGTCGGTCAATTCGACCAGGACCCAACCGCGATCTTCATAGAATTTTCGCGCCCGGGCGTTCTTCTGAAAGGTCCAAAGCTCGCGCGCAGAGCCGTCTTCCAGGGCCTTCGCCATCAGCGCCGGACCGATGCCTCGCCCCTGATAAGCCGGCAGAACGTATAGATGTTCAAGCCAGCCCGGATGGAAGGCGACATAGGCCACCGGCTGGCCGTCCACCTCGGCGATCCAGGTCTCGTTCTCCGGCAGCAGGACGGTCTCGAAGAACGTCAGCGCACCGTTGACATCGGGATCGGCGGGCAGGAACGGCAGGGAGGCCAGATTGGCCTCCCGCTGGACCATCACGCAGGCCGATGCGTCCGAAACGCTGGCCCGCCGCAGGATCACAGGCCTTCGCCTTCCGGCAGGCCGAGCATGATGTTGAGGTTCTGAACCGCGGCGCCGGACGCGCCCTTGCCCAGGTTGTCCAACAGGGCGACGAGCCGGACCTGGCCGCGGTCCTCGTTTCCGAAGACGAACAGCTTCATCCGATTGGTCCCGTTCATCGCCTCGGGATCGAGCGCCGCGTTGTATCCGGCCGCGCCGGCGCGCGCCTTCTGCAGGTCCGCGCACTCGTCGGCCGAGGCGACCTCGACGAACGTCTCCCCGTGATAGGCGGCCGCGAGCGCCTGGCGCAGGGCCTCGGGCGCGGGCTTGCCGGGCAGCGCCCAGAGTTGGAGCGGGACCTCGACGATCATCCCCTGGGCGTAGCGGCCGACCGACGGCGCGAACAGCGGCGGATGGGCGAGGCCGCCATAGGCCTGCATCTCGCCCACGTGCTTGTGCTGAAGCGTCAGGCCATAGGTGCGGTAGGCGTCGTTCGTCCCTTGCGGCGCAGGCGCTTCGAACTCGGCGATCAGGCCCTTGCCCCCTCCGGAATAACCAGAGATGGCGTTGATGGTAATCGGAAAGTCAGGCGGCAGCAGGCCCGCCGCCGTCAGCGGCCGCACGAGCCCGATGAAGCCGGTCGGATAGCAGCCGGGATTGCTGACCCGGGTCGACTCGGCGATGGCCGCGCGCTGCGCCTTGTCCATCTCCGCGAAGCCATAGGTCCAGTCCGGCGCCGTCCGGAAGGCCGTCGAGGCGTCGATCACCTTCACGCTGTTGGACGTCACCATCCCGACAGCTTCCTTGGCGGCGTCATCGGGCAGGCACAGGATGACCGCGTCCACCCCGTTCAGCAGCTCCGCGCGCGCGTCAGCGTCCTTGCGACGAGCCGGATCGATGGACACGATCTCCAGGTCGCGGCGGCCTTCCAGCCGCTGCCTGATCTGCAGGCCGGTGGTGCCGGCTTCGCCATCGATGAAGACTGTGTGGGCCATGGTCGGGGATCCAGAAATTCGGTCCGAAAAACAGAAAGGGCGCCTCGGTTGCCCGAAGCGCCCTTCCCAAACGCGAGTGCTCGCGCGCGGTTAGCGCTTCGAGAACTGGAAGCTGCGGCGGGCCTTGGCCTTGCCGTACTTCTTACGCTCGACCACGCGGCTGTCGCGGGTCAGGAAGCCGTGCGGCTTCAGGACCGGGCGCAGGGCCGGCTCGTAATAGGTCAGAGCCTTGGACAGGCCGTGGCGGATGGCGCCGGCTTGGCCCGACAGGCCCGAGCCTTCGACCGAGACGACGACGTCGAACTGGCCGACGCGGTCGGTCACCTGGAACGGTTGAGCGATCATCATGCGCAGCACCGGGCGAGCGAAGTACACTTCCTGGTCGCGGCCGTTGATCGTGATCGTGCCCTTGCCGGGCTTAATCCAGACCTTGGCGATCGCGTTCTTGCGCTTGCCGGTCGCATAGGCGCGGCCCTGCGAGTCGATCTTCGGCTCGGCCGGCGCGGCTTGCGGGTTGGACGAGAGGCCTTGCAGGGCCTCGAAACCTTGGGTCTCGGACATCTGTCTTACAGGCTCCGCACGTTCTTGGCGTTCAGCGAAGCGAACGCGATGGTCTCGGGGTTCTGCGCTTCGTGCGGATGCTCGCCGGCATTGTAGATGCGCAGGTGCGTCATCTGCTTGCGGGCCAGCGGGCTTTCCTTCGGCAGCATGCGCTCAACGGCCTTTTCCAGGATGCGCTCCGGATACTTGCCGCCAAGGATCTTGTCCGCGGTGCGTTCCTTGATGCCGCCCGGATAGCCGGTGTGCCAGTAGTAGGTCTTGTCCTGCAGCTTCTTGCCGGTGAACTTCACCTTGTCGGCGTTGACGACGACGACATAGTCGCCGCAATCGACGTGCGGGGTGTAGTCCGGGCGGTGCTTGCCGCGAAGACGCATGGCGATGAACGAAGCGAGACGGCCGACCACGGCGTTCTCGGCATCGATCACGATCCACTTCTTCTCGACGTCGGCGGGCTTCAGCGAAGCCGTCGTCTTCATCATGGGAACGGGTCCGTTAGGTTGGCGGGACGAGAAAGGTCCCGGCGAGGGCGCGGCTAGTACGGGGTTACCACGCGCCTGTCAACACTGATTGCGACGTCCCTGGCGCAATGCGTTGCGCCGCAAGGCTTTGCTGCGATTGGTATTATAATACCGTCAATTTCAGCACTCAAGCTTCTATGGTCGTCGCCCGTCCCACAGCCCAGCTGGAAAGCCCACCATGTTTGCGTCGCGTCGCCAGTTCCTTCAGACCGCAGCCGCCTCCGCCGCCTTCGCCGGGCTGGCGCGCTACGCCAACGCCCAGGTCACCGCCGACGCGGAAGGCTATGCCACCCCGGGCTATGCCAGCGAGGTCGCCGGATATGGCCCGTTGCACCGCGACCCGGCTGAAATCTTCGACCTGCCTGAAGGCTTTTCCTACAAGGTGATCTCGCGCGCCGGCGACCGGATGGACGACGGCCTAGTCGCGGCCGGCAAGATGGACGGCATGGGCTGCTTCCCGGCGGGTCGCAATCGGGTCGCCCTGGTCCGCAATCACGAGATCAGCCCGCCTCCCCGCGACGTCCAGATCACCGCCTTCGGCGCAAACCGCAACCTCGCGGGCAAAATCTCCGCGGCCGATCTCTACGACACCGACAGTGAAGGTCTGCCGCTCGGCGGGGGAACCAGCACCATGCTCTATGACCTGAAGACCCAGGAGTTGAAGGCCCAGCACCTCAGCCTTGCCGGTTCGGCAGTCAACTGCGCCGGCGGCGTGACCCCGTGGGGCTCGTGGCTGACCTGCGAGGAGACCCTCGTGAAGGCCGGCCAGGGCGTGAAGAAGGACCACGGCTGGGTCTTCGAGGTGCCGTCCCGCCTGCGCGGGCTGGCTGATCCGGTGGCGATCACCGGCATGGGCCGCTTCAAGCATGAGGCCTGCGCGGTCGATCCGCGCACGGGCGTCATCTACATGACCGAGGACGAGGTCGACGGCAAAGGACTGTTCTACCGCTACCTGCCCAATGACCGGCGCAAGCTGCAGGCCGGCGGCAGGCTGCAGGCCCTGGCCGTGGTCGGTGAAGGCGATCCGCGCAACTGGGACTCGGTATCCTGGAAACAAGGCGACTGGCGGAATGTGCGCTGGATCGACCTGGACGGGGTCGACAATCCCAACAACGACCTGCGCCATCGTGGCAAGGCGGCAGGCGCCTCATGGTTCGCCCGCGGCGAAGGCATCTTCTTCGGCCAGGGCGAGCTCTACTTCACCTGCACCAGCGGCGGACCGAAGTACCACGGCCAGGTCATGCGCTACGTGCCCAGCCAGCATGAAGGCCAGGGCGGCGAAATCGACGAGCCCGGCCGCCTGCAACTGTTCGTCGAGCCGTCGGACACCCGGGTCATGGAGATGGCCGACAACCTCGCCATCTCGCCCTGGGGCCACATCGTCACCTGCGAGGACAAGATCGGCGGCACAAACTACCTGCGCGCCATCACCCCCCAGGGGCAGATCTACACTATCGGCCGCAACGCCCAGACCCTACCCGGCGCCAAGGTCCGCGGCACATCTGAACTGGCCGGCGTCTGCTTCTCACCGGACGGGTCGACCCTGTTCGTCAACATCTACAGCCCGGGCTGTACCCTTGCGGTCACCGGCCCCTGGCGGTCGTTCAGGGCCTAGGGGCGACGCACGCGCCAGGCGAAGGCCACAGCCAGCGACAGGACCAGAGCCGCCGTCACCTGGTGCGCCATCCCCAGCCATACGGGGACCCCGGCCACCAGCGTGACGACGCCCAGCAGCGCCTGAAGCACGATCGCCGCGCCAGTGGCCAGGGCCAGCAGCTTGGCCTCGTCCGGCAGATAGCGCGAGCGCCAGGCCACCCACGCCATGGCGACGCCGACCGCGGTCAGCAGGTAGGCGACGATCCGATGGTTGAACTGCACGGCCGCCTGGCTGTGCGCCAGCGTGGCCCACAGGCCGCCACCGCCGTAGTCGGCCGGGAACAGCGCCCCGTTCATCAGCGGCCAGTCGTTGTAGACGAAGCCTGCATCGTTTCCGGCCACCAGCGCCCCAAGCAGGATCTGGAAGAAGATCAGGCCGATCAGCGCCAGACCGCCACGGGTCCAGGGACTGGGAACCGTCTGGCGGGCCGCGCCCGACCAGGCATCCAGCGCCGTCCAGACCAACGCCCCCAACAGCGCAAAGGCCAGCCCCAGGTGGATCGCCAGCCGCTCGGGCACGACCGACACCCGATCGACCAGGCCACTGGCCACCATCCACCAGCCGACCGCCCCCTGCAGCCCGCCCAGGAGGAACAGGCCGGCGCAGCGCACGATCAACCGTCGGGGCATCTCGCGGCGGATCAGGAAGTAGGCGAACGGCAAGGCGAAGGCCGCGCCGACCAGGCGGCCCAGCAGTCGATGGCTCCACTCCCACCAGTAGATCGCTTTGAAGGCCTCCAGGGTCATGCCCTTGTTGACCTGCTGGTACTGGGGAATGGCCTTGTAGAGCGCGAACTCGTCGGCCCAGTCCTGCGCCGACATCGGCGGCAGCGCGCCGGTGACGGGCTTCCACTGCGTGATCGACAGGCCGGAATCGGTCAGGCGCGTCGCGCCCCCGACGACCACCATCGCTAGCACCAGGGCGGCCACGATGAACAGCCAAACCGCGACCGGGCGCGACCGATCTGAACGAAGAAACGAGGTCATGACTTAAGGTGCAGGCTCTTCAGGGCGTTCTTACGGCGATCCGCTATCGGAGATCGCGCCGCAGGTCCATGCTCGGAAGGCGGAACCACGGAAGCTTGACCGCATTTGGTGAGAGGGACTCAACAAAGGGCACAATCATGCAAGGCGTCGGTATCATCGGGTGGATTGTCATCGGCATCGCCGCCGGCTTCGTCGCCGAGAAGGTGATGAAGCGGGACCATGGATTGATGACCAACCTGCTCGTCGGGGTGGTCGGGGCCTTGCTTGGCGGCTGGCTCGCGGGCCTCGTCGGCTTCAACTTCGGCGGCTGGATCGGCAGTTTCATCGTCGCCTCGATCGGCGCGATCCTGCTTCTCTTCCTCCTGGGCCTCATCAAGAAGCGCTAGGGGCTTAACGGAACGCGCGCCGGCGCCTATAGGCATGGAATGAGCGCGCGCGTCCGGAAGTTCATCGGTGGCATCGGCATCGTCCTGTTCCTGGGATTCTACGCCTGGATCATGACGATGATCGGCGAGCGGCTGCCGGACCATTGGGCCGCCCAACTCGCCTTCTATGGAATCGGCGGCCTCGCCTGGGGCGTGCCGATTCTGCCACTGATCAGCTGGATGAACCACGGTCGGTAGCGGCCAGCCGCCCCAGACGCGGCCGCGCAGGTCATTGAAGTACGGATGGCGTGGGACAAGGTGGTCCTAAGGACCAATTCGCCGATGGTCGGAGCGACAGGATTCGAACCTGCGACCCCTTGACCCCCAGTCAAGTGCGCTACCAGGCTGCGCCACGCTCCGACATCGGCGAGCGGCCCTTCTAACCACTTGGGCACGGCGGGCAAGCTGAATTTCCAATTCCGACGACGATCACCCGCCGAAGCGGGCCCTCATTCCTTGTCCAGCAAGGAATCCAGGCGCCGCTTGGCGCTCTGCAGGTCGTCCAGCGCGAACAACAGCCGCTCGCGCCCCTCGTCGCTCAGCTCGCTGCTGGCAAAGCCCAAGGCGAGTCCCGACGGCCGCGGCCCCACATCGCCGTCAGCGGCCGCCAGGAGCCGCTTCAGCCCCTGCTCCTTATGGAGTTTCTGCACGCCTTTGATGGTGTAGCCAGCGTCATGCAGCAGCACCCGGACGCCGCGTAGGACCGCAATGTCATGCGGGCGATAGAATCGCCGTCCGCCCGCGCGCTTCATCGGCCGGATGAAGGAGAATTTCGTCTCCCAGAACCGCAGCACGTGCTGCGGAACGTTCAGCTCGTCGGCTGCTTCCGAGATCGTCCGAAAGGCGTCCGGCCCCTTGGCCACCTGGCCGCCTTCCTCACTTCGCCAGGGCGCGGTCCACCCGCGCCTTCATGACCTGGGAGGCCCGGAAGCCGATCACTCGGCGCGGCTCGATCGCCGCCGGTTCGCCGGTCTTAGGATTGCGGCCCATGCGCGCGCGCTTTTCGCGCACCTGGAAGACGCCGAATCCGGAAAGCTTCACCTGCTCGCCCTTTTCGAGGGCCTGGGCCATGAGTTCCAGCGTCCGCTCGACCAGCTCGGAACAATCCTGCCGGGTCAGCCCCACTTCCTCATGAACCGCCTCGCACAGGTCGGCCCGCGTCACAGTAGCGCCTTTCATGAACGCCCCTACCCCGAAAAACACCGTTACTCTAATAGTTGACCCGCCGTCACTACCTGATTGTCACGTCAGGTCAAAGACTTCAGGCCCGTTTGTCTGAATGCACCCTCGCGCCTACGCGCGCCAGACGCAAGCGTCTCGCAACAAACGTTACAGACGAACGACGCACGCGCCCCAAGTCAGGCCGCCCCCCATCGCCTCAAGCAGCAGCATTTGGCCCGGCTTGATCCGACCGTCCTGCATGGCTTTCCACCATGCCAGCGGGATCGACGCCGCCGAAGTGTTGGCGTGTTCGGACACCGTCGAGACGACTTTCGACTCGTGGATACCGACGCGCTTGGCCACGCCCTCGAGGATCCGCTGGTTGGCCTGGTGCGGAATGAACCAATCGACGTCGTCGATCGCGACGCCAGCATCGGCCGCCGCCGCGAAAATCGCCTCGGAGATGTTCACCACGGCGTGGCGAAACACCTGATTGCCTTGCATCCGCAGATGACCGATCTGGCCGTTGGTCGAAACCCCGCCATCGACATAGAGCAGGTCCTGCTTCGTGCCGTCGGCCCGCAGCGCGAATCCCAACAACCCGCGATCGGCCGTCGTCCCGTCGCCCTCCTGCGGTTCGAGCACGACCGCACCGGCGCCGTCCCCGAACAAGACGCAGGTCCCGCGATCGGTCCAGTCCATGAGGCGGGTCATGGTCTCGGCGCCGATGACCAGCGCGCACTTGGAGCGCCCGCGGGCGACGAAGCCGTCAGCCGTCGAGAGCGCATAGACGAATCCCGAACACACGGCCTGAACGTCGAAGGCCACGCCGACCGGACAGCCAAGCTTGCGCTGGACGATGGTGGCGGTCGCCGGGAAGGTCAGGTCGGGCGTCGTCGTCGCCACGATGATGAGGTCGACGTCGGCGGGTGTCTTGCCAGCCGCCTCCAGCGCCAGGCGGGCCGCCTCGACCGCCAGGTCGGAGACCGGCTGGTCCTTGGCCGCACGGTGGCGCTGGCGGATGCCGGTACGTTCGATGATCCATTCGTCAGACGTGTCGACGACTTGGGCCAGATCGGTGTTGGTGACGATTTCATCGGGCAGATAGCCCCCGACACCGGTCACGACGCTACGCAGAACTTTGGTCACTCAGGCGGCTCCATCCACGGCCGGCGGCTGCTGTTCGGCCACCGCGGCGGTGAGCCGCGTCATATTCCGTTCGATCTCCGCTGCGAAGTCGCTTTGCGCGAGCTTCGAGGCCATGCGGATCGCGGCGGCGATGTCCCGGGCTGACGCGCCGCCGTGGCTCTTTACCACCACTCCATTGAGGCCAAGCAGGGGCGCCGCGGCGTCGGGACTCAGCTTTTCACGCAACTTCAGCAGGCCAGACTTGGCCAGCAGCGCGCCCAGCTTCGATGTCAGACTGCTCGTCAGCGCCGCACGCAATTCGCCGTTGATGTAGCGCGCCGCGCCCTCGGCGGTCTTCAGCGCGACATTTCCGGTGAACCCGTCGGTGACGACGACGTCGACCTTGTTCTGGAACAGTTCGTCGCCCTCGACGAAGCCGCGATAGTCCAGGTCGAATTTGCCGCTGCGCAGGATGCCGTGGGCCTGTCGGACCTCTTCGTGGCCCTTCATATCCTCGGCGCCGACGTTCAACAGCCCGACGGTGGGCTTGGCTACGCCGTGAGCCGCACGATGGAAGGCCTCGCCGAGAATGGCGAACTCGACCAGGCGCTCAGCGTCGCAATCGACGTTGGCCCCGACGTCCAGGACGGTGGTGATTCCTCTCACGCCGGGCCAGCCGACCACCAGGCACGGCCGCTCGACGTCGACGCTCATCCGCAGGATCAGCAGCGAGATCGCCATCAAGGCGCCGGTGTTGCCGGCCGAGACTGAGCCCTGCGCCTCACCGGACTTCACCGCCTCGATCGCCGCCCACATCGAGGTGCCCTTGCCCCGGCGCAGCGCCTGGGCGGGTTTCTCATCCATCGCCACCACGCGGTCGGCGTGGCGGATCTCGACACGGTCCTTCAGGGTCGGATGCTTGGCGAGTTCGGCCGAAATCGCCGCCTCGTCGCCATGCAGCAAATAGCGGAGTGCGGGCGCCTCGGCCGCCGCCAAGGCGACTCCGGGAACCACGACGGAGGGGCCGTGGTCGCCCCCCATTGCATCAATCGAAATGGTCAGGGATTTCGTCACGGCGCTGTTTTCACCCCTCGCAGCGTCGCGCCGCAAGCAGGTTCAGGATATGGGCCGAGGCGCCGCGATGCAAATTGAGAGCAGATCACGCACCATCGTCCTTCAAGCGCTTCAGGACCGCGAACGGAGATTCCTTCGGCGCGTCCGATTCGTAGTCGAATTCAGCGCCGGGCTTGCGCGGAAAGGGGTCGATCTCAAGCGCGAGATGCTCGACCAGGTAGCCCGCCAGGTCGATGTCGTCCGAAGTGAGCACGTCCGGCGGGTCGGGCGCTTCGAGATCCATCTCGACCTCGCCGCCCTCCGAATCGGCCGGCGCGTTGGGACTTCCCGCGGGAACGGCCCGAACCACGAAGTCGCCGTCGATCTGCGTCTCGAAAGGGTCCAACGTCACGCCGCAGATCTGCTCGACGACCGCCCTGAACCGGCCGCTGATCTCGGCCCCGTCCAGCCAAGGCCGGACGGTGAGGCGGCCTTGCAGGGCCGGCAATCCTTCCAGCGCGAGTTCCTTGGCGATCGCCGTACGAGCCTCGGCGTCCGGCTCGAGCGTAACGCTGAGCGGGCCGCGCGCCAGGTCCGAGAGGCGGATCATATGACGCCAGACGCTCATGCTGCGCTCCAGTCCGCGCGACCGTCCAACAGCCCCTCCAGCTTCTGCTCAGCGAGCGCGGCGCGCTGACGCAGCACGTATTCGCCGAGCTCGGCCACGTGCTCGGCGCCGCCCTGGGCATAGACGGTCCTGCCCAGCAGGGCGTGCAGATGGTCCGTCTGCGGCAGGGCCGCGAACGCAGATTCGTAAGACTTCACCCGGCCGTAGAAGGCTTCGCCTAGCTTGCGCATCTTCTTGCCGACCGACAGGTCGCCGACGCCCATTTCCCGCAGCGCATCGTCCAACGCGCCGAGATAGGTGTCGAAAAGGGCCTGCGAAGTCTCGCTCGCGCGCGCGCCCTGTCCCCTCAGCCGATCCAGCAGCAGAAAGACGTGGACTGTGTACAGTTCGAATCGGCCCTCGACGGTGTCCGGCGCGCCGTAGGCCTCATAGAGCGCAGGCGTGCGCGCCTGAGCGACAACGCCGGCGTACAGCTTCTGACCCATGGCCAGGGTCGCGCGTGGGCGGAAGAAGCGGTCCAGGAACATATCGGCCTCGATTTCGCCCTCAGGCGCAGATACAGGCGGCATTGAACTAAGGGGCGGCGAGCGATAGGTCAAAGCCTCGAAGAATTGAACAGGTCCGGTTCGCACATGTTTCGCCGCGTCGCCTATGCCGCACTCGCCGCCGGTCTGCTGACCTCCGCCACGGCCTGCGCGCCTATTACGACCTATTCCGGCTTCCAGGCCATCGAGGCCAACCCCAAGGACGTCAAGGTCGGGACGGACACCAAGTCCACCGTGCGCGCCAGCCTCGGCTCGCCGTCGGCGACCTCCACGTTCGACCCGAACGTCTGGTTCTATATCGACCAGGTGAAGGAGCGTGTGGCGTTCCGCCGCCCCGTCGTCACCTCGCGCAACGTGGTGGCGGTGACCTTCGACAAGGACAGCGAAGTCGTGAAGACCGTCGACACCATGACGCTGAAGGATGGCAAGGTCATCGCCTTCAACGGCCGTGAGACCCCGACCCGGGGCCGCGAGCTGACCATCCTGGAACAGCTGCTGGGCAACGTCGGCCGGGGCGGCATGCTGCCGAACGCCGACGACGAAGGCATTCCGGGCACACGTCCGGGCGACCGCCGCTAGGGCAAGCAGCCTTCGTAGAATCAAACAGGCCCCGGAGATCGCTCTCCGGGGCCTGATCTTTTGGTGCGAAACGTCGGCTAGCCGACAGCTCCGTTGGCCAGCACCGCCAGCAGCAACAGCGCCACGATGTTGGTGATCTTGATCATCGGGTTCACGGCCGGACCGGCGGTGTCCTTGTAGGGATCGCCGACGGTGTCACCGGTGACCGCGGCCTTGTGCGCCTCGGATCCCTTGCCGCCGTGATGCCCTTCCTCGATCAGCTTCTTGGCGTTGTCCCAAGCGCCGCCGCCCGAGGTCATCGAGATGGCGACGAACAGACCGGTGACGATCACGCCCATCAGCATCGCGCCGAGGCTGGCGAAGGCGTTCACCTTGCCGGCGATGGCGTTGATCACGAAGAACAGCACGATCGGCGAGAAAACCGGCAGCAGCGACGGGACGATCATCTCCTTGATCGCCGCCTTGGTCAGGATGTCCACGGCCCGGCCGTACTCAGGCTTGACCTCCCCGGTCATGATGCCGGGGTTCTCCTTGAACTGACGGCGGACCTCGGCGACCACCGACTCGGCGGCCCGGCCCACCGCAGTCATCGACATGCCGCCGAACAGGAAGGGCAACAGCCCCCCGATCAGCAGGCCGACGACGACATAGGGGTTGGAGAGGTCGAAGGCCACCGCGCCCAGCCCGTCGAAGAAGGAGCCCGGCGCGGCGTTGGCCGCGAAGTACTTGAGGTCTTCGGTGTAGGCGGCGAAGAGCACCAGCGCCCCCAGGCCGGCCGAGCCGATCGCATAGCCCTTGGTGACGGCCTTGGTGGTGTTGCCCACGGCGTCGAGGGCGTCGGTGGTGACCCGAACCTCCGGCGGCAGGCCGGCCATTTCGGCGATCCCGCCGGCGTTGTCCGTCACCGGCCCGAAGGCGTCGAGCGCGACGATGAAGCCCGCCAGCGACAGCATCGCGGTCGTGGCGATGGCGATGCCGAACAGACCAGCGAGCCCGTAGGTGACGATGATGCCGACGACGATGACGAGCGCTGGCGCTGCGGTCGATTCCAGCGACATGGCCAGGCCCTGGATGACGTTGGTGCCGTGCCCGGAGACCGAGGCCTTGGCCACCGACTTCACCGGACGGAAGCCCGTGCCGGTGTAGTACTCGGTGATCACCACGATCAGGGCGGTGACGATCAGGCCCGTGATGCCGCACCAGAAGAGGCTCATCGCATCGAAGGTCTTGTCGCCGACGGTGACCGGCCCGGTGACCAGCGAGGTCACGACCCAGTAGATCGCCGCAACCGACAGCACGCCGGTGACGATCAGGCCCTGATAGAGCGCGCCCATGATGTTGTTGGACTTGCCCAGGCGCACGCCGAAGGTGCCGATGATCGAGGTGACGATGCAGACCCCGCAGATGGCCAGCGGAAGCAGCATCATGCTGCCGACGACATCGCTGCCGCGGAAGAAGATCGCCGCCAGGACCATGGTGGCGACCGTGGTCACCGCATAGGTTTCGAACAGGTCTGCGGCCATGCCGGCGCAGTCGCCGACATTGTCGCCGACATTGTCGGCGATCGTGGCGGCGTTGCGGGGATCATCCTCGGGAATGCCGGCCTCGACCTTGCCGACCATGTCGCCGCCGACGTCGGCGCCCTTGGTGAATATCCCGCCCCCGAGACGCGCGAAGATCGAGATCAGCGAGGCTCCGAAACCGAGCGCCACCAGCGAGTCGACGACTTCGCGGCTGGTGTTCTCATGTCCAAGCGGCCCGATGAGAAAAGCGTAGTAGCCCGCAACGCCCACCAGGGCGAAACCGGCGACCAGCATTCCGGTGATGGCGCCGGACTGGAACGCCAGCGACAAACCCTTGGCGAGCCCCTCGGACGCGGCCTGAGCGGTGCGGACGTTGGCCCGGACGGAGATGAGCATGCCGATAAAGCCGGCTGCCCCCGAGAGGATCGCGCCGATCGCGAACCCGACGGCCGCCAGCGGTCCGATCAGCACCGCCGCGGCGATGAGCACGACGACCCCCACGATCCCGATCGCAGTGTACTGACGCCGCAGGTAGGCCTGCGCGCCCTCCTGGATCGCCGCGGCGATCTCCTGCATGCGTGGGTTACCAGGTGAAGCCCGCAACAACTGCGCGGTTCGCACGATGCCGTAGAGCACCGCCAGCAGGCCGGCGGCGATCACCAGCGTAAGCGTAAGACTCATGTTCTAAGCGCCCCTATCGATTGCGCGAAGACGCCGGCCGCCGCCCACGATTGGGCGGTGCTCGACGCTCCAGGCCCCTGTCGTTTTTCCCTCAAGTGGAGCGCCGTTAATCCGCCGCTCCTTATTGATGGACGAGACGTTGCCAGTTGTAACGGACGCGTGCAACGCCCCGTTGACCATGGTTACGCGACGATAGGCGGGACTTCGCGATATCTAGGGTTGAATCTCGGCCCGAACGGGGCGTGGCCCGGGCTTCGGCAGTCCGCGGCGCTGTTTGGCGGTCTGGGCGGTGATCACGACGTTCTTGACGTCCTTGCCCGCGATGGCGAGCGCTTCGCGCTGGAAGGCGGCGATAAGGCGCGTCGCATCGACGGACGCATAGTCCTTCGGGTCGCCGAACGAACCACGGCCGCCAAGACGCGCCAGGGCGTCGCGGAAGTAAGGCTCCTTGCCGCGCCATTTGCTCGCATTGGCGCTGGGCGCGAGGTTCACCCGCATGGTGACGAACACGTAGTTGACCAGCCGCCCCTCAGCCAGGATCGGCACGGCCACAGGCGCGACATCGACATATTGCCCGATCGGCGCATCCTTGGACGGAGCCTCGGTCTTCGCTGCGACAGCGGGTCCGGCGGCGGAAGCGGCGAGCAGCACGGCGATAAGGGCGCGACGGATCATGCGCTGACCCTTAGCGCAAAGGCGTTTCCGGAAGCTTTCCCATCACTTGTGGCGCCAGCCGCCGGGGCCGGCCTCGACGACCCGGCCGCTGCCGACCACCTCGATTCCCTCGCCAGCCGACACCTCTCCGATGACCGAGAAGCCGGGGATGGGCGCTTCTCCGGTGCAGACGACCTCGTAGTCGTCGCCGCCTCCGGCGAGCGACATCAGCGCCGCCAGCCGATCAGGCTGCGCACGCAGCCACGCCTGCGCCGGCTTCGACAGCGGCACGGCGTCGAGATCCAGGCGCAGCCGGACACCGCTCGCGCGGGCGATATGGCGCGCATCTGCGATCAGGCCGTCGGAAACGTCCGCCGCCGCGTTCGCCGCATCGCGCAGCGCCTGGCGCAGGTCCAGCCGCGGCGTCGGCAGGCGGAAGCGCCCGGCCAGATAGCCGTCGACGTCGGCCAGTTCGCCCCGGGCGGCCGCGAGGCCGAGCCAGCCGTCCCCGATCACGCCCGACACCATCAGCAGGTCGCCGGGCCGCGCGCCGCCCCTGCGGACCATCCCGCCTGACGGGACCCAGCCCAGCATGGTCAGCGAAACGGTCAGCGGCCCCGGCGTCGAGACTGTGTCCCCGCCCAGCAGCACCAGGCCGTAGGTCTCACCGTCCTGCGCCAAGCCGGCCGCGAAGGCCCGCCGCGCCGCCCAGTCGTAGCTGGCCGGCCAGGCAGTCGCCAGAAAGTAGCCGTAGGGCTCGGCGCCCTTGGCCGCGAGGTCGGAGAGGTTCACACGCAGCAGCCGGCGCGCCACGATTTCGGGCGCCTCCCCCAGCAGGAAGTGGACGCCTTCGACCATCGCGTCCTTGGTCACCACCAGGTCATGGCCGGCTCGCGCCGGTATCGCCGCCGCGTCGTCGAGCAGGTCGAACGCTTCCGGCGCGCCCCGCGTCAGTGGGCGATAGAGGCGAGCGATCTGCCCGAACTCATCGGGCAGATCCTCGGTCGGCTCGTCAGCCGCGGACATCGCGGGCCACCGCGTCCAATGCGCCGTTGACGAACCCCGCTTCCGGGCCGTCGAAGAACGACTTGGTCAGTTCGACATACTCGTTGATCGCGACCTCGGTCGGCACATCCGGCCGGTGCGAAAGCTCGAACACCCCCGAGCGCAGGATGGCCCGGACGGTGGCGTCGAGACGCTCCAAGCGCCAGTTGGCCGCAAGCCTGCCCGCGACCGTCGCGTCGATCTCGCGCTGATGGCCGACGACGCCGCGCACTAGGTCGGCGAAGAAGGCTTCGTCGGCGGCGGCGAGGGTCGCGCCCTCCCCTTCCGGATCGCCTTCCAGCGTCCGGTCGAAGCGGTGGTCGGAGAACTCGCGGATGACGGCCTCCACGCCGACGCCGGACACCTCCATCTGATAGAGGGCCTGGATGGCGGCAAGACGCGCGACGGATCGTTGGCTGCGGCTCATCAATCTTGTCCGAGCAGTTGGCGCTTCAGGGCGATCATCGCGAACGCGGCCCGCGCCGCGCCCCCGCCCTTGTCGCCCTCGCTGGCCTTGGCGCGAGCCCAGGCCTGATCCTCGTCCTCGACGGTCAGGATGCCGTTGCCGATCGCCAGGCGCTTGCCGACGGTCAGGTCCATGATCCCGCGCGCCGACTCGTTCGAGACGATCTCGAAGTGATAGGTCTCGCCGCGGATCACCGTGCCGAGCGCGACATAGCCGTCATAGCGCTTGCCGGCCGGACCTTGGCCGCCCTCTTCGGCGATCGCGATGGCGCCGGGGATTTCCAGCGCGCCGGGCACGCTGATGACGTCGTATTCGGCGCCGTGCGCAGTGATCACGTCGGCGGCGGCCTTCAGCATCTCGTCGGCCAGATCGTCGTAGAAGCGCGCTTCGACGATGAGGATGCGGATTTTGTCTTCGAGCATGGGGCTCCAGTCTCTGTTTGGAGGGACCCTTTAGGCCGTTTCTCGCCAGCGGGCGAGATAGCGAGCGAGCATGTCGATCTCCAGATTGACCTTCATGCCGGGCTTCAGACGCCCAAGGGTGGTCACATCCCAGGTGTGCGGGATCAGATTCACCCCGAACACGTCGTCCTCGACCTCGTTCACAGTCAGCGACACGCCGTCCACCGTGATCGACCCCTTCGGCGCGATGAAGCGGTGCAGCGGCCGTGGGACGCGGATTTTCACCCGGTGGGAGCCGCCTTCGGATTCGACCGAGA
Source organism: Phenylobacterium sp. 58.2.17 (assembly GCF_026411515.1). Taxonomy (NCBI): domain Bacteria; kingdom Pseudomonadati; phylum Pseudomonadota; class Alphaproteobacteria; order Caulobacterales; family Caulobacteraceae; genus Phenylobacterium; species Phenylobacterium sp. 58.2.17. The sequence goes on along the minus strand of NZ_JAPMTQ010000002.1, from coordinate 116,962 downwards.
TCACCTCGCCGACGCCGTCCACGTGGCCCGACACGATGTGGCCGCCGAGTTCGTCGCCGACGCGCGCGGCGCGCTCAAGGTTCACTGCGTCGCCTTCCTTCCAGGCGCCCAGCGTCGTCAGGCTGAGCGTCTCGCCGGAAATCTCCACCGCAAACCAGTTGTCGCCCTTCTCGACGATCGTCAGGCAACAGCCGGCGTGGCTGATCGAGGCGCCCATGTCGATCGTCGCCAGGTCGAAGCTGGTCTCGACCTCGAAGCGCAGATCGCGGTTGGTTTCACGGACGGCGCGAAGGCGGCCCACATCGGTGACAATGCCGGTGAACATTCAGATCCTCTCGTAACGCTCCCAGAGGTCGTCGCCGACCTCACGGACTTCAACACGGCGCAGCCGGGGCGCGTCGGCCAAAGCGCTCAGCGCCAAGGCGCCGACGCCTGGACGCCCCTCCCCGCCGATGACCAGCGGCGCACGGAACCACTCCATGCGATCCACCAGCCCGCACCGCAGGAAACTCCCAGCAACCTGACCGCCGCCCTCGACGAACAGCCGGCCCAGGCCTTCTCTTGCCAGAGTTTCCACGACGTCACGCAACTGCGGGCGCTCATCGCCGACCGCATGGACCTGCAAGACCCTGACGCCGGCCTCGACAAGGCGCGACTCGGGCGTGGCGGTGGTGACAAGATAGGTCGGAATGTCTCGGGCGGTCGCCACGAGCTTGCAGCCGTCGGCCAGGCGCTGGCGGCTGTCCAGCACCACGCGCGCCGGCTGCGGACCGCTCCAGCCCTCCAGCCGCACCGTCAGCTCGGGATCGTCCGCCAACGCGGTTTCGACGCCGATGAGCACGGCGTCATGTTCCGCGCGCAGCTGGTGAACCGCCTCGCGCGCCTGCGGCCCGGTGATCCAGCGGCTTTCGCCCGCTGCGGTCGCGATGCGGCCATCGAGCGAGGTCGCCAGCTTAAGGGTGACGCTAGCGGCCATCCTCGTCGCCGTCGTTCAGACCTTCTTCGCCCAGGAAGGTGGCGAACTCTCCCGCCTCACGGAAGTCGCGATAGACGGATGCGTAGCGGACATAGGCCACGTCATCGAGGCTCTTGAGATGCTTCATGATCAGCTCGCCGACCGCCGACGACGGCAGCTCGGTTTCGCCCATGCTCTCGAGCTGGCGAACGATGGTCGAGATCATCTTCTCGATGCGCTCGGGCTCGATCGGCCGCTTGCGAGTGGCCAGGGCGATCGAGCGGGCGAGCTTGTCGCGATCGAAGGGCGCGCGGCGGCCCGCGCGCTTGACGATCGTCAGCTCACGCAGCTGCACGCGCTCGAAGGTCGTGAACCGACCTTCGCACTCCGGGCACATACGACGGCGCCGGATAGCCGCGCCGTCTTCCGACGGGCGGCTGTCCTTAACCTGACTTTCGGCGTGGCCGCAGAACGGGCACCGCATGATCTAGCCCCTTCCGGCCAACCAAACCCCTAAATACAGGGACTAGCTGTAGATGGGGAAGCGTTTCGTCAGCGCCAGCACCTCGTCGCGGACCTTGGCTTCCACAGCGCTGTTGTCGCCGCCCTTGGCCAGGCCATCGAGGACCTCGCCGATCCAGGTCCCGATCTGACGGAACTCGCCCGGGCCGAAGCCCCGGGTGGTGCCCGCCGGCGTGCCGACGCGCAGGCCCGAGGTCTGCATCGGAGGCAGCGGGTCGAACGGGATGCCGTTCTTGTTTGTGGTGATGTGGGCGCGTTCCAGCGCCACCTCGGCGTCCGAGCCCGACACGCCCTTCGGCGTCAGGTCGACCAGCATCAGGTGGCTGTCGGTGCCATTGGAGACGATCTTGAAGCCGGCCGTCTGCAAGCTGTCGGAGAGCGCGCGGGCGTTGTCGACCACCTGGCGGGCGTATTGCTTGAACTCCGGCTTCAGCGCCTCGCCGAACGCGACGGCCTTGGCGGCGATCACGTGCATCAGCGGACCGCCCTGCAGCCCAGGGAACACCGCCGAGTCGATCTTCTTGGCGAGCTTCTTGGAGTTGGTCAGAATCATGCCGCCGCGCGGACCGCGCAGGGTCTTGTGGGTGGTGGTGGTGACGATATCGGCGTGCGGGAACGGGTTCGGATAGACGCCGCCCGCCACCAGACCCGCATAGTGGGCGATGTCGACCATCAGCAGCGCCTCGACGCTGTCGGCGATCTCCTTGAAGCGCGCGAAGTCGATGTGGCGGCTGTAGGCCGAGCCCCCGGCGATGATCACCTTCGGCTTCTCGGCCAGGGCGACCTCGGCGGCCATGTCGTAGTCGATCAGGTGATCCTGCTGGCGCACGCCGTAGGCCACCGGACGGAACCACTTACCCGACTGGTTCACGTTCTTGCCGTGCGTCAGGTGGCCGCCGGCGGAAAGGTCCATACCCATGAAGGTGTCGCCCGGGCTCATGGTCGCCATGAACACCGCCTGGTTCGCCTGGCTGCCCGAGTGCGGCTGCACATTCGCGAACTCGCAGCCGAAGATCTGCTTGGCCCGGTCGATGGCGATCTGCTCAGCCACGTCGACGATTTCGCAGCCGCCGTAGTAGCGCTTGCCCGGATAGCCCTCGGCGTACTTGTTGGTCAGCACCGAGCCTTGGACGTCCATCACCGCCTTGGACACGATGTTCTCGGAGGCGATCAGCTCGATCTGGTCCTGCTGGCGCTTCAGCTCGCCCGACAGAACGGCGGCGATGTCATTGTCGGTGTCGGCGACGCCGGCCGAGAAGAAGGCGTCTGCGGGGGTCTGGGCGTGGACGGTCATGGGCGGGCCTTTCGGGAAACCTGGGAGGCGGAAGTGGGCTGAGCGCCTCGTGCTGCGCTCTTTAGCGCCATCGGACCTGCGATCCAACGGCATGGAACGATCTTCTGTGTGCGGCGTTGCAACCCCCACGGAGGGGCGCGCGCCGATGCGCCCGCTTCGCGTGTCATTGCGTTCTCAGGGGGTCCTGAATGAGTATGGAAGCCGAGCCCGAGGTTCGTTCGGGCGAGGAGTTGATGCGGCTTGGGGCCGATATCGTGGCCGCATATGTCAGCCGCAACGCTGTCGCCGCTGAAGCGGTCCCCGAGATCATCAGGTCCGTCTATGGCGCGCTCGAAGGGCTTAGCAAGGGCCCGGCCCCCGCTCCCGAGGAAAAACCCCGGCCTGCCGTGCCGGTGGGCCGCTCGATCCAGCACGACTACATCATCTGCCTGGAAGACGGCAAAAAGCTGAAGATGCTGAAGCGCTACCTGCGCTCGCGGTACGACATGAGTCCGGAAGACTATCGCCGACGCTGGGGGCTGCCGCCCGACTATCCGATGGTGGCGCCGGCCTATGCGGCGCGCAGATCCGATTTCGCCAAGCAGATCGGCCTTGGCCGGGGCGTTCGTCGGGGGAAGTAGCGGGGGCGGCGTGGCCGCCCTTACTTGTTTTTGATCAGTGAACCCGAGGGGTCTCCTAAAACACAGAACTCAGGCAGGTATGTCCTGCCTGACGCTGGCGACAACGACTAAGCGGCCTGGCCGCCCACGCGGGCGACGTTGCAGTGAACCCACAGCTTCTCGAGCGCCTCGGCCAGGGCGTCCATCATGCCGTCGGTATGCGCCGGCGACGGCGTGAACCGCAGTCGCTCGGTGCCGCGCGGCACGGTCGGATAGTTGATCGGCTGCACATAGATCCCGAAGTCGGACAGCAGGATGTCCGAGATCATCTTGCAGTGGACCGGATCGCCGACCAGCACCGGGACGATGTGGCTGACCGACGGCATGACCGGCAGACCCGCCTTGCGCAGGCGCGCCTTCAGGGCTTCGGCCCGCTCATGGTGGGCCTCGCGGACCTCATTGTGCTCCTTGAGGTAGCGGATCGAGGCCACCGCGCCGGCGGCCAGGGCCGGCGGGATCGAGGTGGTGAAGATGAAGCCGTCGGCGTAGGAGCGGATCGCATCGACGATCATCGCGTCAGCGGCGATGTAACCGCCCATCACGCCGAACGCCTTGCCCAGCGTGCCTTCGATGATATCGATCTCGGCCATCACGCCGTCGCGCTCGGCGACGCCGGCGCCGCGCGGACCGTACATGCCGACCGCGTGGACCTCGTCCAGATAGGTCATCGCGCCGTACTTCTTGGCCAGCGCGACCGTGCCGGCCATGTCGGCGATGTCGCCGTCCATCGAGTAGACGCTTTCGAACGCGATCACCTTCGGCGCGTCGACCGGGGCCTCGGCCAGAAGTTGCTCGAGGTGCTCAAGATCGTTGTGCCGGAAGACCCGACGCTGGGCGCGGCCGCCGGCGCGGATGCCCGAGATCATCGAGTTGTGATTCAGCTCGTCCGAGAAGATGATCAGGCCCGGAAGGATTTTATACAGCGTCGAGAGCGAAGCCTCGTTCGACACGTAGCCGGAGGTGAACAACAGCGCGGCTTCCTTGCCATGCAGGTCCGCCAGCTCTTGCTCGAGCTCAACGTGGTAGTGGGTGGTGCCCGAGATGTTGCGGGTGCCGCCCGAACCGGCGCCCGCCTCGTCGATCGCCTTGTGCATGGCGTCGGTCACGATCGGGTTCTGGCCCTGGCCGAGATAGTCGTTGGAACACCAGACCACGACGTCCGATTGCGCCCCGTCCGGGCGGGTCCAGGTCGCCTGCGGGAACTGCCCGCGGTGGCGCTTCAGGTCGGCGAACACCCGATAACGGCCTTCCGAACGGATCTGTTCGAGGGCGGTGCGGAAGGCGTTCTTATAATCCATCGACTTGAACTCCGCCCGAGGCGTTCGACGATCTCGCGCCGCAGGGCGGTCCCCTTGCAATTGCCCGGCTTATCGCGCCGCGGGCATCGATTGTCTACAATTCGTCATGCGTAATCATTCAGATTTCGATGACGCACCGTAAGCTTGGGCGCTCAGCCGTGCAGCTCGTCTAGCCGACCGCGCAGCATCTGCAGAACTCCGGAAAAGTCCGTAGTCCCGAAGCCGAGCCGCTCAAATAGGGCATAAAGTCCCTCGGCCTGCGCCCCCATCGGCGCGGCCGCGCCGGCCGTGGCCGCCGCCTGTTGAGCTAGCTTGAGATCCTTGAGCATCATGGCCGTCGCGAAGCCGCCCTGGTAGCCGCGGTTGGACGGCGCGGTCTCCACCGGCCCTGGCCAGGGATAGTAGCTGGTGATCGACCAGCACTGGCCCGACGACTTCGACGCGATCTCGAAGAAGCGCTCCGGGTCCAGGCCAAGCTTCTCGGCCAGGGCGATCGCCTCGCAGACGCCCAGCATCGAGATCCCCAGGACCATGTTGTTACAGATCTTAGCCGCCTGCCCGGCCCCATGATCGCCGGCCCGGATCACCGCGCGGGCCATGGGCTGGATGACCGCCTCGACGTCGGTGAAGTCGGCCTCATCGCAGCCCACCATAAAGGCGAGAGTCCCTGCGTCCGCCGCAGCCGTGCCGCCCGAGACCGGCGCGTCGGCAAAGCGGAATCCCTCGCCGCGCGCCTGTTCGGCGACAGCCCTGGCGCTGTCCACATCGATGGTCGAGCAATCGATCAGCAACGCGGTCTTCGGCGCGTTGGGCAGGATCTCCTCGGCGTAGACCTTGCGGACGTGCGGACCGGCCGGGAGCATCGTCACCACCGCGTCGGCGTCGCGAACGGCTTCGGCGACCGATCCGGCCGCCGCGCAGCCGGCCGCCTTGGCGCGCTCCAGGGCCGAGGGGGCAAGGTCGAAGGCGGCCACCTGGCGCCCCGCCTTCGCCTGGTTGGCGGCCATGCCGCCGCCCATGTTTCCCAATCCGATGAAGGCGATACGCATGTCAGGTCCCTAATGTCGGTCGCCCTGGGCCGGGCGATCCTTGTGTCGACGTCAAGCTAGCGGCGACCACTCCTGGTCGGAAGGAAGCGGCGCGAAAATCTCGTCGAGCATCGCCTCGCTGACGCCCTCGGGCGTCGCAGGGTTCCAGCGCGGCGCATTGTCCTTGTCGACGATGACCGCCCGCACGCCCTCGATGAAGTCGTGACGCTGCACGACGCGGGCGCCGATACGGTATTCCATCGTCATGTTTTCGGCGAAGGACTCCATCTTCCCGCCGAGACGCAGCTGGCGCAGCGCAACCTTCATGGTCTGCGGCGACTTGGTCGCCAGCACCTTGAGCTGCTCCGACGCCCATTTGGTCCCGGCCGCCTTCAGGCCGGCCAGGATCTCCTCGAGCGTATCGGCCCCGAAGATCCGGTCGATCTCGTCCTGGTGCGCGGCCAGTGGCGGACGGCCGGCGTCGCCCTCGTATTCGGTCAACAAGCGGTCGACGGCGGCCGGATCGGCCACGATTGCGGCCTTGAGCGCCTCGACCTTGCCGCTCTCGACGAAGTCGGTGGCCACGCCGATCAACTCGCAGTCAGCCGCCTTGATTCGCCCGCCGGTCAGGGCCAGCCAGGTTCCGATGTGGCTGGGCATCCGCGGCAGGAACCACCCGCCCCCGACGTCGGGAAAGAGGCCAATGCCCGTCTCAGGCATGGCGAAGGTGGTCCGCTCGGTCGCCACGCGATAGCCGGCCGGCATGGCGAGGCCCACGCCGCCGCCCATGGTGACACCGTCCATGATGACGACCACCGGCTTGGCGTACTCGAACAGCAGGTGGTTCAGGCGGTACTCGATGAAGAAGAACGCGCGCGCATCCTTGCCGTCAGAGGCGCCGCTTTCGGCCAGCATCCGGATGTCGCCGCCGGCGCAGAAGCCGCGCTCGCCGGCATGATCGAGCAGCACCAGCTTCACCGCAGGATCGTCACGCCAAGCCAGCAGCGCGTCGGTCATCGCCGCGCACATGGCGGTGGTCAGGGCGTGCAGCGCCTTGGGCCGGTTCAGCGTGATCCGCCCGACACTACCTTCGACACGGATCAGGACTTCATCGGTCATTGCCGGAACATCTCCCGGGCGATGATCACCCGCATGATTTCGTTGGTGCCTTCGAGGATCTGGTGGACCCGCAGGTCCCGCACGACTCGCTCGAGCGGATAGTCCTTCAGATAGCCGTAGCCGCCGTGAAGCTGCAGCGCCTGGTTGGCGACGTCAAAGCCGGCGTCGGTGGCGAAGCGCTTGGCCATGGCGCAGTACTTGGTGGCCTGCGGATCGCGGTTGTCGAGCGCATTCGCCGCTCGGCGCACCATCAGCCGCGCCGCCTCCAGCTCGGTCGCCATGTCGGCGATCTTGAACTGCAGCGCCTGGAAATCGGCCAGCTGTTTCCCGAACTGCTTGCGCTCGGTCATGTAGGCCTGGGCCGTATCGAGCGCGAAGGCCGCGCCGCCCAGCGAGCAGGAGGCGATGTTCAGCCGCCCGCCATCGAGGCCCATCATCGCGAACCGGAAGCCCTCGCCCTCCCCGCCGATCCGATTCTCGACCCGGACGCGGACATTGTCGAAGTTCACCTGGGCCGTGGGTTGGGCGTTCCAACCCATCTTCTTTTCCTGGGCCCCGAACGAGAGGCCAGGCGTCCCGTTCTCGACCACGATGGCCGAGACCCCCTTGGCCCCCGGCTCGCCGGTGCGGGCCATGACCACGTAGAGATCGGAGACCCCGCCGCCGGAAATGAACGCCTTGGAGCCGTTGAGGACGTAGTGGTCGCCATCCAGCGTCGCCGTCGTGCGCAAGGCGGCCGCATCCGAACCCGAGCCGGGCTCGGTCAAGCAGTAGCTGGCGATCAGTTCCATGGTCGTCAGCCGCGGCAGATACTTCCGCCGCAGCTCCTGCGAACCGAAGCGGTCGATCATCCACGAGGCCATGTTGTGGATCGTCAAATAGGCCGCGACCGAGACGTCGCCATAGCTGAGCGCCTCGAAGACGATCGAGGCGTCGAGCCGGGTCAGGGCCGAACCGCCGACGTCCTCTCCGATGTAGATCCCGGCGAAGCCGAGCTCAGCGGCCTTGCGCAGCACGTCCGTCGGGAAATGCTTGTCCTCGTCCCAGCGCGCCGAATTGGGGGCAAGTTCCGCCTCGGCGAACGCCGACGCGGCCTCCTGAATTGCGCGTTGATCGTCGGAGAGGGTGAAATCCATTCGCTCGGACCCAGGTTTGAGAGGCTGACTTGAGCAAGTCGCTCTGCTGGCGCAACCTGTCAACGACGCGACGCGCGGGGGCGTGTCTTTCTCGGGGTCTATTGCATGGCGGTCCAAGGGGTCGACGGACGCAGCGGCGAGTCCGCGCGCAATCTCGCCTTCATCAACTACGCCCTGCTGTTTTCAGCGATCTTCTTCGCCGGAGTGCCGGCGCTGATCGCCGCGATCATCGCCTATTCGCAGCGCGACGAGGCGCCGCCGACCATCGGCTCGCACTACAGCTTCCAGATTCGGATCTTCTGGGTGGCGTTCGTCATCGCCCTCGTGGCCGGTCTCTGCTTCCTCGGGGCGGTGGTCAGCATCGCCGGCGAGATTTTCCAGGTCACGCGCCTGGAGGGCTGGCGCATGCCAGATCAGGTCCAGGTCAAGCTGTCCGACGTGACGGTCGATCGAACGCTGATCGTCCTATTCGCCGGAACGGGCCTGTTTTCGGCGATCGGCGGCCTCTGGCTGGTGTTCGCACCGGCCCTGGGCTTCATCAGGCTTGCGTCGGCGCAGGGGATGGGCCACAGCGCGCGCTCATGAGCATGCCCCCCCTCGCCGCCTACCCCGCCCTGCGTCTCCGTCGCTTGCGCCAGGCCGACTGGGTCCGACGCCTGGTCCGCGAAAGCGTCCTCACCCCCGCCGACCTGATCTGGTCGATGGTCGTGCATGAAGGCGAAGGCGAGGTTCCCGTCGCCTCGATGCCGGGCGTCTCACGCCTGTCGGTCGACCAGTGCGCCCAGGCCGCTGTCGAAGCCCGCAAGCTCGGCATTCCGGCCATCGCCATCTTCCCGCATATCGACGGCGCCAAGAAGGACGCCGCCGGTTCGCTGGCCGCCGACCCGAACGGGGTGGTCTGCCGCGCCGTGAAGGCCATGAAGGACGCCGCGCCCGAGGTCGGCATCATGTGCGACGTCGCCCTGGACCCGTTCACCGACCACGGCCACGACGGGATCATCGAGAACGACAAGATCGCCAACGACGCGACCATCGAACGCCTGGTCGAACAGGCCCTGGTCCAGGCCAAGGCCGGCTGCGACATCCTCGCCCCCTCCGACATGATGGACGGCCGCTGCGGCAAGCTGCGCGCGGCGCTGGAGGCCGAGGGCCTGCAGGACGTGATGATCATGTCCTATGCGGCCAAGTTCGCCTCAGCGTTCTACGGCCCCTACCGCGACGCCATCGGCTCGGGGAAGCTCGGCACCGCCGGCCCGGCCGACAAGAAGACCTACCAGATGGACTCGGCCAACACCGAAGAGGCTCTGCGCGAGGTCGCTCTCGACATCGCCGAGGGCGCCGACATGGTCATGGTCAAGCCGGGCATGCCTTATCTGGACATCGTGAGCCGCGTGGTTCGCGAGTTCAACATGCCGACCTTCGCGTTCCAGGTGTCGGGCGAGTACGCCATGATCATGGCCGCAGCCCAGAACGGCTGGATCGACGAGGAACGCGCCATCCTGGAAAGCCTGGGCGCCTTCAAGCGCGCCGGGGCGGCTGGGATCATCACCTACTTCGCACCGCGCGCCGCGCGAATGCTGGGGGCGTGAAAGCCGTCGAGATCGTCGCCGGCGTGATCCGCGATCATGGGGGCCGGGTGCTGACCGTGCGCAAGCGCGGCACGACCGCATTCATGTTGCCCGGCGGCAAGCGCAATCCTGGCGAGGCCGACATCGACACGCTCTCGCGCGAACTCGGCGAGGAGCTCGGTTGCGACCTGGTCAGCGCCGAGCACCTGGGCACCTACGACGCGCCGGCCGCCAACGAACCGGACACCCGGGTCTATGGCGCGATCTACCTGGCGCAGGTCGCCGGCGGCGTCCTGCCCAAGGCCGAGATCGAGGAACTGCTCTGGATCGAACCGAAATCGCCGCCCAGCGTGCGGCTCGCACCGCTGCTGGAGCGGCAGGTCCTGCCGCGGCTGGGGTAAAGCGGCTTCGGACTCTGCAGCCCCTTCAGTCGTGCTGCGCGCCACCTCCCTCAGCAGGGGGAGGAACTAGGGGGGACTACTTCTCCAATCGCGCCACCAGGCTCGACGTGTCCCAACGATTGCCGCCGAGTTCCTGCACCTCGGCGTAGTAGCCGTCGACCAGGGCGGTCACGTCGAGCTTGGCGCCGTTGGCCTGGGCCTCGTCGAGCACCAGGCCCAGGTCCTTGCGCATCCAGTCGACGGCGAAGCCGAAGTCGAAGCGGTTCTCGGCCATGGTCGTCCAGCGGTTGTCCATCTGCCAGGACTGCGCCGCGCCCTTGGAGATCGCCGCGGCGACCTCCAGCGGGTCGAGGCCCGCGCGCTTGGCGAAGTGCATGCCTTCGGCCAGGCCCTGGACGACGCCGGCGATGCAGATCTGGTTGACCATCTTGGTCAGTTGCCCGGCGCCGGGGCCGCCCATCAGGCGGGTGGCCTTGGCGAAGGCGGCGATCACCGGCTCGGCGCGGGCGAAGGCGGCCGGATCGCCGCCGCACATGACCGTCAGTTGGCCGTTCTCGGCTCCCGCCTGCCCGCCGGAGACCGGCGCGTCGATGAACCAGCGGCCGCCCTGCCCGGCCAGTTCCGCCATCTCGCGCGCCACCTTGGCCGAGGTCGTGGTGTGATCGACGATGATCGCGCCCGCGGCCATGGTCGGCAGGGCCTGGGCGACGACGCCGCGCACGTCGTCGTCATTGCCGACGCACAGGAAGACGATCTCCGCGCCCGCGGCGGCCTCGGCGACGGTCGCGACGGCCGCGCCCGGATGCTGCTCCGCCCAGGCCTGCGCCTTCTGCGGGCTGCGGTTGAACACCGTCACGTCGTGGCCCGCCTTCGCCAGATGTCCGGCCATCGGAAAGCCCATGACACCCAGGCCCACGAACGCGACTTTCATTCCAACTTCCTTCTTAAGCTCAACGCCATCTTAACGGCCTCCCGCGCAGTTTGCCGGGAAATCAGGGCTTCCGAGGTAGAACACCATGGCGATGGGCGAAGCGCCTATCCTGATCAAGAAGGTCAAGAAAGGCCACGGGCACGCTCACCACGGCGGCGCCTGGAAGGTGGCCTATGCCGACTTCGTGACGGCGATGATGGCCTTCTTCCTTCTGATGTGGCTGATCAACACCACGAGCCCAGAGCAGAAGCGCGGCATCGCCGACTATTTCGCCCCGGCCAGCGTGTCGGAAAGCACCTCGGGCTCAGGCGGCATCCTCGGCGGCACCGCCCTGGGCGACGACGGGGCGATGGCCGCTGGGTCGCAGTCGATGGTCGAGGAAATGGCGCCTGAGTCGCGCAATCCGAACGACGGCACCCAGACCGACGCCGCCAAGGAGATGGCCCGCGAGGCCTCGACCGAAGCCCTGCGCGAAGCGGTGCTGCAACGCGAGCAGGCGGCCTTCGCCTCGGCCGCGCAATCGCTGCGTCAGGCGCTGCAGGACATGCCCGAACTGGCCGAGCTGTCGAAGAACATCCTGATCGACGTCACGCCCGAGGGGCTGCGCATCCAGCTGGTCGACCAGGAAGGCCGCTCGATGTTCGCCAACGGCCGCGCCGAACCTAACGACCGCGCCAAGCTGCTGCTGCGCGCCGTCGCCCGCGTCATCAATCAGTTGCCCAACCGGATCAGCGTTTCGGGCCACACCAGCATGTCGCCCAACGGCGCGAAGGCCGACGGCGACTGGCAGCTGTCGGCCGGCCGCGCCGACGCCTCGCGTCGGGTGCTGCAGGCCTCGGGCGTCGACCCCGATCGCGTCTATCAGGTTTCGGGCAAGGCCAATTCGGAACCGCTGTACCCGGACGATCCGACCCTGGCCGGAAACCGTCGGATCGCCATCGTGCTGCTGCGCGAGGCCCCTGTCCTGCCGCCGGATCACGGCCTGCAATGAGGAGTTCTCTTCACTGACGCATGGGACCTTGCGCCCGAGCTTCCCATGACGCCTAATCGGTCCAGGCGCACTGTTTCGAGAGCGGTCCGTGACGCAGCACTTTCCGACGCGACAGCTCAGGTTCTTTCTGACGGCGCCCAGTCCGTGCCCTTACCTGCCGGACCGCCACGAACGGAAGGTCTTCGCGCATCTGCCGCTGTCCGACGGCGCCAGCGTCAATGACAGCCTGACCCAGGTCGGCTTCCGTCGCTCCCAGAACATAGCCTACCGCCCGGCCTGTGAAAGCTGCTCGGCCTGCGTGTCGGCCCGAATCCCGGCCCGCGACTACGAATTCTCGCGCTCCGAACGCAAGGTCCTGGCCCGCAACGAAGACATCGAGCGCCACCTGGTCGAGGCCGAGGCGACGATGGAGCAGTTCGACCTGCTCCGCCGCTACCTGACAACAAGGCACGCCGACGGCGGCATGGCCGAGATGACCTGGCCCGACTACGTCGCCATGGTCGAGGATACCGCTGTCCGGACTCACATAATCGAGTACCGGCTGCGTTCGAAGGACGGCGGTCCCGGCGACCTGATCGCCTGCGCGCTAGTCGACCTGATGAACGACGGCCTCAGCCTGGTGTATTCGTTCTACGACCCTGCGCTCGCGCGGCGGAGCCTCGGCTCGTTCATGATCCTGGACCACGTCGTCCAGGCCAAGCTGACACAGATCCCCTACGTCTATCTCGGCTATTGGGTCCGGGGCTCCGAGAAGATGGACTACAAGGTCCGCTTCTCGCCGATCGAACTGCTACGCCCCGAAGGCTGGTCGCTGATGTCGGCCCGCGACCGTATCCGGCCGACGGAGGCCTGAGGCCCCCGCCAGCGGGACCGCGGCTATTGCCGCGCCATGGCCACCTTCAGCCGGTCCTCCGCGGTCACGAGATGGTCGTGGTCGTCGCCCTTGAGGTCGATCTGCACCCACTCGATCTTGCCGGTGAACTTGTTGCCGGTGGCGCCGTATTCGGGCGAAGCCGGCGAGCCCGTGTCGCCGCCGACGTCGCAGGCCTCGTCCGAGGAGTAGCCCATCGGCTCAGTCTTCTCGACGCGTCCCTTGCCCACCTGCTTGCCGTCGTAAAACAAGGCGACATCGCCGCCCTTCGCCAGGCCGCCCCCGTCGTACTTGAATTCCATCCGCACCTGGTGCTCGCCCGCCGCGATCGCGGTGTCGGCGCCGACGATGTAGTGCTCGATGCCGAAGAAGTTGAAACAGTACTTCAGCTTGCCGCCCTTGAAGTAGAGCGACCATCCCCCCGCGTCACCGCCTTGGGTGATGATCACGCCCTCGGCGCCGGCGGCGGGGACAGTTATCTGCGCCGTCACCGCATAGGACTTGTTCTTCAGGGTGAGGATGCAGGCCTCGGAAACCCGCATGCCGGGGAACAGCAGTTGACTGTCGCCGGTGATGATCTGCGGGCGGCCGGCGATATCGGGATTGATCCGCTCGAACCCCCGGTCATCCAGCGGCACGACGTTGTACTTGGTCGCCTCGATCAGCCACAGACGCTGCAGGTCGGCCAGCTTCTTCGGCTCCTTGGCCGCGATGTTGTTGGACTGGGTCCAGTCGTCGGGCCCGTAGAGCTCCCAGACATCGTCATCAAACGGCGGCGGGGCATCGGCCTTCCACGGGGTCCGGTGACGTGTGCAAGCCGTCCAGCCCTTGTGATAGATGCCGCGATTGCCCATCATCTCGAAGTACTGAACCGTATGGTTCTCGTCCGCCTTCGGGTTGGTGAAGGTCGAGACCATGCTGGCGCCTTCGAGCGGCGCCTGGGCGATGGAGTTGACGATCGTCGGTTCCGGCAGGCCGCAGACTTCCAGCACAGTCTTGGCGACGTCGATGACGTGGTGGAACTGGTCACGGGTCTCGCCCTTGGCCTTGATCACCCGCGGCCAGTGGACAATCGTTCCATTGCGGGTGCCGCCCCAGTGCGAGGCGATCTGCTTCGTCCACTGATAGGGCGCGCACAGCGCGTGCGCCCAGCCGACGGCGTAGTGATTGTAGGCCTTGGGCGTACCGAAGTCGTCGATCTTGCTGAGCAGGAATTCGGGCGTCTCGATCCCCGGCATGCCGTTCAGGGTGCACATCTCGTTGAAGCAGCCGTTGATCGTGCCTTCAGCCGAGGCGCCGTTGTCGCCGATGATCAGGTAGATCAGCGTGTCGTCCATGACCCCCAGATCGTTGATCGCGTCGATGACTCTGCCAATCTCGTGGTCGGTCTGCTCCATGAAGCCCGCATAGATCTCCATCTGGCGGGTCAGCACCGGCTTAAGTTCAGCCGGCATCTCGTCCCACGCCGGGATCTCTTCGTGGCGCTTGGTGAGTTCGGCGTCCTTGCCGATCACGCCGAGCTTCTTCTGGCGGGCGAAGGTCTCCTCGCGCAGCTTGTCCCAGCCCCCGTCGAACTTACCCTTGTACTTGTCCGACCATTCCTTCGGGACGTGGTGCGGCGCGTGAGTGGCGCCGGGCGCGTAGTAGACGAAGAACGGCTTGTCCGGCATCAGCACCTTCTGCTGGCGGATCCAGGTGATGGCGCGGTCGGCGAGGTCCTCGTTGAGGGTGTAGCCCTCCTCTGGAGTGCGCGGCGGCTCCACCGCCGTCGTCCCCTCGTACAGACCTGGATAGTACTGGTTCGCCTCGCCGCCGACGAAGCCGTAGAAGTGCTCGAAACCCGAACCGGTCGGCCATTGAGTGAACGGCCCCATCGGCGAGACCTCCCAGTACGGCACCTCGTGGCACTTGCCGAACTGCGCGGTCGAGAAGCCGTTGAGCTTCAGAATTTCCGCCAACGGCGCCTTGTCCTTCGGGCGCACGCCGCTGTTGCCCGGCGCCGACGTGCCCATCTCGGTGATCGCTCCCATGCCGACCGAGTGGTGGTTGCGGCCGGTCAGCAGCGCCTGGCGCGTGGGCGAACACAGGGCGGTGGTGTGGAAACGGATGTACTTGAGCCCGCCGCCTGCCAGCTTCTCGAAGTTCGGGGTGTGGCATGGCCCGCCGAACACGGACGAGGAGCCGAAGCCAGCGTCATCGACCAGGAAGATCACCACGTTGGGCGCCTGCTTGGGCGGCCGCAGCGCCTTGATCGGCGGGTAGCGGGTATCGGGATCCTTGGCGTCGTAGGTCGTCAGACCGACGTACTTGGGCTCTGGAATGGGTAGGATCGTGCGGTTCAGTCGCTCGTCGGCGGGCATGGCGCAAATCTCCAGCTGAGGCCCCCGATCCTCGACCATGCGCCACCGGCTGGGCCTCGGGCCTTCACCTGAGGAACGCCGCGTATCGGCCCCTGGACGGGCAGTTTCGCCCACATTTTCGGCCAATCATCCCCAGGCCGCCCCTCCACGTGCGTCGACCCCGGCCCGGCGTCTTGGTAAATTGAGGTTCTGTTTCAGTTGCCTGGACCTGGCGCATGACGCGGCAATTACGCCTGAGGCTCCGGCGCCCGGCTTCCTACGCTCGCGAAGACTTGGTTCGCGGCTCTTCCAACGCCCTGGCTATCGCCACGCTGGACGCTTGGCCGGCCTGGCCAGGCGGCGCGCTGGCGCTGTTCGGCCCCGCGGGCAGCGGCAAGACGCATCTGGCCCGCGAGTGGGCGCATCGTGTCGGCGGGTTGATCATGGACCGCGTCGTACCCGACGTAGCCTCGGCCGTCGGACGCCCGGTGCTGATCGAGGACGTCGACCAGGGCGTCGACGACGAAGCGCTGTTCCACCTGATCAACATGGCCGGGCGCGACGGCGCCGGCCTGCTGCTGACCGCGCGCGAGGCGCCCACGGCGTGGCGCGCCGAACTCCCCGACTTGCGCTCGCGCCTCAACGCGCTGTTCGTCGCCGAAATCGAGGAACCTGACGATGAAGTGCTGGAGGGCGTACTAAGAAAATTCTTCCGCGAGCGGAGCATTCGCCCGCCCAAGGAGGTTTATCCATATCTGCTGCGCCGCATGGAACGGTCGATTCCGTGCGCGCGCGAAATCGTGAAGCGGCTGGATGAAGCCGCCGATGATGAACAGCGCCCCATTTCGCGCATGCTTGCGCGACAGATTCTTGAAGATGATATGGAGAATCTTGACCTTTTCGAGTGATGACTTGCGAGACCCGAACAGCTGGTCCAGAACCAGTCCATGTCTACGGAAGCGCCCTCGATGACCTACGCCGCCCCTTCGCCGCGGCCGGCCGACGCCAGTCCGCTGGCCCTCGATCAGGAACTGTTCAGTTCCCCCGACCGCTTCTTCAATCGCGAACTCTCCTGGCTGGCCTTCAACGAGCGCGTGCTCGACGAGAGCAAAAACCCCCGCCACCCGCTGCTCGAACGCCTGCGGTTCCTGTCGATCTCGGCCAACAACCTCGACGAATTCTACATGGTGCGCGTCGCCGGCCTTAAGGCCCAGGCCCGCGAAGGCGTCCGCGTCGTCTCGCAGGACGGCCTGACGCCGGTGGAGCAACTGTTGCGGGTCAACGCCGAGGCCGCAAACCTGATGGCCGACCAGCAGTCACAGTGGCGCAGCCTGCGCAAGGAACTGGCCGGCGAAGGCCTGACCGTCGTCATGTCGGACGAAGTCAACGCCACCGAGAAGCAAGCTCTTGAAGGGATCTTCCTGTCGCGGGTCTTCCCGGTGCTGACGCCGCTGGCCATCGATCCGGCGCATCCGTTCCCCTTCATCCCGAACCTGGCGTTCTCCATCGTCCTGAAGCTCAAGGGCAAGTCGGACGGCCGCATGCTCTACGCCCTGGTGCCGATCCCGGCTCAGGTGGCGCGGTTCTGGGAACTGCCCGCCCCGCCGACCCGTCGCAAGCGCCCAGAGCGCCGCTACATCAGCCTGGAGAGCCTGACGGCGCTGTTCCTCGACCACCTGTTCCCGGACAGCGATGTCGAGGCCCTGGGCGTCATCCGGCTGATCCGCGACAGCGACGTGGAGATCGAGGAAGAAGCCGAGGATCTGGTGCGCGAGTTCGAGGTCCGCCTCAAGCAACGCCGGCTCGGCTCGGTAGTCCGCGTCGAGATCGAGGCCACCATGCCCCCGGATCTGCGGACTTTCATCGTCGAAAACCTGCACGCCAAGGAAGAGGACATCATCCTCATCGACGGTCTGCTGGGCCTGGATGAGCTGTCGCAGCTAATCCCGTCGAACCGACCGGACCTGAAGTTCAAGCCGTTCGAGGCGCGATTCCCCGAGCGAATCCGCGACTATGGCGGCGACTGCTTCGCCGCCATCCGCGCCAAGGACATCCTGGTCCACCACCCGTTCGAGAGCTTCGACGTGGTGATCCAGTTCATCCGCCAGGCCGCCCGCGACCCGAACGTGCTGGCGATCAAGCAGACCCTGTACCGGACCTCTTCGGACAGCCCGATCGTCGCGGCTCTGATCGAGGCGGCCGAGAACGGCAAGAACGTCACCGCCCTGGTCGAGATCAAGGCCCGCTTTGACGAAGAAGCCAACCTGAAGTGGGCGCGCGATCTGGAGCGCGCCGGCGTGCATGTCGTGTTCGGCTTCGTGGAGTATAAGACCCACGCCAAGCTCTCGATGGTCGTGCGCAAGGAAGGCGACCAGTTGCGCACCTACTGCCACTTCGGGACCGGCAACTACCACCCGGTCACCGCACGCATCTACACCGACCTCTCGCTGTTCACGTGCGATCCGGCGTTGGGCCGCGACAGCGCCAAGCTGTTCAATTTCATCACCGGCTACGCCCGCCCCGAGCACCTGGAAAAGCTGTCCCCCTCGCCGCTGACCATGAAGGCCGACTTGCTGACCTTCATCATGCGCGAAGTCCAGGCGGCCCGCGCCGGCAAACCGGCCGGCATCTGGGCCAAGCTGAACTCGCTGGTCGACCCGGTGATCATCGACGCCCTCTACGAGGCGAGCCAGGCCGGGGTGTCGATCGATCTGGTGACCCGCGGCATCTGTTGCCTGCGTCCGGGCGTTCCGGGCCTCTCGGAGAACATCCGGGTCAAGTCGATCGTCGGACGGTTCCTGGAACACGCCAGAATCGTCGCCTTCGCCAACGGCGCAGCGATGCCCTCGGCCGAGAACCGGGTGTTCATCTCGTCGGCCGACTGGATGCCCCGCAACCTCGATCGGCGTGTCGAATGCCTGACGCCTGTCGAGAACCCGACCGTCCACCAGCAGGTGCTGCAGCAAATCATGGTGGCCAATCTGAAGGATGAAGCGCAAAGCTGGACGCTCGACGCGGACGGCCGCTATACCCGGGACCCATCATGGGACCACCCGGGCGCCTTCTCCGCGCACGAGTACTTCATGACCAATCCCAGCCTGTCGGGCCGGGGGGAGAAGGTGAAGGACATGCCGCGCGCGATTGATCATGTGGCCCCGCGCGGATAGCCGGGCTTTCCAAGGCGACCCTGGGGCTGACACGTTTCAGGATCCGAGTTCGCGCCAGACCGCCGTCATCGACGTCGGCTCCAACTCCGTGCGCCTGGTCATCTATCGCCTGGAAGGACGGGCGATCTGGACCGTCTTCAACGAAAAAGCCCTCGCCGGCTTGGGCCGCGACCTGCCCGCCACCGGCCGGCTGTCGCCGGAAGGCGTCGAGACTGCGATGGTCGCGTTGCGCCGGTTTCGGTCCGCGCTGAGCGGCTGGAACCGGGCCGACATCTTCGCGGTGGCGACCGCCGCCGTGCGCGAAGCCTCGGACGGCCCAGCCTTCCTGGCCCGGGTCGAGATGGAGACCGGCCTGCGGCTGCGGGTGGTTTCCGGCGCAGAGGAGGCGCGCTACGCCGCGCTCGGCGTGGTCGCCGGCCAGCCGGACGCCGCCGGGGTCGTCGGCGACCTTGGCGGCTCAAGCCTCGAACTCGTCCACCTGGACCCAGCCGCCCCTCGCGACGGGATCACCCTGCCGCTCGGGCCGTTCGCGCTTGGCGCACCCCGTCCGCTGGACCTCGACAAGGTTCGCAAGACCATCGACCAGCGGATCGACGGCGCGGGCCTGGCCTTCCGCTCCCGCGAATTCCACGCCGTCGGCGGCGCTTGGCGGAACCTGGCGCTCCTCCACATGGAGATGGCCGACTACCCGCTTCGCGTCGCCCACCAGTACGAAATGAACCGTTCCGACGCCGTCGACGTCGCCCGCTTCGTCGCCCGGCAATCCAAGGGCAGCCTGGAGCGGATGCAGGGGCTGTCCAAGAAGCGCTTCGACACCCTGCCCTATTCCGCTCTGGTGCTCGACGCCCTGATCGAACGCCTCGGCATCGAACGCATCGTGATCTCGGCGTACGGCCTGCGCGAAGGCCTGCTGCTTGAGGCCATGCCGCCGGAGGAAGCCTCGCGCGATCCGCTGATCGAGGGCTGCGAAGCGCTGACCACGGTGCGCGGCCTCTCGGCGGACCTGGGCGCTGCGCTTCATAGGTGGCTGCAGCCGGCCTTCGCCCAACTGGCCCCCGTGTTCGGCGCCCGTGAGCCGACCCTGATCGCCGCGGCCTGCCGGCTGGCCGATCTGGGCGCGCGGCTGCACCCCGACCATCGTGGCGAGCTGGCCTTCGAGCAGGTTCTGCGCGCGCCGATCGCCGGCATGAACCACCCCGAACGGGCGTTCCTCGCCAGCGCCGCCTTTGCTCGGCATTCGTCGGCGCCGAGCACTCCCGACCCGCAGACCGTCGCCAAGGTGCTGTCGACGGAACGCCGCCAGCGGGCCCGCGCGCTCGGCTCGGCGATCCGCCTCGGTTGCGACCTCTCGGGCCGCAACGCCAGCCTGCTGCCCCGCTCGACGCTCGCGATAGACGGCGACCGGCTGGTGCTTTCGGCCCAGGAGGGCTGGGGCGACATGCTGCTCGGCGAGCAGACGACCAAGCGCGCGCAGGCGCTGGCCCAGGCCCTGCGGTTGAAGCTGCAGGTCGGCTGACGCCAATCGACACCAAGCTGTCATCGGCGCGTCATGCCGCTGTAGCCAATCACCACCAAGAGGACGCCCATCTGTATGGAGGGCGTGAACCTTGGCGAACATCGGCGGCAAGTTGGCGGCGGGACTTTGCGCCTTGGCCTTGGCGAGCGGACCGGCCTCGGCCGCCGAGCGGGCCAAGAACGTCATCCTCTTCATCGGCGACGGCATGGGGGTCTCCACCCTGACCGCAGCGCGGATCTATGACGGCCAGAAGCGCGGCGTCGACGGCGCCACCAACCTGCTGTCCTTCGAACGCTTTCCGGACCTGGCGCTGGTGCGCACCTATTCCGCCGACAGCTTGGTCACCGACTCGGCCGCCGGCGCGTCGGCCCTGCTGACCGGGCGCCGGACGCTGAACGGAGCACTCGGCGTCACCGACCAGATCAGGTTCGCCGACTGCGCCTCGACAAAAGGACAGTCGGCCCCGACGCTGGCCGAGCAGGCCAAGCAGGCCGGACTGGCGGTGGGCGTCGTGACGACCGCCGCGATCACCGACGCGACCCCGGCCTCGCTCTATGCCCACACCCCTTCGCGCCGCTGGCAATCGGACGCCGATCTGCCGCCGGAGGCGGTCAGCGGCGGCTGCGTAGACATCGCCCGCCAGATGCTGGACGTTCCAAAATCGAAGCGCTTCGACGTCATGCTCGGCGGCGGCCAGGCCAACTTCGTCGCGGACGACGGCAAGCGGATGGACGGTCGCGACCTGACCGCCGAATGGCGGCAGGCCGGCGGGCTCTATGTCCAAACGGGAAGCGAGCTGGCCGCCGCCCCCAAGACCGACGCCCCGCTGCTGGGTCTGTTCGCCCCGAACAACATGATGCGCGACAGCGCCCGCCTGGCGACCGGAACCGACGCCCCGACCCTGACGCAAATGACCAGCCAGGCGATCGAACGGCTGGCCCGAAACAAGAAGGGCTATTTCCTGATGGTCGAGGGCGCGCTGATCGACAAGGCGCACCACGTCAGCCTGGCCGGTGAGGCCTTGAACGAGACGGTCGAATTCGCCAAGGCGATCGCCGCGGCCGCAGCGATGACCGATCCGAACGACACCCTGATCATCGTCACCGCCGACCACAGCCACGGCCTGACGATCAACGGCGGGGCCCGCGACACCTCGATCCTCGGCGTCCTGCAGGGCAATGACGACGACCCGCCGGTGGCGCTCGACGGCCGCATGGTGCCGATCCTGATGTACGCGACCGGTCCCGGCGCCCCGGCCGCCGGCGAGCCGCGCCCCGTGCCCGGCAAGAGCGATATCGACGATCCGGACCGCCTCACCTACGCCGCCGTGCCGCTTACCAGCGCGGCGCACACCGGCGAGGATGTCGCGGCCTATGCCCGCGGTCCCGGCGCCTCGAAAATCCGCGGCCTGATGGACCAACCCGGCGTCAACCGAGTGATGCGCGAGGCGCTCGGGCTCTAACTGAGCCATCGCCCCTAGCCACGCCGGCGTACCTCCTCGTAGAATTCGCGTAACAAGAATCTCCAGGGGGAAACGTCATGAGCATCACGCGCAAGGGCCTGCTCTATGGGCTGGTGGCTTCGGCCGCCATCATTGCGGGTCCGGCCGTCGCCGAGGTCAAGCTTGCGAACCCGAGCGAGGCGGGAATGTCCACGGACGGCCTCGCGACCCTCGACAAGAGCTTCCACGGCCTGGTCGACGACGGGCGGCTGGCTGGCGTGACGACCCTGGTCGCCCGCCACGGCAAGGTGGTTCACTTCGACGCCTACGGAGTGCAGGACGTCAACACGGGCGCGCCGATGAAGCGCGACACGATCTTCCGCATCGCCTCGATGACCAAGCCGGTCACCGGCGTGGCGATGATGATCCTCTACGAAGAGGGCAAATGGAAGCTGGACGATCCGGTCGCCAAGCATATTCCCGAGTTCGCCGACCTGATGGTCAAGGGACCGGACGGGACCCTGGTGGCGCAGACTCACCCGATGACCATGCGCGAGCTGATGAGCCACACGGCCGGCTTCGATGTTTCGGGGGGATACGCCCCTGCCGTCACGGACCGCAATCAGCCTCTGCAGGCGATGATCGACAAGCTGGCCAAGCTGCCGCTGGCGACCCAACCGGGCACGGACTGGCGCTATGGCCCCAGCGTCAACATCCAGGGCTACATCGTCGAGAAGCTGTCGGGCCAGCCGCTGGACGTCTACTTCCAACAGCGGATCTTCGCGCCGTTGAAGATGACCGACACCGGCTTTGCGGTTGCGCCAGCCAGCCTCCCGCGGGTGGCCTCGATCCACACCTATGACGCGGCGAAGAAGCTGATCGCTCCGCCCAACCCGTTCGACCCCTCGGTAAAGCCGGCCTTGCTGTCCGGGTCCGGCGGCCTGTTCTCGACCACCGAGGACTACTGGCGGTTCTCGCAGATGCTGGTCAACGGCGGCGAGTTGGACGGCGCGCGCATCCTGAGGCCCGACACCGTCAAGCTGATGCGCCAGAACGTCCTGAAGGACGGCGTGTTGGTCGACCTCTATGGGCCCAGCATGCAGGGCGTGGGCTTCGGCATGGACTTCGCGGTCATCCTCGATCCGGCCAAGGCCGGGACGCCGCAGGGCCAGGACAGTTACTACTGGGGCGGAGCCTTCGGCACCTGGTTCTGGATCGACCCTACCAACGATCTGGTCTTCGTCGGCATGATCCAGAACCTGAACGGCTCCATCCCTGGCCGTGACACGCCGGACGTCCGTTCGATTTCCTATCCGCTCGTCTATGGCGCGATCACCAAGACCGGCCAGCAGGACGCCCAATAGCAAGAAGGCGGCGCAGTGGTTTCCCGCCGCGTCGCCTTCTCATTCCAAGCCAGAAGGCTTGAAGGCCTCGAGGTCTTCGACTTCGCTGGCGGGCGAGATTTCTCTGGTCGGCCAACTCTGTCGTCGTGACCCTTCGATCGGCGGCCTTGGGTCGCCCCGCGGCTGCGTCTCTTGGAGCCTTCCGCTCGCCTTTCGATCCGGTCTCCCGGTTCGCCGCGCCGCGTTTCCTTTCGACAAGTCGAGCCTCGCGCTGATCCCGCCGCCCCGCAAGCCCGCACGCACGCCGACATACCGTCGTTCGGTGGATAGGCGGTGGGCAAGGCTGTCGACGAACCGCGATACGCCAGATACGGCAAGCGCCCTGAGCTATCCACAGCTTCGTCAGGGCAATGTCGGCAGGCGGATGTTTGCGGCCAGGAAGTCGATGAACGCCCTCACCCGCGCGGGCAGCCGCCCGCCTTGGCCGACGAAGACGGCGTGCGCCTCGAGCCTGTCGCCGGGATTGAACGCCTCAAGTACCGGCGTCAGCCGCCCGGCGCGGATGTCCTCGGCCGCCGCAAAGACGCTCATTCGGGCCAGACCGGCCCCGGCCAGAGCCAGGCGACGCAGGCTCGCGCCGTCCCCGACCTGCACTCCGCCTGCGCCGGGCAAATAGACAACCTGGCCATCTGGCCCGCGAAACGGCCAATTGCGGACGCTGCGGGTGAAAGTGAAGTCCAGCTGATGGTGATCGGCGAGATCCTCCAGCCGCATGGGCACGCCACGTCGCGCCAGATAGTCGGGGGCGGCGACCACGACCGCCCGGCTTTCACCCAGCTTACGGGCGGTGAGGTTCGACGAGCGCAGCGCGCCCATCCGGATCGCGACATCGGCCCGCTCCTCGAGCAGGTCCACGACTTGATCGGTCAGTACAATGTCCAGGGTCACGTCCGGATGCTGCTCCAGGAAGGCCGGAACCAGCGGCAGGATGAACTGGCCGCCGAGATCGACCACGCTGTTGACGCGAACCCGGCCGCGCGGCGCGGCTCCGGCTAAGACCTCGCGCTCGGCCTCGTCGATGTCGGCCAGCACCCGGACGCTGCGGGCGAAGAACGCCTCGCCTTCCGGGGTCAACTGCAGGCGGCGGGTCGAGCGGTTCAGAAGCCGGGCGCCGAGTCGCGTTTCCAGCCTTGAGACGAGCTTGCTCACCGCAGACGGCGTCAACTTGAGCGCCCGGGCGGCGGCCGACAGCCCGCCGGTCTCCACCACCCGGACGAACACCTCCATCTCGGTCGAACGATTGACTTCGGCGCGCGACATTAACTTGAACTCACAGGTGATGTTCCCAAAGGCAATCTATTTCACATAACGCAAGACCTCCATCTAGCGCCGATCGCTGCTTGGAGAACTCCGTTGCCTATCGCCCTCTACGCTCTGACCGCCGGCGCCTTCGGCATCGGCGTCACCGAATTCGTCATCATGGGCCTGCTATTGCAGGTATCCGGCGACCTCGGCGTCTCGATCTCCGCGGCCGGCTTGCTGATCACCGGCTATGCGCTCGGCGTGTTCGCAGGCGCGCCGCTGCTGAGCATCGCCACCCGCCGCCTGCCGCGGAAAACCACGCTGATCGCGCTGATGATCATCTTCACGCTCGGCAACCTCGCCTGCGCGCTGGCCCCGAACTACCCGATCCTGATGGTCGCCCGGGTCGTGACCGCGCTGGCCCACGGCACGTTCTTCGGAGTCGGCTCGGTGGTCGCGGCCGGTCTGGTCGCGCCCGACAAGCGCGCCTCGGCCATCGCCCTGATGTTCACCGGCCTGACCGCCGCGACGTTGGTGGGCGTCCCGTTCGGCGCCTGGCTAGGCGAAAGCTTCGGCTGGCGCTCGACCTTCTGGGCGGTCGCCGGGATCGGCGTTCTCGCCGCTGCGGTTCTGACGGCCTTCGTACCGCGCGCGGAGCAGCCGGTGGAGGCCGGCGCCCTCGCCGATGAGCTGGCGGTGCTGGGCCGACCGCAGGTGCTGCTCGGGCTGCTGATGACCGTGCTGGGCTTTGGCGGGGTGTTCGCCGTCTTCACCTACATCCAGCCGATCCTGACCCAGATCACCGGCTTTCCGATCGCCGCCGTCTCGCCGATCCTGCTGGTGTTCGGCGGCGGACTGGTGGCCGGCAACTTCCTCGGCGGCAAGGCCGCCGACCGGGCGCTCAATCTCGCGCTGATCGGCACACTGATCACCTTGACCGTGGTCATGCTGACCATGAGTTTTGCGCTGGAAAGCAAGGTCGCCGCGGTCGTGTTCACCGGACTGCTGGGCGCCGCGGCCTTCGCCACGGTCGCGCCGCTGCAGCTGCGCCTCATGGAGGCGGCGGGCGGGGCCGGCCAGACCCTAGCGTCCAGCCTCAACATCGCCGCCTTCAATCTCGGCAACGCGATCGGCGCCTGGCTAGGCGGGGCGGTGATCGATCACGGACCGGGCCTCGCCGCCGTGACATGGGTCGGGGCCCTGATGCCGGCCGCGGCGCTGCTGACGGCTCTAATCAGCCGCCGGCTGGAGAGCCGCGCTGCGATCGCCGGTTGAAGCCGCGGCGGCGGAGCCCTACTCCGCCGCTTCGGTCGCCTTGGCCTTGGGCGCGCGTCGCACTTCGACGACGCGCACGCGCGTGCCGTCCAGGACCAGGGCCAGTTCCCCGCGCTTCAGGCGCAGGGCGTCCTCGCCGAACGCCTCGCGCCGCCAGCCTGTCAGGGCCTGGGTCTTGGCGTTGTCGTCGTTGGCGATCTGCTCGAGGTCCGAGACCGTCGCGATCAGTTTGGACGCCACGCCGGCGTCTTCCGAACGCGCCTTGAGCAGCACCTTGAGCAGCTCGACGACGGCGCCGGCGGCCGGCGACGGCTGGTGCTTGGTTTTCTCGATGACCGGGGCGTAGGCCTCGGGATCCTTCAGCGCCTCGCGCACGGCGGCCAGCAGGTCCGGCCCGAAGCGCGAACCGGAAAAGCCCTTCGGCACCGAGCGCAGACGGTCGAGTCCGTCGGTGTCGGTCGGCGCCTGGGTCGCGATTTCGTCGATGGCGTCGTCCTTGAGGATCCGGCCGCGCGGCTGGTCGCGCAGCTGGGCGGTGCGCTCGCGCCAGGCGGCCACCGCCTTGAAGATCGCCAGATACTTGGCCGTGTGCCGGCGGGGACGAAGCCGCTTCCAGGCGTTTTCCGGGCTGACGTCGTACATCGCCGGATCGGTCAGGCTGCGCATCTCGTCGACGACCCAAGCCAGGCGGCCGTCCTTCTCGAGGCGGGCGCGCAGCATCGGGTAGAGCTTGGCCAGGTGCGTCACATCGCCCACGGCATAGACCAACTGGGCTTCGGTCAGCGGCCGGCGCGCCCAATCGGTGAAGCGCGACGACTTGTCGATTTCGACCTTGAGCATCTGGCGGACCAGGGCGTCATAGGCGATCTGCTCGCCGAACCCGGCGGCCATGCCGGCCACCTGGGTATCGAACAAAGGCGTCGGCATCGCATTGAGGTTGTTGAAGATTTCAACATCCTGGCGTGCGGCGTGAAAGAC
Source organism: Phenylobacterium sp. 58.2.17 (assembly GCF_026411515.1). Taxonomy (NCBI): domain Bacteria; kingdom Pseudomonadati; phylum Pseudomonadota; class Alphaproteobacteria; order Caulobacterales; family Caulobacteraceae; genus Phenylobacterium; species Phenylobacterium sp. 58.2.17. Next base: position 90,828 of record NZ_JAPMTQ010000002.1, on the reverse strand, counting down.
CTTCTCGATCTTCGGATCGCGCAGAATCTCAAGGAACGGCTCCAGGTCGATGCCGTCGGCCAGCGGGTCGATCACGGCCTCGGCGTTCGGTGCGGCGGCCTGGATCAGGCACAGCTTCGGCCAATAGGTCGTCTCGCGCATGAACTCGGTGTCCACGGCGACGAAAGGCTGGTCTTTGATCTTGTCGCAGAACGCCTGGAGGTCGGCGGTAGTTGTAATCGGCGTCATCAAGTAGCTATACGCTCGCGCAGGGCCGAGTCTGCAAGCGCCCGATGCGCGCAGCGGCCAATTTCTAGTCGTCCTAGCACCAAAGGCGTCACATGACCGACCGGCCCAATGGCCTCACCTACGCCCAGGCCGGCGTCGACATCGATGCCGGAAACGCCCTGATAGAGCGTATCAAGCCTCTGGCCAAGGCGACGCGTCGTCCCGGCGCCGATGCGGCGCTTGGAGGTTTCGGCGCGCTGTTCGATCTCAAGGCGGCCGGCTACGAGGATCCGCTGCTGGTCACGACGACCGACGGCGTCGGCACCAAGCTGAAGATCGCCATCGACACCGACCAGCACGACACGGTCGGGATCGACCTCGTCGCCATGTGCGTCAACGACCTTCTGGCCCAGGGCGCCGAGCCGCTGATGTTTCTGGACTACTTCGCGACCGGGAAGCTGGACGTCGACGCCGCCGCGCGGGTGGTCGCCGGCATCGCCGAAGGCTGCACCCAGGCCGGCGCGGCCCTGGTCGGCGGTGAAACCGCCGAAATGCCGGGCATGTACTCCGAAGGCGACTACGACTTGGCCGGGTTCTGCGTCGGCGCGGTCGATCGCGGCGGCGTGCTGCCCAAGCTGGACGCCCAGCAGCCGGGCGACATCCTGATCGGCCTCGGCTCGTCCGGCCCGCACTCCAACGGCTACTCGCTGGTCCGCCGGATCGTCGAGCGCTCGGGCCTGGCCTGGGACGCGCCGGCCCCGTTCGCGGAGGGCAAGACCCTGGCCCAGGCGCTGATGGCGCCGACCCGGATCTACATCAAGAGCGTGCTGCCCCAGATCAAGAAGGGCCGCATCAAGGGCTGCGCCCACATCACCGGCGGCGGACTGATCGAGAACCCGCCCCGCGCCATCGCCGAGGGCCTGGTCCCGAAGTTCGACTGGAACGCCTGGACCATGCCGCCCGTGTTCCAATGGCTGGCCGAGGTCGGCGGCGTCGCCGAGCACGAGATGCGCCGCACCTTCAACTGCGGCGTCGGCCTGATCCTGATCGTCGATCCGCACGATCTGCCCGACGTTCTGGACGGCCTGCTGCACGCCGGCGAGGACGCTTTCGTCTGCGGCGAGCTCGCAGCCGCCTAGCGAGATCAAGGGGGAGCTACTCCCCCTTGAACACCGCCGTGCGCTTCTGATTGAAGGCCGCCACGCCCTCGCGGCGGTCCTTGGTCTTGAACAGGCGGTTGTACTCGACCAGTTCCAGCGCCATGGCCTTGTCCAAGGCCAGCGCCGCCCCCCCGCGGACGACCTTCTTCAGGGCCCTGACCGACAAGGGCGCCTTGCCGGCGATCACCCGTGCGCGCTCCAGCACCTGCGGCATGAGTTCGTCGGGCGGAGCCACGTGATTGACCAGGCCGAAGTCCAGCGCCTGGGCCGCGTCGATCGGCAGACCGGACATCAGCAGCTCAGCCGCCCGGCGCTCGCCGGCGGCGCGGACAATGTATTGGGTGCCGCCGAGCCCCGGAATGATGCCGAGTCCCACTTCCGGCAGACCAAGCCGCGCGGTCTTCGAGGCCCACGCGAAGTCGCAAGCCAACGCCATCTCACAGCCGCCGCCCATGGCCGCGCCGTTGACCGCCGCGATGATCGGGAACGGACAGGACAGTTGCGCGCGGATCATCGCCTCGAACATGACGTGCTGATCGGACCAGGCCTGGTCGCTCATGCCGTCGCGTTCCTTCAGGTCCGCGCCGGCGCAGAAGAACCGGCCAGCGCCGGTCAGCACCGCCACCCGCACCGAGGCGTCCTTGGCGAGCGCGGTCCAGAGTGCGAGCAGCTCCACGCCCATGGCGGTGTTCAGCGCGTTGGCGGCGTCCGGCCGGCTGAGGGTGACGACCTTGACCCCGGGAGACGGCTCGCTGACCTCGATCGTACTGCTCATCGTCCCTCCGGTCCGGCCACGACGCCGGCGTCATGCAATCTGGCGATCTCTCCGTCCGACATTCCAAGCACCTCGGCCAAGACCTCGTCGGTGTGCTGGCCGAGGCGCGCAGCGCCGCCGGCCGGCCTCCGCTCCTCCTGGGGAATGGTCCCAGCAAAGCCCGCGGTCGGATAGGTTCGGCCGCTCGGATGGGTCGCCTCGGCGAAGATCGGGTTGCCCTTGATCAGCCGCGGGTCCTCCGCCGCCGCGCTCATCGGCTGATATGGCCCCCAGCAGACCCCCTCCTTGTCGAAGGCGGGCTTCAGCTCGGCCAGGCTCTTGCGGGCGAACGCCGCCTCGAACAGTGGAAATAGCCGTGCGCGGTGATCGAAGCGCAGGCCCTCGTCGGCGGCGAAGCTGACTCCGAGCTCGGCTTCAAGGGCGGCTACCGGCGCTTCGATCTCGAGGACCTGGGTCAGACCCTTCCACTGCCGCGGCGTGATCGCGACCAGCATGATCCGCGGCCCGCCCTTCAGCAGGAAATCGCGGCCGAAGGCGCCGAACAGGTCGTTGCCCATCCGCTGCCGGTCCTGACCGCCGAGGCTCTCGGCGAGATAGCCGAGATTGGCCATGGTCGTGCCGGCGATGTCCGACAGCGGGATGCGGATCTCGCGCCCCTTGCCGTCCCTCTGACGGGCGTGAAGCGCCGAGACCAAGGCGAACGCCGCATAGGCGCCGGTCAGCAGGTCCCAGGCCGGCAGGACGTTGTTCACAGGCCGTGGCTCGTCCGGGAAGCCATTCAGCATCGGCACGCCGACCGCGCTGTTGACGGTGTAGTCGACGGCCGGGCCGCCATCGGCCCAACCCATGACCCGCGCACAGATCAGATCGGGCCTCAGCGCGCTCAATTTCTCATAGGAAAGAAAGCCTTCGACCGGAAAGTTGGTAACGAAGACGCCGCCCTCCTCGCCTGGCGCCGCGGCCAGCCGCGCCGCCAATTCGCGGCCTTCGGGCCGGGACAGATCGATGGCGATGGACTTCTTGGCCTTATTCAGCCCTTCCCAATAGAGGCTCTCGCCGCCCTCGCTGAGCGGCCAGCGGCGAAAGTCCGGGCCGCCGCCGATGTTGTCGAAGCGGATCACCTCAGCGCCCAGTTGCGCCAGATAGAGGCCGCAGGTCGGTCCGGCGACGAAAGCCGAACCTTCGACCACTCGCAGGCCCTTCAGAAGATCGTACATCCCACGTCCCTCAGAACGATTTCGGCATGCCCAGCACGTAGGTGCCCACGTGGCTGAGGATCAGGTTCGTAGAGATCGGTGCGACCTGATAGAGCCGTGTCTCGCGGAACTTGCGTTCGATGTCGTAGTCCTCGGCGAAGCCGAAGCCGCCGTGGGTCTGGATCGCCATATCGGCCGCATACCACGAGGCCTCCGAAGCCAGCATCTTGGCCATGTTGGCCTCAGTGCCGCAGGGCTCGCCGGCGTCGAACATCGCCGCGGCCTTGTCGACCATCAACGCGGCGGCGGTCACCTGAACGTGCGCCCGGGCGATGGGGAACTGGACGCCCTGGTTCTGGCCGATCGGTCGGCCGAAGACCTCGCGTTCGGTGGCGTAGCGGCTGGCGCGGTCGACAAAGAAGCGTCCGTCGCCGATGCATTCCGAAGCAATCAGAATGCGCTCGGCGTTCATCCCGTCGAGGATGTAGCGGAATCCTTTGCCCTCCTCGCCGACTAGGTTCGCCGCCGGAACCCGCAGTCCGTCGAAGAACAGCTCCGTTGTGGCGTGATTGAGCATGGTCCGCACGGGGCGGATGGTCAGGCCATTGCCGACCGCCTCGCGCAGGTCAACGATCAGAACGCTCATCCCGTCGGAAGGCTTGGCCGCGTCCTCGCGCGCCGTCGTGCGGCACAGCAGCACCATCAGATCGGAATGCTCGGCGCGGCTGATCCAGAGCTTCTGACCGCTCACCACGTAGTGGTCGCCCTCCCGCCGCGCGAATGTCGAAATGCGCGTTGTGTCGGTTCCCGCCGTCGGCTCGGTGACGCCGAAGGCCTGCAGGCGCAGTTCCCCGGATGCGATCTTCGGGAGGTAGACCTCCTTCTGGGCCTCGCTGCCGTGCTTAAGGATCGTGCCCATGGTGTACATCTGGGCGTGGCAGGCGCCGCCGTTGCAGCCCGAGCGATGAACTTCCTCAAGAACGGCCGTCGCGGCGGCCAGACCAAGTCCTGACCCGCCGTAGGTTTCCGGGATCAGGACCGACAGGAACCCCGCCTCGGTCAGCGCAGCGACGAACTCCTTGGGATAGGTGCGTTCTCGATCACGCTCGCGCCAGTATTCGCCGGGAAACTGGGCGCACAGCTTGCGCACGGCCTCACGGATCTCAGGAAAACTCTCCGTTCCGCTCAAGCCCGCCTCCACCAACGCACAAGGTCCGGCTCCAGCTAGCCGAAAGCTCTCCGAGGCGAAAGCCATGCCGCAACGTCACCGACGGCTTGAACAAGCTTAAGTGTTCGCACCCGAAAACCAGAGCGAACTCAAATACAACTTCCGGAAATTTGCGAATCGTTAACCAAGTTCTGGCGGAACTTCAGTGCGCTTGCGTTGTTCGAACCGGCATGGACAGCATGAACCGCAATGAACGCTTGCATAGGGAGGCCGTCAGCCTCTGGCGCGCGTTGAGCGCTGACCCGCCGCCAAGAGGTCTGCGCGGCGAACGCCTGCTGGATGCGGCGCTGCACCTGAAGATAGCCGACAAATACGACCGCTTTCATTCGCCGCACCTGCGGCCGAGCCAGATCGTTCGTCCTCGCTAACTCCGGATAAGAGAAGGCCCCGCCCGGCATTCGCCGAACGGGGCCTGTCATGCGGCTGGTCCGCTGGGGGGACCGGAGTGGGGCTCGTGGCCGCGCTTGTTCAACGCGGCCAAAGCCCAGCCGTTCCCGATCAGCCGACGATTTGGTCGTCGGTGAAGAACTGGGCGATTTCGATCTTGGCGTTGTCCAGGCTGTCCGAGCCGTGGACCGAGTTTTCGCCGACGTTCAGGGCGAACAGCTTGCGGATCGTGCCGTCAGCAGCCTGTTCCGGGTTGGTCGCGCCCATGACTTCGCGGTACTTGGCCACGGCGCCTTCGCCTTCCAGAACCTGAACAACGACCGGAGCCGAGGTCATGGTTTCAACCAGCTCGCCGTAGAACGGGCGCTCGGCGTGGACTTCGTAGAACTTCTTGGCCTGGGCCTCGGTCATTTGAATGCGGCGTTGAGCGACGATGCGCAGGCCGGCGCCTTCGATCACGGCGTTGATCTGACCCGTCAGGTTGCGCTTGGTGGCGTCCGGCTTGATGATCGAGAAGGTGCGTTCGGTCATGTCTTTTGCTTGTCTTAATTCTTGGGGAGGCGCGGGTCCCGCGCGGGTGGCGGGCTTATAACCGCCCCACGTGACAACGCCAAGCGGACGACAGTCGCCTTGCGCGGCGGTCTCTGCTAAGGCCCCGCGCTCCCATGCTGCAGATCAACGACCTTACCTTCGACTCCTGGGGCCGCCGCTTCTTCGACCACGCGAGCGTCAGCATACCCGTGGGCGCCAAGGTCGGCCTGGTCGGACGCAACGGCGTGGGCAAGTCCACGCTGTTCAAGCTGATCCTCGACCAGTTGCACGCCGGCGACGGCGAGATCGGCTATCCGAAGCAGGCCCGCATCGGCTCGGTCGACCAGGAGCACCCCGCCACCCCCGTGCCCTTGATCGACACGGTGCTGGCCGCCGACGAGGAACGCGCCGCGCTGCTGCATGAGCTGGAGACCGCCGATCCCGAACGGATGGGCGACATCTATGGCCGGCTGTCGGAAATCGGCGCCGACCGCGCGCCGAGCCGGGCGGCGGAAATTCTCTCCGGTCTCGGCTTCTCGAACGCCGACCTCACGCGCCCGATGGCCGAGTTCTCGGGCGGGTGGCGGATGCGCGTGGCCCTGGCCGCGGCGCTGTTCGCCGAGCCCGACCTGCTGCTGCTGGACGAACCGACCAACTACCTCGACCTGGAAGGCGCGCTCTGGCTGGAAAGCCGGCTGAAGAAGTACCCCCATACGGCGGTGATCATCAGCCACGACCGCGAGATCCTGAACAACAGCTGCGACCACATCCTGCACCTGCTCGACGGCAAGCTGACCCTGTATGTCGGCGGCTACGACCAGTTCGAGCGCCAGCGCGAGGAAAAGGCCCGCCTGCAGGAAGCCACCAAGGCCAAGGTCGAGGCGCAGCGCGCCCACCTGCAGTCCTTCGTCGACCGGTTCCGCGCCAAAGCGTCGAAGGCGACGCAGGCCCAGTCGCGCCTGAAGATGCTGGCCAAGCTGCCGCCGGTGTCGGCGGTCGTCATCGAGCACACCGCCCCGTTCCTCCTGCCCTCCCCCGAACGCCCCTTGGCGCCGCCGCTGGTGCGGCTCGAAGGCGTCGCCACCGGCTATGCCGACGGCCCGCCGATCCTCAAGGGGCTGAACCTGCGGCTAGACCTGGACGACCGCATCGGCCTGCTCGGGGTCAACGGCGCCGGCAAGTCGACGTTCGCCAAGCTGGTCGCCGGCGCGCTGGAGCCTCTCGCCGGCGAGCTGAAGCGCTCGGCCCGGCTGAAGGTGGGCTGGTTCCACCAGCATCAGATCGAGGCCCTAGATCCGAACGACACCCCGTTGGACATCATCCGCCGCGAAATGCCCGAGGCGTCTGAGGCGAGCCGTCGCTCGCGCCTCGCGCAGTATGGGCTCGGCCACGAGAAGGTGGAGACCTCGGTCGCCAACCTGTCCGGCGGCGAGCGCGCGCGCCTGCTGCTCAACCTGGTCGCGGCCGAGAAGCCGCACCTGCTGATCCTCGACGAACCGACCAACCACCTCGATATCGACAGCCGCCGGGCCCTGCTCGATGCGCTGAACGACTACGAGGGCGCGGTGATCCTGATCACCCACGACCGGTCGCTGATGGAACTGGTCGCCGACCGCCTCTGGCTGGCCTCGGACGGGACCATCGCCCCCTACGACGGGGACATGGATGACTACGCCAGGTTCGTCATCGAGCGCGCCAAGCAGGCCGGCAAGGCGCCCACTCAGGTGCGCGAGGCCGAACCCGTCGCTCCCGCCAAGCCGCCGGCGACCAGGGCCAAGGCGCCGACCGGCACCGCCCGCCGTCGCGCCGAGGCCGCCGAGGCCGCCCTAGCCCGCGCCAGCCAGGCGCTGGCCCGCATCGACGCTGCGCTCACCGACCCGAAGGTGTTCAGCGAAAACCCCGCCAAGGCCGCCGAACTCGGCCGGCAACGGGCTGCGGCCGAGGCCGCGCTGGAGGCGGCCGAACAGGAGTGGCTGGAGGCGACCGAAGCCTACGAGGCGATGAAGGGCGAGGGCTAGAGCCCCTTCCCCTGCCGGCCGAGCCGCCTATGGTTGCGGCATGCCTCCCGCCGACGCGATCTCGCCCCCCGAACCTGGCCAGCGCCGTCTCGCTCCACGCATTCGCGCACGGCTGCACGAGCTCTATTTCGGCAAGTCCGAGCGGTCGGTGCGCTTCCGCCTGACCGTGATCGCGATCGATTTCGTGATGATCGCGTTCTTCATCGCCGCGCCTCTGCTGCGCGACACCCCGGCCTTCCTCTTCATCGACTACGCCATGGCGCTGGTGCTGGCGGCCGACCTCGTGGCCCGGGCGCTGGCGAGCGACAATCTGGCCGCCTGGATTCGGCGGCCGGTGACCTGGATCGACCTGTTCGTCCTGGTCACGCTGCTGTTTCCGCTTTGGCTGTTCAACCTGGCCTTCCTGCGGGTGCTGCGGCTTTGGACCCTCGTCCACTCGGAGTTCTTCTGGGACACGGTCGGCCGCCGATACAACGAGACGCGCTGGGAAGACGTGATCCGCGCGGCTTCGACGCTGATCACCTTCATCTTCATCATGACCGGGTTCGTCTACACGAGCTTCGCGCGCACCGAGGGCATCGGCGGCTACATCGATGCGCTCTACTTCACCATCGCGACCCTGACGACCACCGGGTTCGGCGACATCACCCTGCCCGGCGCCTGGGGCCGGGTGATCTCGATCGTGACCATGCTGACCGGGATCACGCTGTTCGTGCGCCTGGCCCAGGCCCTCTTCCGGCCCTACAAAATCCGCTTCACCTGCCCCACCTGCGGCTTACGCAGGCACGACGTGGACGCCGTCCACTGCAAGGCGTGCGGCGAGCTGCTCAACATTCCGAACGACGACGAGGTCTAGGATCGTGCCCGAGGAAGCCCGCCTGATCTATCTGCTGGGGGTGCTGGTGCTGCTCGCGCCCGCGGGCATGGCGGCGTTGCGCCGCATGCTTCGCAAGCGCAACAAGTAGGAAGCCCTAGAGCGCGCGCGCCAGGCGCAGGTTCTCAGCGTGCTCAGCCTGCGCGCGGCGCAGGTTGATTTCCAGCGACAGGCTGTCCTGGCCCTCTTCGACCACGGCTTCGATCATGGTTTCGGCGACATCGGCGTCGTCGAACGGGGACGCGACTTCGAACGGTTGGTTCGGCATCGGAGGACCTCCTTGGCTGGTTGGCGAAACTGTTAAGCAAAGCTTGACGGCAACCAAGCGCTTTCGCGTAACAGGCGCGTGAAATTTACCCGGTTTCACAGCAACTTGAGCGGTCAGGCGCCGCGCCGCGGCTAGGAGTCCCTCTGATGCGGCGCCCGCGACGTCAGTCGATGAAATCGCCGCCTCAGTCGTCGAAGTCCGCAAGAAATGTATTGGCTACCGCCGCGATAGGGTCCTACCATCCCTTCGAACGCTGCGTCGCGGTAAGGCGAGTCTGCTTTCACTGACCCTCGTCTTCGCAACCGCGAAAGAATGGCGTGTGGGAAGGAAGCGATTGTGCAGCGCACCAGTACCGAGGGGCCTGACTACTTTCATAAAGTCGTCGATTGCCAGTGGGCCTGCCCGGCCCACACGCCTGTTCCAGAGTACATCCGCCTGATCGCCGAGGGCAGGTACTCAGACGCCTACATGGTCAACTGGAAGTCGAACGTCTTCCCTGGAATCCTGGGACGGACCTGCGACAGACCATGCGAGCCCGCTTGCCGACGCGGGCGAGTCGAGGACGAACCGGTGGCGATCTGCCGGCTGAAGCGTGTCGCCGCGGACAACAAGGAGGACATCACAGGCCGGCTGCCTGCGCCGGTCGCGGTGTCCAACGGCAAGCGTGTGGCGCTGGTCGGCGCCGGGCCAGCCTCGCTGACCGTCGCGCGCGACCTGGCGCCCCTGGGCTACGAGCTGACCCTGTTCGACGGCGAGGCCAAGGCCGGCGGCATGATCCGCAGCCAGATCCCCCGTTTTCGGCTGCCTGAAGAGGTGATCGACGAGGAGGTCGGCTACGTCGCCGGGCTGGGCATGGACCTGCGGCTGGGCGAGCGGGTCGACAGCCTCAAGGCGCTGCTGGCCGAAGGCTACGACGCGGTGTTCGTCGGCTCAGGCGCGCCGCGCGGACGCGACCTCGACCTGCCGGGACGGCGGGAGGCCGCCGCCAATATCCACATCGGCATCGACTGGCTGAGCAACGTCTCGTTCGGCCATGTCGACCAGATCGGCCGCCGGGTGATCGTGCTGGGCGGCGGCAACACGGCCATGGACTGCTGCCGCACCTCGCGCCGGCTGGGCGGACAGGACGTCAAGGTCATCGTCCGCTCGGGCTTCGAGGAGATGAAAGCCAGCCCCTGGGAGAAGGAAGACGCGCTCCACGAAGACATTCCGATCCTCAACTACCTGGTGCCCAAGGCCTTTGCCCATGAGGGCGGTAGACTCACCGGCGTGACCTTCGAGAAGGTGCGCCCCGAATACGACGCCAAGGGCCGTCGCAGCCTGGTCCCCTCCGGGGAGCCCGACGAGCACTACGAATGCGACGACGTGCTGATCGCCGTCGGCCAGGAGAACGCCTTTCCCTGGATTGAGCGCGACATCGGCCTGACCTTCGACACGTGGGGCATGCCGACGGTCGATCCCCTCACCTTCCAATCGACTCTGGCCAACGTGTTCTTCGGCGGCGACGCGGCCTTCGGGCCCAAGAACATCATCTGGGCGGTCGCTCACGGCCACGATGCGGCGATCTCCATCGACAAGTTCTGCAAGGCCGAAGACCTGAACGACCGCCCGCCTCCAGGCACGTCGATGACGAGCCAGAAGATGGGCATCCACGAGTGGAGCTACGACAACGACCCGGCCAACGACGCCCGCTATCGCGTGCCGCTGCTCGACAAGGGCGAGGCGCTGAAGGATGTCCGTCTGGAGGTCGAGTTGGGCTTTGACCGGGCGACGGCCTATCGCGAGACCCAGCGTTGCCTGAATTGCGACGTGCAGACGGTCTTCGCTGAGTCGGCCTGCATCGAATGCGACGCCTGCGTCGACATCTGCCCGACCGACTGCATCACCTTCACCGAGAACGGCGATGAAGCCGACCTGCGCGGCCGGCTGAAGGCCCCAGCGCTGAACCTGGAGCAGGCGCTGTTCGTCTCCGGCGACCTCCCGACCGGCCGGGTGATGGTCAAGGACGAGGACGTCTGCCTGCACTGCGGTCTTTGCGCCGAACGCTGTCCTACCGGCGCATGGGACATGCAGAAGTTCCTGTTGGAAATGACCCATGCGGGGGGATCATGCCGCTAGAGGCGCTCAACGATTTCGTCGTCAAGTTCGCGAACGTCAACGGTTCCGGGTCGGCCAGCGCCAACAGCATGTTCGCCAAGGCGATCCTGCGCATGGGCGTGCCGGTAGCGGCGCGCAACATCTTCCCGTCCAACATCCAGGGCCTGCCGACCTGGTTCGAGGTCCGCGTGACCGAGGCAGGGCATCTGGGGCGGCGGGGCGGCGTCGACCTGATGGTGGCGATGAACCCGCAGACCTGGGACCGCGACGTCGCCGAGATCGAGCCCGGCGGCTACCTGTTCTACGACTCCACCAAGCCGTTGCCGCCATCCAAGTTCCGCGACGACGTCACGGTGGTCGGCGTGCCGCTGACCGCGATGTGCAACGCCGCCTACCAGATCCCGCGCGAGCGCCAGCTGTTCAAGAACATCATCTATGTCGGCGCCCTGGCCGCGCTGCTCGACATCGAGATGGGCGTCATCGAGCAATTGCTGAGCGAGCAGTTCGCCGGCAAGGACCGGCTCATCGCCGCCAATGTCGCGGCGCTCCACATGGGCCGCGACTATGTGGCCGAACATCTCTCGCCCCTGCGCCTCAGGGTGCGGCGCGCCGATCGGGTCGGCGACCGCATCTTCGTCGAGGGCAACGCCGCCGCGGCGCTGGGCGCAGTCTATGGCGGGGCGACCGTCTGCGCGTGGTATCCGATCACCCCCTCGACCTCGCTCGCCGAGGCCTTCACCGGCTATTGCGAGGACCTACGTACCGACCCTGAAACGGGTAAGGCGCGCTACGCCATAGTCCAGGCTGAGGACGAAATCGCCTCGATCGGGGTGGTCGTCGGGGCCGGCTGGAACGGCGCCCGGGCGTTCACGGCCACATCCGGACCGGGCGTGTCGCTGATGACCGAGTTCATCGGCCTCTCCTACTTCGCCGAAATCCCGGCGGTGATCTTCGACGTCCAGCGCGGCGGCCCGTCCACCGGCATGCCGACCCGCACCCAGCAGGCTGACCTGCTCGCCGCCGCGTATGCCGGCCACGGCGACACCAAGCACCCGTTGCTGCTGCCGGCCGATCCCGGCGAGTGCTTCGAGATGGGCGCCCAGGCCTTCGACTTGGCCGACCGCCTGCAGACCACGGTCTTCGTCATGCTCGACCTCGACATCGGCATGAACGAATGGCTGACCCAGCCCTTCGAGTGGGATGACGACCGCGCGCTCGATCGCGGCAAGGTAATGACCTACGAGGATCTGGAAGCCGGCCGCGACTTCGGCCGCTACCTCGAGGTCGACGGCGACGGCATTCCCTATCGCACCTATCCCGGCACGCACCCGACGAAGGGCGGCTACTTCACCCGCGGGACCTCACGCAATCCCTATGCCCGCTACAGCGAGGAAGGCGCGGTCTATGTCGGCAATATGGAGCGTCTGCTGCGTAAGTTCGACACCGCGCGGCGCTTGGTGCCCGGCCCTGTCGCGCGGAACGCTACGCGCGCCACCCGAGACGGCGTGATCTATTTCGGCTCGAGCACGCCGGCGGTGCATGAGGCGCTGAGCAGCCTTGAGCACGCAGGCCTGCATCTCGACGCCTTGCGGGTCCGCGGCTTTCCCTTCGCCGACGAGATCTTTGAGTTCGTCGCCACCCATGACCGGGTCTTCGTCATCGAACAGAACCGCGACGCCCAGCTGCGGACGCTGCTGATCAACGAAGGCGAAATCGATCCGTCGCGACTGACGGCCGTGCTGCACTACGACGGCACTCCGATCACCGCGCGCTTCATCACCGATGCGGTCACCCGGCTGATGAGCGAGCGCAGGCCCATGCCGGAGGCGGCTGAATGACCTACATCACCAAGCCGCAACTGCATCACCCGCAGCTCAAGCCAAACGCGCTCGGCTACACACGGCGCGACTACGAGGGCGCAGTCTCGACCCTGTGCGCCGGCTGCGGCCACGACTCGATCTCGTCGGCGATCATACAGGCCTGCTACGAACTGGAGCTGCCGCCGCACCGGGTCGCCAAGCTGTCAGGCATCGGCTGTTCGTCGAAGACGCCAGACTATTTCCTCGGGAACTCTCACGGATTCAACACCGTCCACGGGCGCATGCCGTCGGTGCTCACGGGCGCCAACCTCGCCAACCGCGACCTGATCTATCTTGGCGTATCCGGCGACGGCGACAGCGCTTCGATCGGACTGGGACAGTTCGCCCACTCGATCCGCCGCGGCGTGAACATGCTCTACATCGTCGAGAACAACGGCGTGTACGGCCTGACCAAGGGCCAGTTCTCAGCGACCTCGGACAAGGGCTCGAAGTCGAAGAAGGGCGTCGTCAATCACGACGCGGGCATCGACCTGGTCAGCTTGGCCCTGCAGATGGGCGCGACCTTCGTGGCGCGATCCTTCTCCGGCGACAAGGACCAGCTCGTGCCGCTGATCAAGGCCGCGTTGAGTCACAGGGGCGCGGCGTTCATCGACTGCATCAGCCCGTGCGTGCAATTCAACAATCACGCCGGCTCGACCAAGTCCTACGACTATGTGCGCGAGCACAACGAAGCGGTGAACCGCATGGACATCGTGCCGGCGCGCAACGCCATCACCATCGACTATGCCCCGGGGGAAACCGTCCCGGTCGCTCAGCACGACGGTTCGATCCTGCACCTCCACAAGCTGGCCGAACATTACGACCCGTCCGATCGGGTCGGGGCGCTCGCCTACCTGCAAGCGCGTCAGGCGCTGGGGGAGATCGTCACCGGGCTGCTATTCCTCGACCCTGAGGCGCGCGACCTGCATGAGAACCTGGGCACCGTCGACGTTCCGCTGAATTCGCTGAGCGAGCGTGAACTGTCCCCAGGCGCGGCCGCCCTGGCCCGGATCAACGCCTCGCTTCGATAGTCGGCCACGCCACAACTCCAGCTGGCGCCTTCATCGCCGCCGCCGGCTAACCTATGGTCTTCGGCTACCGCTGATTCATCAGCGGACCGGTGGGGAGCGATCTGGGCATGTGGTTGCTGCGCGCGGCGCTTGGCGCCCTGGCTCTGCTGAGCCTCGCGATCGCGATCGCGCCTGAGCCCCCGGCCGCGCCGATGCTCGGCATGAAGACCGAGATCATCGTCGGAAAGCCGGACACCGTACCCCTAGCCGGCGCAGTGGTTCTCGATAGTGCGCTCCGGGCCGGCTCGCCCCGTGATTCCGCGCTCTATCGCTCAACCTCGCCGGCAGGCGTTCGGCCGTTGGCGCTGGAGATGGGGCCGCTGGAGCCGGTTGATTTCGTCGGGGTGACGTACCAGGGCGCAATCCGCGAGTACGAGACACGTAACGCGCTCTACCTGCGTTGCTCGACACACCAGCAGATCAAGCCCATCGCCGGCGGAGCCACGGAGGGAGTCTACACCGAGGCCATCGTTCCCCTGGGACGGACCTGGTGTCCAGGCGGCGAAGTGTTCCTGCGGCTCGTCGGAACGTCCGACTTCCGGCACGTCGGCGTCGCCCCGCCTTACGAGGTCTCTGCGCTGAGCTACCTCAAGCAATCCTATCTCGGTTACGCCGGCTATCTGCTCTTGGCGTTCGCCGTCGTGTTTGCGGCGTTCTTCACCGGCGGGCTCGTGGCCAGAGCCACGCGCAGCGGGGTCGATCCCGTGCTCGGCGGCTTCCTTGGCCTCGCCGTCGCGTCGCTGGCCCTGTTCTACCTCTACGCGTGGACGCCCGCGCCCCCGTTCAGCGCGCTTCTGCTGGTCGGCGCGGTGGTGGCGATCGCGGTCGGCGCACGCTGGAAGGCGCCCGACCTCGCCAAGTCCGTCTGGCGCGCCCAGAAGGCTCCAGTCTACGCTTGGTTCCTGACCGCCTTTCTCGTTTTCACCGTCCTGCATCTCGGGGCGACTGGATCGGGGGTCTGGGAGCCGGCCCGGAGGTTCGCACCAGCGGTCTGGTCCTCCGACCACCTGTTGCCAGGCCTGTTCGCCGAGACCGTGCGGCTTGGGACCCATCCATTGCAGACCGCGCCCGGCGACTGGTCGCTCAGCGATCGCCCGCCGCTGATGGCCGGCGGCTACCTGCTCTTCGCCGACCTGTTTGCACTGCTGCAGGCGAACAATGACGGCGCACATCTGCAGCCCGTCGCGCTCGGCGTGGGCGGCATATCGCTTTCAGCGTTGTGGGCGGCGGCGTTCTACTGGGCCGTGCGCCGGGCGGCCAAGCTGCCGCCGGCGGTCGCCGCGACCGGCGTCCTGCTCGTGGCGCTTACCCCGTTCGCGCTGTTCAACACCGGTTACACGTGGCCGAAGCTGATGGGCGCAGCGTTCAGCATCGCTGCGGCAGGCTACGCATTCCGGCTGCGGCCCTCGCCACGCGCCTCGATCGGCGAGACCGCGACGTTCGGCGGCCTCGCCGGCTTCGCCATGCTCTGCCACGCAGCCTCGTCGTTCTTCCTCGCGCCCGTGGCGCTGGTCTACTTCGTGACCCGCCTGTGGCGTTCCCCCAAGGCGCTGGTGGCCGGAGCCGCGGTCGGCCTGGCCCTGCTGGCGAGTTGGTCGGCGTACAAGGCCACTGCGTTGCCGAGCCAGGACCCCCTGCTCGCCTACGCCCTCACCGGCGAACTGCAGCTCGCCCCCAAGCAGTCGCTGAGCGAACGCCTGGCCACGCGCTACCAGAGCTACACCGCCCTGGAGTGGCTCCAGACCAAGGCCGAGATCGCCGCCTATCTGTTTACGCCCAGCCCACCGCAGGCGCCCGAGCCGCTGGCGCGCCCCCTCGGCGCCGGAGAGACCGACCTGGCCGGAGCGCTGCGGCGCTGGGACTTCTACGCGCTCAGCGGGGGCAACGTCGCCTTGCTGCTGCTGGGCGCGCTGGCGCTCTGGAGCGTTGCGCGCCGACGTCCCGGCCGTCCGCCGCAGACCGCGATGGCCGGCCGCCTGCTCGTCTCAGTCGCCGGGTGCTACGCGCTGTTCGTAGGCGTGACCTTCCTTGCCCTCTTCCTGCACCAGTTCAGCTACGACGCCATTCTGGCGCTCGCCCTCGCGGGCGTCGTGGCAATCGGCGCCGAGGCCTGGGGACGCAAGACGTTGCTGGCCATGACCATGGCCACAGGGCTCTATACGGGCCTTGTCTGGGTCGCCGCGCCGCTGGGCGGGGTGATCACCCTGGATCTTGCGGCGTTGGCGACGCTGATCCTGACCGGGCTGGGGCTCACGCTCGCCTGGCGCCAAGTCGGCAAGGCCTCACTCCGCCGCACAGGTCTCGTGGCGCTTGGCCTCGCCGCGCTCGCTGGCGGATGCCTCGCGCTTCGGCCAGCCGCCGTCGTTCGTGGTGCGAGCCCGCCGGACCTGGCCTACATGTCCCGGCTCGTCGCCAACCCGGCGGTGGATCCCACCCGCTGTCGCGGCAACCTTGATGGCGTCGTGCAACGCAAGACCGGCGGCTGGCGGGTGTTCGGCTGGGCGTGGGACGTTGCGGCCGAGGCGCCGGTCAAGGCCGTCGCGGTGGTCGACAACGGCTTGATCCTTCGCGCGGCCGTCGCCGACGATCCGCGCCCCGACGTGCCCGCCGCCCTCCCGTCGGTGACCGACGCCAATGTCGGCTGGCGTCTCGACGTCGAGAAGCCTCTCCTGCGCCCGCAGGTGCTGGTAACGCTCGCTGACGGTTCTAACTGTGCGCTCTGGGCCGCCCCCTGATGAGCGACAGAATCGTCCCATGCTCGCTGCGCCCGGCCGCAAGGCCTAAGCCGACGCGGTCCGTCGGCGAGCTATCCCAAAAGCGTGTTCTTCCATGATGCAGCGTATTCTCGTCACCGGCGCCGCAGGCCTCGTCGGCCAGAACCTGATCGCCCAGTTGGCGCGAACAGGCGAGTTCGACCTGGTCGCCGTCGACAAGCACCCGCAGAACACCGCCATCCTCCAGCGCCTGCATCCCCAGCTGCAGGTGATCACCGCCGACTTGGCCGAACCCGGCCCGTGGGAGGACGTCGCGGCAGCCTGCGACGCGGTGGTCATGCTGCAGGCGCAGATCGGCGGGCTCGATCCAGAGGCGTTCCGCCGCAACAACATCGTCTCGACCGAACGCGTGCTGGCTGCCGCCGCGCGCGGCAAGCGGCCCTACGTCGTCCATGTCAGTTCGTCGGTGGTGAATTCCCAGGCCCGCGACCTCTACACCGAGAGCAAGAAGGCGCAGGAGGCCATCGTGGCGCGGTGCGAACTGCCACACGTGATCCTGCGGCCGACGCTGATGTTCGGCTGGTTCGACCGCAAGCACCTGGGCTGGCTGGCCCGCTTCATGCGCCGCGCGCCGGTGTTCCCGATCCCGGGAGACGGGCGCTATCTGCGCCAGCCGCTCTATGCCGGAGACTTCGCCAGCATCATCGGCGCCTGCCTGCGCGAGCGGCGGGAGGGGACGTTCAACATCTCCGGCCAGGAGCGGATCGACTACATCGACCTCATCCGGCAGATCCGCGACACCGACGGTTCGCGGACGCCTATCGTCAGGATTCCGGTCTGGCTTTTCAGTTTGCTGCTGAAGACCTACGCCATCTTCGACCGCAACCCGCCGTTCACGACCGCGCAGCTGAAGGCTCTGCGGACACCCGACGTGTTCGAGGTGATCGACTGGCCGGGCATCTTCGGCGTGCGGGCCACCCCGCTGCGCGAGGCGTTGAACGCGACCCTGAAGGACCCCGCCTACGCCGATGTCGAGCTGACGTTCTGACCATGGCGCGGACGGACGACAGACTGCTGGTGATCGGCGCGGGGCCGATGGGGCTGGCCGCCGCCTACTACGCCGCCAAGGCCGGCTGGAAGGTCGAGGTGCTGGAGGCCGGCGACCGCCCCGGCGGCATGGCCGCGCACTTCGACTTCAACGGCCTGTCGCTTGAGCGCTTCTATCACTTCTGCTGCCGCAGCGACGCCGACACCACCGCCCTGCTCGCCGAGCTCGGCCTGCCGCCGATCCGGTGGGTTCCGACCAAGATGGGCTTCTACGTCGATGGCAAGCTGCACCCGTGGGGCGATCCGATCTCGCTTCTGACCTTCCCGGGCATGAGCCTGATCGAGAAGGTCCGCTACGGCCTGCAGGCCTACCTCTCGACCAAGCGCTCGGACTGGCGGCGGCTGGACAGGATCGGCGCCGCGGACTGGTTCCGCGCCTGGTGCGGGCCGCGGGTCTACGACAAGCTCTGGCGCCCGCTGTTCGAGCTGAAGTTCTACGAGCACGCCGAGAGCATCTCGGCGGCCTGGGTCTGGCAACGGATCAAGCGGCTCGGCCGCTCGCGCCGCTCGCTGTTCCAGGAAGAACTGGGCTACATCGAGGGTGGCTCAGAGGCGCTGGTCATGGCCCTCACGGCGGCGATCGAAAAGCTGGGCGGCAAGATCCATCTGTCGACCCCGGCCAGGCGCCTGCTGATCGAGGCGGGCCAGGTCCAGGGCGTCGAAGCCTCGGATGGTCGCCGGTTCGAGGCCAGCCAGGTGATCTCGACCGTCGCCATGCCCTATGCGGCCGCGATGTTGGCCGACCATCCGGATCTGGCTGGCGCCTATTCGCAGTTCGAGAACGTCGGCGTGGTCTGCGTCGTCCACCAGCTGGCCAAGCCGGTCACTGCGAATTTCTGGGTCAATGTCTCCGACCCGGCCATCGGCGCGCCCGGCTTCGTCGAGTTCTCAAACCTTCGGCCACTCGACCGGCACATCGTCTACGTCCCTTACTACATGCCGACGTCCAACCCCGCGTTCGGCCGGAGCGACGAGGCCTTCGTCGATGAAAGCTATGGCTATCTGCAGCGGGTGAACCCGGCCCTGGGCGCTTCCGACCGCATCGCCAGCCATGTCGCGCGGCTGCGCTACGCCCAGCCGGTCTGCGACATCGGATTCGCCGACAGGATCCCCGATCCGCAGACGCCGGTGGCCGGCCTTCAGATTGCAGACACCTGCTTCTACTATCCAGAGGATCGCGGCGTGTCCGAGAGCATCGGCTATGCGCGGCGCCTGGTGGAGAGCCTTCCGCGTGCATGAGCGCCTGCGCCCATTGCTGAGCCGGCAGTTCGCGGCCTTCCTGCTGGTCGGCGGGACCGCGGCAGCAGCCCAATGGCTGAGCCGTTTCGCCTTCAGCCACGCCCTGCCTTATGCAGCAGCGGTAGTCTGCGCCTACGCGGTCGGCGTGCTGGTCGCCTTCGAGCTCAACCGGCGCTTCGTCTTTCCCACCGCGCCGGGCGACCGCCGCGGACAGTTCATGCGCTTCCTGGCGGTCAACGTCGTCTCGTTCGCGGTCGTCTGGCTGGTCTCGATGCTGCTGGGCGAGCTGCTGCTGCCACGGTTCATGTCGCGGGCTTGGGCCGAGGCCATCGGGCACGGAGTCGGCGTGCTGTCGCCCGCGGTGCTGAGCTTCGCCTTGCATAAGCGCTACACGTTCCGATCCCACGGACCCGCCAAATGACCCTGCACTCGAACCTCGAAGGCGGGCCGCGCGCCGCCCCGGTGCTGGTCGTCGACCTGGACGACACGCTGGTGCGCACCGACACCCTGGCCGAACAGTTCGTGGCCCTGGTGTTCCGCAACCCATTGGCCGCGCTCATGCTGCTGCCTGTGCTGCTGCGCGGTCGGGCCGCCTTCAAGGCGCGCCTGGCGCACCTGCAGCCGCTGGATCCGGCGGCCCTGCCCTATCACGAGGCGCTGCTCGATTTCCTGCGCCAGCAGAAGGCGCGCTCGCGGCCGATTCACCTGGTCACCGCCGCGCACCAGTCGGTCGCCGATGCTGTGGCCGCCCATTGCGGCCTGTTCGACAGCGCCGAGGGCAGCGACGGCGCGCGGAACCTGAAGGGCGTGCACAAGGCCGAGCGGCTGGTCGAGCGCTTTCCCGACGGCTTCGCCTATGCCGGCGACTCGCGCGCCGACCTGAAAGTCTGGGCCAAGGCCCAGGGCGTGGTCCTGGCCGGACCGGCCGCCGCCGTCGCCTTAGAGGCGCGCAGGCTGGGCAAGCCGCTGGAAGCCGAGTTCGAGCGCGATCGCCCAAGCCTGAAGACCTGGCGCAAGGCGCTGCGCCTGCACCAGTGGACGAAGAACCTGCTGGTGTTCCTGCCGCTGCTGCTGTCACAGAAGTTCACCGATCCGCAAGCGGTGATGCTCAGCCTGGCCGCCTTCGTCGCCATGGGGCTGACCGCCTCAGCGACCTACCTGATCAACGACCTTTCGGACCTGGCCTCGGACCGGCGGCACGCCACCAAGCGGCATCGGCCGCTGGCGGCGGGCGTGCTCCGCATCGAGCACGTCGCGGCGGCTGTGCCGCTGCTGCTGGCGGCCGCGGCCGCGCTGGCGCTGGCGACGTCGCCGGCCCTGCTGCTGGGGCTGGCGGGCTACGCCGTC
This sequence comes from Phenylobacterium sp. 58.2.17, assembly GCF_026411515.1. Classification (NCBI taxonomy): domain Bacteria; kingdom Pseudomonadati; phylum Pseudomonadota; class Alphaproteobacteria; order Caulobacterales; family Caulobacteraceae; genus Phenylobacterium; species Phenylobacterium sp. 58.2.17. The sequence continues at coordinate 70,751 of NZ_JAPMTQ010000002.1, read as the reverse complement.
CTGACCCTCGCCTACACCTTCCGCCTGAAGCGCCGGGCCATTCTCGACGTCGCGTCCCTGGCCTTGCTCTACGCTATCCGCATCGCCATCGGCGCGGCGGTGATCGCCACGCCGCAATCACCGTGGCTGATCACCTTCTCGCTGTTCTTCTTCTTCTCGATGTCGCTCGCCAAGCGCTATGCCGAGATCCACAATCTGCGGGCCGGCGACGTCTCCCGCCCCCTGCCTGGCCGCGGCTATCGCACGGACGACGGGCCGGCGGTGCTGGCGCTCGGCGCGGCCTCCAGCGTCGCCTCGGTGCTGATCGTGGTGACCTACCTGATGGAAGAGGCGTTTCCCTCGAACATCTACGCGCAACCCGACTGGCTGTGGGTCGCCCCGCTGCTGCTGATGATCTGGGTCGCTCGGCTGTGGCTGGTCGCCGGGCGAGGTGAGTTGGACGAGGATCCGATCGCCTACGCCATCCGCGACCGTTTCAGCTGGAAATTGATGGGCCCGCTGCTCGCAGCCTTCGTGCTGGCGACGGTCGCATGGCCCTGAGCTACCACAGCCAGGTCGTCGAGCCCTGGGGTCGCACGCCGCGCTTGCCCCACAAGGTCGCGCGCCCGCAACATCAGGACCAGCTGCCCGGCCTGATCGCAGAAGCGTCCGGAATCGGCAGCCTGCTCGCCGCCGGCCTACACCGCTCATACGGCGACAGCGGGCTCAATCCCGACGGACTGATGATCTCGATGCGCGGCCTCGACCGCTTCATCGCCTTCGATCCGGCGAGCGGCGTCCTGCGCGCCGAAGCCGGGGTCAGCCTCGACGAGATCCTGCGCACGGTCACCCCGCACGGCTGGTTCCTGCCGACCACGCCCGGGACGCGGTTCGTGACTCTCGGTGGGGCGATCGCCAACGATGTGCACGGCAAGAACCACCATCGCGCCGGCTCGTTCGGGCGGCACGTGCGTCGTATCGGCCTGCTGCGATCGGACGCCGGCGGCCTGGAGTTGTCGGCGCAGGATCGGCCCGAGCTGTTCCACGCCACCCTCGGCGGCCTGGGCCTCACCGGCCTGATCGCTTGGGCCGAGATCGCCCTGGCGCCGATCCCAAGCACCTTCGTCGACGAAGAGACCGTGCCCTTCGCCAACCTGCAGGAATATTTCCGGCTGACCGCCGAAAGCGACGGGCGCTTCGAGCACGTCTCCTCGTGGATCGATTGCACCGCGGGCGGCGCCGCGCTCGGCCGCGGAGTGATGTACCGGGCCAACTGGTCCGCCGCCGGCCCGCTGACCCTGCACGCGCCGCGCCAGAAGCTCCAGGCGCCGATCGCCGCTCCGCCGGGCCTGATGAACCGGTTGACCCTGCGAGCCTTCAATACCGCCTATGGCGGGATGCAGCGGCTGCGACGGGGGACCGCCCGCAAGCACTATGGCGGGGCGTTCTACCCGCTCGACGCCATCGGCGGCTGGAACCGCTTCTACGGTCCGGCGGGCTTCTACCAGCATCAGTTCATGGCGCCGGTGGGGACCCAGCAGGACGCCATGGCCGAGGCGCTGCGGACCCTTTCGGCCGCCGGCCAGGGTTCGTTCCTGGCCGTGCTCAAGAGCCTGGGCCCGCTACGGTCGGGCGGCCTCATCTCGTTCGAAGGCCCCGGCGCTTCGCTGGCGCTGGACTTCCCCAACCGCGGCGAGGCGACCCTGAACCTGCTGGAGCGGCTCGACAGCATCGTCGTGGCGGCCGGCGGCAAGGTCTATCCGGCCAAGGACGGGCGCATGTCGGCGGCGACGTTCCGCGCCGGCTATCCGCGCTGGCGCGAACTGGAAGCCCTGCGCGACCCTCTGTTTTCTTCACGTTTCTGGCGACGAGTGACACATGACCAATAACGCCTGGCGCGGCCGCGGCGTCCTCATTCTGGGCGCGGCCTCGGCCATCGCCGAAGCGGTCGCCCGCGACCTCGCCGCCCAAGGCGCCCAGCTGATGCTGGTGGCGCGCGACGGGGCGCGGCTGGAAGCGATCGCCGCCGACCTGCGGGTGCGCGGATCTCCCAACGTCGCGGTGCGGGCGCTCGACCTAGTGGAATCCGAACCCACCGACGAGCTGCTGCAGTCGCTGGCCGACGCCATCGGCGGTTTCGACACCGCACTGATCGCGCACGGCCTGCTGGGTGATCAGACTCGCGCCGAACAGGACGCCGCCCACGCCGCAGCGCTGATCGACGTGAACTTCACCTCCGCCGGCCTCTGGGCTCTGGCCCTGGCGCGGCGGCTGGAACGCACCGACGGCCGCAACGGCGTGGTGGCGGCGATCGGCAGCGTGGCCGGCGACCGCGGCCGGAGCTCGAACTTCGTCTATGGCGCGGCCAAGGCCGGCCTGGCGGTGCTGATGCAGGGCCTGGCCCATCGCAGCGCGCTGCACGGCGGCCCCAAGGCCGTGGTCTTCAAGCTGGGCTTCGTCGACACCCCGATGACCGCCGCCCTGGCCAAGGGCGGGCCGCTATGGGCCACGCCGCAAGCGGTGGCCAAGGTCATCGTCAAGGGCCTGAACGGGCGCAGCGCCATCGTCTACGGCCCGTGGTTCTGGCGATACGTCATGCTGATCATCCGGCTGCTGCCCCAGCCGGTGATCGCCCGGATCGACATCTAGTCGTCCGGGCGGCCGGGTCAGCCCTTGGCGCGGCCTTCGCGCAGACGCTCGATCGGGTCGAGCAGGTAGGCAAAGTCCTGACGGCGGAAGCTGCGGAACAGCAGGATCACACCGCTGAGCGTCAGCCAGGTCACACCGCTGGCCACAGTGATGATCAGCGGGTGATTGAAGCTCTCACGCTTGGTGTAGTCCATGATATGGATCATCCAGAAGATGTCCCACAGCCGCCAAGTGTCGTTGCGCACCAACGACACCTCGCCGGTGGCGGCCGACATGAACAGCGTCGTCTTCCCGGCGTCGGCGAACTCCACCCGCCAGGCCGGCAGTTCGGCGGTGCGGGACTCCACGTCGTGCTTCTCGACCCTGCGGATCGAGGCGACGCCCTCGGGCCCCGCGTAGGCCGCGGCCGCGAGCGCCCCGGCCCGGGCCGCATCGATGACCACCGGCTGGCCCGTGGCCGCGTCGAGCAGCTTGATCCCCGACGGCGTCGTCGCCTGATAGACCTGGGCCTGGCCGAGGGTCTTGAGCTGAAGCTTGAGGACCGGCTCGCCCAAGGCGGCCGCAACCTGGGACAAAGGCAGGGTCTGGGCCGGCAGCATGACCTGGGCGGGCTCGCGAATGGAGCCTTCGCCCGAGACCTTGTGATGGTCCAGCAGGGCCATCATCGCCCCGCTGATCGACCAGAGCAGCATCTGCAGGCCCAGCACCAGGCCGAACCACTTGTGAAGCGTGCGGATCAGGAACATCAGTCGATCCTCTAGGCCGCTTTGCGCGCGCGGCGCCGGCGGCGGAAACTGTAGAGCAGCAGCCAGCCGCCCGTGGCCGAGGTCGCGACGGCCATCCAGGTGGCGACGCGCAGCAGCGTGTTGTTCATGTCCGTGCGTTCTTCGTAGTCCATGATGTGGAACATCCAGACGAAATCGAAGATGCGCCAAAGGTCGTGCCGCTTGGCGGAGAGCTCGCCGGTCTGCGGCGCGATGTAGAGCGTGGGCTTCCACATGCCCTCGAACTCGACGCGCCAGATCGGCATCTGGCGACCCTTGATCTCGCTGAGCGCGGTGTCGAGCAGTTCGACCTTGGTCACGGCCCCCTCACCCGCATAGAGCGCCACGGCGCGGTCGCGCGCGGCCTTTTCACCCAGCGGCGAGAGCATCTGGCCGGTACGGGCGTCGAACAGCATGCGGCCGGGAATGGCGTCGACGATGTAGACCGGCTGGCCAAGCTGGGTGTCGAGGCGCACCGAGCGCGTCCCGCCAGGGACGAGAGTCGTTGGTTCGACCAGGCCTTCCAGGGCGATCGGCTGCTGGCGCGGCGTGCGCACCAGATGGTCGCCGTGGATGATATCGATGTGGACGGCGGTCATGTAGAGGCCGCTCAGCATCCAGAACACCGCCTGGACGGCGATGATCAGGGCGAGCCACTTGTGGGTCTTTCGAGCCAGGGCCGGCAAACGCATCTGGGAAATCTCTCAGAAATGGCCGACGCCGGGCGGGCCGTGGGGCAGCCCGCCCGGCGTCGCGCGCCAACCTAGTTGAACTGGTAGGTCAGGCGCACATAACCGCGACGACCGAGCAGGTCGTAGGTCATGGTGTCGGTGTTGCCGTCGGTGAAGCTCTGGATGTACGGAGCCTTCTTGTCGAAGATGTTGTCGACCCCGACCGCAATGTCGGCGTTCTCGGCGAAGCGATAGGCGAGCTGGGCGTTGTGGTAGAACACCCGCGGCGCTTCGTAGCCGATATCCCCCGGCGCGGCGTTGAAGTCCGTCGCCTTGCCGATCATCTGCACCGAGTAGGTCCCGGTCCAGTTTTCGTCGGTGACCGTGAAGCTGGCGTTGGAGCGCCACTTCGGGAAGCCGCCGTTGCCGCCGCCGATATGGCCGTCGAACTCGATCGGTTCGGCGCCGTCATAGGCGGTGATCAGGTACTCGCCGAGATAGGTCGTGTTCCAGTCGAAGCTGGCGCGGCGGTCGAACAGGTCGAAGTCGTAGTGGATGCCGATATCGACGCCGGTCATCTCTTCCTTGCCGGTGTTCACCGGGATGGACGACAGGAAGTTGACCTCGCCGGTCAGCGTGCTGCGGGTGAAGTTGCTCGAACCGCAGAACGGATGGGTCATCCCCGCCGAGGCGTAGCAGACCGCCAGCTTGGTCGAGCCGGGGATCGAACGGATCGCGTCGGTGATCTCGATATCGAAGTAGTCGATCGTCACCGACAGACCGCTGATCTGCGGCGGCGTGAAGACCAGGCCCAGGGTAAGGGTCTTGGCCTCTTCCGGCTGCAGGTCGCTGTTGCCGCCATTGGTGGTCAGGATCGTGGTGCCCAGCTGGCGGTAGCCGGCCGGAACGCCCGAGGCCTGGCAGTTGGCGATCAGGGTCGCATTGCCGCTGGTGCTGTAGCCGCTGCAGGGGTCGGTGGTGGTGAGGTTGCCCTCGGCCACGCCGCCGAACAGCTCGGGCACGCTGGGAACCCGGAAGCCGGTCCCGTACGTGGCCCGCAGACGCAGGCCTTCGATCGCCGTCCAGTTCAGGCTGGCCTTGTAGGTCACGTTGCTGCCGAACAGGTCGTAGTCCGAGTAGCGGAGCGCTCCGTCGACATCGAGGCTCTTGATCAGCGGCAGATCGGCCAGCAGCGGAGCCGAAACCTCCAGATAGGCTTCCTTGGCCTTCATCGAGCCGGAAATCGGGTCCTGCTGGTTGGTGTTGCCGATGCCCAGCACCGTCAGGGCGTCGGGATCCCGCCAGCCTTCTTCCTCGCGGTAAAGCAGGCCCACCGCCGCGCCGACCGGACCGGCGGGCAGTTCGAACAGCGTCCCGGAGAAGTCGAGCGTGGCGCTGCGCTGCTCGTTACCGCCGGTGTCGCGCGAGGTGTAGAGGATGTACTCCAGCACCTCCTTGGTCAGGCTGCCGGCGCCGAGATAGTCGCCGCAGGGCGCCCCCGGCACGCAGTTCAGGGTCTTCTGCACGCGTTCGAGGTTGGCGATGTTGGTCATCGCGTCGATGCCGGTGTTCCGACCCCAGTTCACCGCCGCTTCCCAGGTCCAGTCGCCGACCACCTTGCCGCGGGCGCCCGCCACCAGGCGGTAGGTGTCGGTTTCCTGGAAGAACTTGCGGGGGCCGCCCTCGCCCAGCCGCCGCGCCAGCAGGACCAGGTCCTGGCCCGTCGGGTTGTTCGGGTTCGTGGCGCGGATGGTGAAGTCACGCAGCACGTCGGGCGTGCCGTCCGGATTGGTCGGCCGATGGGTCAGGCCGCCAGGCGTCGCCAGCTGGTTGCTCTTGCGGTGGGTGAAGAAGAACTCGCCGAACAGCTGCACGTCGTCGGTCAGGTCGTAGTCGGCCAGGAACGCCGTGCTGATCCGCTCGATCGGCGACACCGCGTTCAGGTACGGGTTCGAGTTGAAGCCGTGCTTGGCGCCGTTGTAGGGCTCGAAATAGTTGCCGTCCGGGCCGGGCGTCTGGCTGAAGTTCACGACGCGGCCGTCGGCCAGCCGCGCACGGCCGCCAAGGGTGTTGCCGCTGTACGAGCAGACCAGCTGGCCGTTGCTCTCGCCCAGGCTGCAGGGCGCGCGGCTCGCCATGTTGACCGCCTCGGTCTTCTGGTAGGTGAACGCCGCGGTCACGCCGCCGCGGTCGCCGCGCATGCCCCACAGCAGGTCGACGGTGTACTCCTCGCCGTCCTTCTCGTCGGTGATGCCGTACTTGCCGGAGACCTTCAGGCCTTCGTAGCCGTCGATGGTGACGATGTTGACCACGCCGGCGACCGCATCGGCGCCGTAGATGGCCGACGCGCCGTCCTTCAGCACGTCCATCCGCCCGATGATCGAGGTCGGGATCATGTTGAGGTCGGGCGCGCTGTTGGCGCCGGTGCCGCCGTTCACGACGCGGCGGCCGTTGATCAGGGTCAGGGTGCGGTTGATGCCGAGACCGCGCAGGTTCACCTGCGCCGTGCCGTAGCCGTTGCCGGTCCAATAGGCGCTGGTCTGGCCGCCGGCGGCGCCGGCCGAGGCCGGAAGCCGCTGCAGCAGGGTCTCGACGTTGGTGATGCCGGTGTTCGAAATCTCTTCCTGGCTGACCACCGTCGCCGGGCCGACCCCGCTGATGTCCACCCGCTTGATGCGGCTGCCGGTGACGATGACTTCCTCGACGTCGCTCGCGGCTTGAGCGTGCGCCTCGGCGCTCCAGATCGCGCCGCTCAGCATGGCGCTGGCCAGCAGCAGACGCTTAGAAAAACGGTTCATAACCTACCCCCTTTGATCGGCGCCTGGGGCCACCCTCCCGGCGTATCCCAAGCGCCCGCGCGCCGCCGCGGTGAACCGCCAGCAGCTAATGTCTATACATATTTTGGTTCGCGCAGGCGGGACCACCGGCCCAGGAATCGATGACGATGTCTGATTGCATCGACGTCCGGCCAGGTTCACGACGACAACCTCCGTCGCCGCATAGCGCCTGGTCAGCCGAAATCCCCCGCCTGATCGTCCGCTTCGCCGACGATCGCGACTCTTCTCAAATCACCCCGAACTCACCGTGTTGATCCCCTCCTCTGGGCGCGGATTGCCCGCGCCGTGAGAGCGACCCTCCAGTCGCTCGTTGGGGATACGCGCGCCCCGCCCCCATCCCTCAAAATTTTTCCGGGTACGGCCGGAATTTTGACGAGGGTCAAGGTGGGGGCCTCCAGAGCGTCGTCGCGCTCCGGAGGCAGGCCAACCTATTGCGGGCGGATGGCGGTGATCGTCTGACCGTTGAGGTCGAAGCGGACCTTCGCCCCGACTTTGACCTTGGCGAGCAGGGCCTTGTCGGCGACCTTGAACGGCATGGTCATCGCCGGCCAGTTCAGGGCCTTGATCGGGTCGTGGGCGATGGTCACCGAGCCGCTCTTGGCGTCGATCTTCTTGACCACCCCCGTGCCTTCGACGCTGCCGGCGGCGGCCGGAGCGGTATGGCCGGCATGAGCGCTGTGGTCCTGGCCGTGGGCCAGGGCCCCGGTCGCGCAGACGCCGAGGGCCGCGACGGCCAGAAGCAGGGTCTTCATCTATTCTCTCCAACTAAGCTTGCGCCGACGGCGCGATGACTAGAACCAGGCGCGCACGCCCAGAACGAAACGGGTGTCTTCGACGTCTTCTCCGGCGGCCCGCGCGAGATCGGCGGTGTCGCCGAACTTCCGCTCGTAGGAGACGCCGACATAGGGGCCGAGCTCACGGCGAAGCTCGTAGCGCAGCCGCAGGCCAAGCTCGGCGCTGGTCAGGCCTGAGCCGAGCTCCAGTTCAGGAACCTCCTGGGCCGCCAGTTCGACCTCGGCGCGGGGCTCGAGGATCAGCTTCTGGGTCAGGCGCAAGTCGTAGGCGCCCTCGAGCCGCGCGGAAAGATCGCCCCTCTCGGAGAGGAAGGCCGCGCCTTCCAGTTCGAACCAGTAGGGCGCTACGCCCTCGAACCCGACCGTGGCGTAGGTCCGCGAGGGGCCCGGCTCGAAGTCATGCCGGACGCCCGCCTGCAGGTCGAAATAGGGCCCGATGGCGCGCGAATAGAGGACCTGGGCTTCTGCGGAGTGCAAATCACCGCCGAACTCGCCCTCGCCCGCCGACTTCACCACCAGGCGATTGACGTCGCCGCCGTACCAGAACTCGCCCTCCCAGGCGTAGGCGTCGTCGCCCGAGGTCGGCCGCACCTCGGCGGTGCTCAGCATGACCTTCCAGGCCTTCCCGCCGCCGTGCTCCTTGGCGAGCTGGGCGCGGGCCGCAGCCATGGCCTCGCGACCAAAGTAGCGCTCGGCGGCGTAGTCGCTCGGGGCCGGCGGCGCAGGCGCGTTCCCGGCCGGCGGGACGTTGGCCGGCGCCGGCATGGCGTGACCTGCATGCGGGTCCGCAGCGGGCGCAGGCATCGCGTGGCCGGCATGGGGATCGGCTGCCGCGGACGGCACAGCGTGCCCCGCGTGCGGATCGACCGTCGGAGCCGCGGCGGGCGGGGCGTGATGCTCGTGCTGTGCGGCGGCGGGCGTGGCCAGCATGAGCGGCGTCGCGGCGAGCGGCGCCAGGGCGATCAAAAGCTGACGGTTCACGCGGCGTCTCCTTCCAGGGGACGCACGGTCACCACGTTAAACATGCCCGCGTGCATGTGGTACAGTAGGTGGCAGTGGAACGCCCAGTCGCCGCGCTCGTCGGCGGTGAAGTCGAACGCCACCTTGCCGCCCGGCAGCACATTGACAGTGTGCTTGCGCGGGTGACGGCCCGGGTTGCCGGTCACCACCTCAAAGAAATGGCCATGCAGATGGATCGGGTGGGCCATCATCGAGTCGTTGACCAGCACCACGCGAACCCGCTCGTTGTAGCGGAACGGGATCGGGTCCTTCAGGTGGCTGTAACTGACCCCGTCGAATGCCCACATGAAGCGTTCCATGTTGCCGGTCAGGTGGATCTCCAGCTCCCGCGAAGGCGACCGGGGATCGGGATTGGGATCGAGCGAGACCAGGTCCTTGAGCGTCAGCACCTTGTGGCCGACGTCCTCAAGCCCCTGCCCCGGATCGCCGGTCCGGTCAGCCGGCATCGGCGAGATCATCTGCACGCCCGGGCCAAGCTTGACCTGCGGCGCGTTGCGCGGGTCGAGCATGGACATGCCGGAGTGGTCCATCTCCATGCCTTCCATGCCGGGCATGGCCGAGTGGTCCATCCCCATGTCGCGCATGTTGAGCAGCGGCCGCTTGCGCAGCGGTGGGACCGGCGCAGTCATGCCCAGGCGCGGCGCCAGCGTGGCGCGGCCCATGCCGGAACGGTCTGCGGCCTCGGCGACCAGCGTATAGGCCCGGTCCTCCGTCGGCTGGACGATGATGTCGTAGGTTTCGGCCGGCGCGATCTGAAACTCTTCGACGCCCACCGGAACGACGTTCTGGCCGTCGGTCTGCACGACGCTGAGCTTCAGGCCCGGAATACGGACATTGAAGATCGTCATCGCGCCGGCGTTGACGAACCGCAGCCGCACTCGTTCTCCAGGGGTGAACAGGCCCGTCCAGTTGTCCTTCGGCCCATGGCCGTTGATCAGGAAGGTGTAGGTCGACCCGGTGACGTCCAGGACGTCCGTCGGGTCCATCAGCATCTTGGACCACTCCTTGCGGTCCTTGAACGATTGGTCCTGCCCCTTCAGCAGCCCGGCGACGGTCTGCTTCTGCATGTTGAAGTAGCCGGCGTGGGCCTTCAGCTTCCGGAAAATCTCGTGCGGATGCATGAAGCTGTAGTCGGACAAGACAATCACGTGCTCGCGATCGTATTTCACCGGGTCCTCGCCGGCCGGATCGATGACGATCGGACCGTAGTGGCCCATCTGCTCCTGCAGGCCCGAGTGGCTGTGATACCAGTAGGTGCCCGCCTGACGGACCTTGAACTCGTAGTTGAAGGTCTCGCCCGGCTTGATGCCGGGGAAGCTGACGCCCGGCACCCCGTCCATCTCGAACGGCAGCAGCAGGCCGTGCCAGTGGATCGAGGTGTCCTCGTCGAGATTATTGGTGACCGACAGGCGGACCTGTTGGCCCTCCTTCAGGCGGACCAGCGGCGCCGGCACGGTGCCGTTGACGGTGATCGCATGCCCGGCGCGGCCGTCGACCTTGAACGGCGTGTGGCCGACGGTCAGGGCGATATTTTCGCCCGACACGGTCGGCAGGGTGCTGACGATGCCAGGAGTGCCGCTCTGCGCCCAGGCCGGCAGCAGCGCGCTGAGGGCCGCCCCGCCGCCCAGGGCGGACGCTCCACGCAGGAGCTGACGTCGATCCAAGTCCTTCATGGGCGGCCCTTCGAAGCAAAGCCCGCCAGGCGCAGGGGAGCGCCGACGGGTCGGGTACAGGTCGTTTCAGTCATGGCGGGAAAAGAACGGGTTCCCATCGTGGGAGGGTCAAGCGAGCAGTCAAAACAGAATACGCGCGCCCCGCCGTTTCCCCTCAGGGTCGCCCGACCAAATCTTCGACCTCCAGCAATTCGGCCAGCCGCCGGCGGGCGCGATAGACCCGCGTCTCGATAGTCTTGGCCGAAACCCCCAACACCTCGCCGGCGGCCTGTTGGGACAGTTCCTCAAACACCGTGAGGATCAGAGGCTCCTTGAGCTTGGCCGGCAGCAAAGCGATCGCGCGGTCGAGCGCCCGCCGTCGTTCGGCGGCGATCAGACCGCTATCGGCGCGGGGCTGCGGATCGGGCGCGGCGGCCACCGCCTCGCCGCCCGGATCGGCCCCGAAGAAAGCCCGCCGCACAGCTTCGCGCCGCCCGCGGTCGCGGCACTTGTTGAGGGCGATGGCCCGAATCCAGCTCGCGAACGAGCGGCCGGCGTCGTAGCGCCCCAGATTGCGCCAGGCGGCGACGAAACTTTCCTGGACGATCTCGTAGGCGGAATCGGCGTCGCCGACGTACCGGCGGACGAAGCGATATAGCCATTCCTTGTGGCGTCGCATGAGCTGGGTGAAGGCGTGATCCTCCCCCCCGAGCGCCAGACGGACCAGCTCGGCGTCGGACTCCTCGTCGGAACCCGTCACTTCGCGTCTTCGGTCAGGGCCTCCGACACGCGTCTGTCGAAGATCGCGGCCTGTTCGGGGGTCAGGATCGCCCGCATCTGCAGGATATGGACGACCGTCTCCTTCTGAAGCTCGCCCATCACATCGTGGAAGTGCTCGATCGCGATCCGCACTTCGGGTGAGTACTCGTGCTTGGCGTTGATCGCGCCGGCCAGCTCGGCGTTCGCCATGCGCAATTCGGCTTCGCGGGCGCTGCGGGTGATGGAGAACTCCCGCTCGATCGCCTGGAGCTGGCGCCCCTGTTCGGCGCTCAGGCTGAGCTTCTCGTGCATAAACTCATGCAGCGAGGGCTCCTTCGTGGCGTTGAGCACGTATGTGGCCCCGCCCCAGGCGCCGAGCCCGGCGGCCAGCGCGGCGAACAGCACGGTCAGGATCGCGCTTCGCAGACCGCTCACCGACGCGCTTCCAGCAGGGTCGAAGGCGCAAGCCGGCTATCCAGGGCGAAGACCGACGTCTCCTTCGGCGCGGCGACCGAGGCCACCGCCGAGGCGCTGCCGACCGCGGCGCCGACGACCAGCGCCATGACCAGCGTCGCCATGCGAACAGGCGCAAACCCGAACGCCGCGGCGCGCTCGATGCGCGCGCCGCCGATCCGCCGCCACACCACGGGTTCAAGCTGGCTCAGATCACGATCCAGGCCCTGGGATCGCAGGCCCTCGACCAGTTCATCCAGCGATTGGTTCATCGACGACTCCGAATACGTCACCCCATCTATACGCGACGACCACGCAAATCCCTCAGCTTTTGGCAGATGCATCGCAGCGTCGAGCGCGCAACGGTTGCATCCACCCCGGCGCCACCCGACATCCACTGAGCGTCCACAGTCCGGCGGCAAGACGAGGCGCCCTACCGAGGAGCGCCCATGCCTGTCGTCGACGCCGCCGAACCGCCCCTGAGCGACCTGACGCCAAAGGCCGCGCCGCTGTTGCAAGCGCGACTGTCGAAATCCCGCGCCCCCGGCCTGGCTGCCGCCGTCGTAAACCGCAACGGCGTGGTCTGGTCGGGCGCCGGAGGGATCCGGCGACGTTCTCAAGAAGACGCAATAGGCCATTATGACTGCTGGCATATTGGCTCCAACACAAAGGCCATGACCGCAGCGCTGTTCGCCCGCCTCGTGCAGGCCGAGCTCGCCCGCTGGGACGTCCCGCTGACGAACCTGTTCCCGGACCTGCGGCTCGACGGCGCGTGGGACGCCGTCACTATCGCTGATCTGTTGCGGCATCGATCCGGCCTTCGCGACCGCGGTCTCGTTGACGCCGCATGGATTGCGAGCGCACGCGCGGCGCCCGCGCTGGCCGCCGACCAGCGCAGTGAACTGGCGGCGCGGGCCCTACGCGCCCCGCCCCGCCGACGTGATCGAAGGTTCGCCTACGCCAACGTCAACTACGTGATCGTCGGCGCGGCGATCGAACGGATCACTGGACAGGCCTGGGAAGACGCGATGCGGACCTGGCTGTTCGAGCCGCTCGGCATGGAGTCGGCCGGGTTCGGAGCGCCGCGCGGCGACCAGCCCTGGGGCCACCGCAGCCAGTTCGCCGGGCTCGGCGTTGGCGAGGCGATCGATCCGCAGCGGCCGGAGGCAGACAATCCCGCGGTCCTCGGCCCGGCCGGGACCGCGCATATGTCGCTGACCGACCACGCCCGGTTCGCGCGGCTGTTCCTTACTGACGGAGCCGGCTTCCTCACCCGCGCCAGCATCAGCGCCCTGACGACGCCGGCGGCGGGCGAGGCGAACGACTACGCCTTCGGCTGGGGGGTGATCGCCGAACGGCCCTGGGCCCGCGGGCCGGTGCTGCTGCACGAAGGCTCGAACACGCTTTGGCACTCGGTCGTCATCGTCGGACCGCAACGTGGGCTGGCGGTCCTGACCGCCGCCAACGCCGCCGGGCCTGGAGGACGCGCCGCCCAGGGACTGGCGCTGGACCTCCTCAAGCTATACGCAGGCGCCGACCGGCTCTAGGCGTTCCGCGCGTGCGCATGGGCTGGCCGGGTTCTGCGCGAAATCTCCACAATCGCCCGGCTCGTGGCCCACATGGACAACGCCCTCATCCTGATCGTCGAAGACGAGCCCGAAATCGCCGAGATCCTCGAGGCCTATCTTGGCCGCGACGGCTTTCGAACCGTCCGGGCGGGCGACGGCATGACGGCCCTGCAGCACCACCGGATGCTGCGGCCCGACCTCGTCGTGCTCGACGTCAAGCTGCCCAAGGCCGACGGCTTCGAGGTCCTGGCCGAGATCCGTCGGCGCGGCGACACGCCGGTGATCATGGCCACGGCGCTGGCCGAAGACCTCGACAAGCTCTCGGCGCTGCGCATCGGCGCCGACGACTATGTGGTCAAGCCCTTCAATCCGCTCGAACTGGTGGCCCGCGCCCGCGCGGTCCTGCGCCGGACTCAGGCCCGCGGCATGAGTCATCTGTTGCGCCTCGGCCCGCTGGAGATCGATCCGCAGGCCTATTCGGTCGCGGTCATCGGTGATGCCGAGACCAAGGCGCTGGACCTGACGCTTACCGAGTTCAGGCTGCTCGAACACATGGCGCGCACGCCGCGCAAGGTGTTCAGCCGCGCCGAGCTGCTCGACGCCTGTCTCCCGGACGGCGACGCCCTGGAGCGGACCGTCGACAGTCACGTGTCCAATCTGCGTCGGAAGCTGGAGGCGGCTGGGGCCACCGACCTGCTGGAAGGCGTGCGCGGCGTCGGCTATCGGCTGGCCTACTTGGCATGACCCGCCTGCGCCGCCTGCCCCGTCGGCCCTGGAAGCTGAGCGCCCAGCTGGTCGCGGCGATGACCGCGGTCGTCTCCCTGTCGGTGATCATCATGATCGGCGGCATGGCGCTGTACTATCTGATCCTCGACAAGATCCTGCGGCTGCAGATGCCGCCCCAGGCGCTGGCGGCCTACAACGCGATCGAGGCCAACCGCCCGCCGCAGCCGACGGACTTCCAGGTCCTGCTCGATGTCCACAAGGGGCTGGAGACGCGGCTCAGCCTGATGGAGTTGGCGGCCCTGGCCATCTGCGGAGCGGTGGCCCTGACCGCAGGCGTGGCCGCCGCGCTCTGGTTCGCGCGGCGGATCAGCGAGCCGCTGCACCGGGTGGCGGCGACCGCCCGCCGCGTCGCCGGCGGCGACCTCGGCGCCCGCGTCGTGCAACCCGAGTTCGGCGGCGGCGCCGGCGAAACCCACCAACTCATCGCCGACTTCAATCTGATGGCCGACGAGATGCAGCGCGCCGAACGTGACATGCGCGAAAGCGTAGCGGCTATCGCCCACGAGCTGCGCACCCCGCTGACGGTGCTGCGCGGACGACTGCAAGGCATGTCGGACGGCGTGTTCGTGCCCGACAGCAAGGGCCTGGCCGGACTGATCCTGCAGGTCGACTCGTTGACGCAGATCGTCGAGGACCTGCGCACCCTGAGCCTGGCCATGGCCGGCCGGCTCCTTCTGCAGCCGGCCAATCTCGACCTGGCCCAGGAGATCGAGGCGGCGGTCGACGCTCTGGCCCCGGACTTCACCGCGGCGGGACTGACGATCGAACGTGACCTGCGCCCGGCGCCGGTCCGGGCCGACCCGGCGCGGCTGCGCCAGGTGTTGCTGGTCATGCTGGAGAACGCCCGCCGCTACGCCCTGACCGGCGGCGTGGCGCGGGTCGAAACCCGGCGCGGCGAAGGCATGGTCTATCTGCGGGTGCTGGATCGCGGCCCAGGCCTGCGCGTGGGCGACGAGGAGCGCGTTTTCGAACGCTTCTGGCGGGCCGACGAATCCCGCTCGCGCGACGCCGGCGGCACCGGTCTGGGCCTGGCGGTGGTCAAGGCCATCGCCGAGGCCCACGGCGGATCGGCGATCGCCTTCGCGCGCCCCGGCGGCGGCGCCTGTTTCGAGATCCGCCTTCCGGCCTAGGACTCCACGTAAACTTCACGCGCTCACCACCGCCGCCCGATGGTCCCACGCGACCTGGGCGCCATGATCCCCCTCGCCCGCAAATCCATCATCTACGAGTGGCGGCGTTTCGCGCCCGCCATATTCGCCGTCGCCTTCTCCGGCGTCCTGCTGCTCGCCCAGGCTGCGCTGGCGGTCGGGATATTCGCGACCGTCGCGGTCTACATCGAGCGCTCGGACGCCGAGCTGTGGGTCGGCTTTCCCGGCACGCCCAGCATCGACCAGGGCCGCTACATCTCATCGCGCACGGAATCGCTGGTGCGCATGCATCCCGACGTCGCCCGCACGGAGCCGTTTTCCTGGGCCGGCGGGGTCTGGCGCTCGCGCCCCGGCGCCGGCGACATCGCCGTGGTCCTGGCCGGCATCGACCCGCGCGCCGGATCGCTGACCTTCGCCGACGTGGTCTCGCCCGCCTTGCGTGATCGGCTGAGCACGCCGGACGCGGTGCTGGTCGACGTCGCCGACAAACAGAAGCTCGGCGTCGAGATCGGCTCGTCCGCCGAGATCAACGGCAAGCGCGTGCGCGTGGTCGGCTTTACCGAAGGCCTGCGGGGCCTCGGCAGCATCAACGTGATCTCCTCGCTCAGCACCGCGCGGTATCTCGACCCCGGCCTGCACGAGACGGACGACGTGGCCTACTTCCTCGTCAAGCTGCGGCCCGGCGCCGATCCCGAGGCCGTACGCAAGGACCTGTCGCCCAAGGGACCGCTCGCCCGCTACGAGGCGTGGACGGCCCGAGACTTCGCCGACCGGACGACCAACTTCTGGCTGTTCGAATCCGGCATGGGCACCGCCTTCGGGGTCTCGTCGCTGATCGCCCTGGCGGTCGCCATCGTGATCACCAGCCAGACCCTGATGGCCGCCGTCGCCGCCTCCATCCGCGAGTACGCGACCTTGCGGGCCCTCGGCGCGCCGGGCCGGCTGCTGCGCGGCATCGTCCTGCAGCAGGCGCTGTGGGTCGGCCTGGCGGGCATGGCGATCGCCGGGATCGTCTCGGCGCTGATCCTCTGGCTGGCCAAGCTGGCCTACGTGCCGATCGCGCTGTCGCCGCTCATCGTCGGCGGCTGCCTGGGCCTGGTGCTGATGGTGGCCCTCGCGTCCGGGCTTATCGCCCTGGGCCAGCTTTCCAAGGCCGATCCGGCCGCGCTCCTCCGGTGAGCCTTCCGATGACCAAGACCTTCAATCCCGCCATTTCCGCCCGCGGCGTCAGCAAGTCCTACACGGTCGGCAAGGTCCGCACGCAGGTGCTGTTCGACGTCGACGTCGCCGTCGAGCCGGGCTGCCTGACCCTGGTCGCCGGCCCGTCGGGCTGCGGCAAGAGCACCCTGCTGGCCATCCTCTCGGGCCTCACCGCCCCCGACACCGGCGAGGTCCGCGCCCTGGACCGCCCGCTCTGGAGCCTCAAGGCCGGACAGCGGGATGCGTTCAGGCTGGAACATACCGGCTTCGTGTTCCAGGGCTTCAACCTGTTCAACGCGCTCACCGCGGCCGAACAGGTCGCCTTCACGCTCGAATGCATGCAGGTGCGTTCCAGCGAGGCCATGGCGCGGGCGAAGACGGCGCTCGAGGCGGTCGGCCTGGGCCCGCGGATGCACCTGCGGCCGATGGAGCTGTCGGGCGGCGAGAAGCAGCGGGTAGCCATCGCCCGCGCCCTCGCCAAGCAGCCTCAGCTGTTGTTCGCCGACGAACCGACCAGCGCGCTGGACTCCCAGAACGGCCTGGCCGTGGTCGGGCTCCTGCGCGAGATCGCCCACAGACAGGGGGCCGCAGTGCTCTGCGTGACCCACGACCCCCGCCTGCTCTCCTTCGCCGACCGCATCCTGCACATGGAGGACGGCCGCATCGTCGCCGACGAGCGTCCGGACCCCGCGGCGGCCCCCTCCCTCATTCCCGAAGACCAGCACTCATGATCATGCGTTTCCTCTCCACCGTCGCCGCGGCGGCGGTCCTGACCGGCTCGCTTGTCGCCTGCGGCCAGTCCGAGCCTAAGGCCGAGCCGGCTCCCGCTTCGCGACCCGTCGCCATGGCCAAGGGCAAGATCGACGTCGAAGGCGGCGTCATCCGCCTGGCCGCCCAGCGCGAGGGCCTGATCCAGGACGTCTTCGCCGAGGAAGGCGACCGGGTCCGAAAGGGCCAGGTCCTGGCCCAGATCGACAGCCGACAGGCCGCCCTCAGCGTCGCCCAGGCCAAGGCGGATCTTTCCGAGGCCCGGGCCCGGCTGCTGGCCGCGATGGCCAGGTCGGACGCCGCCGAGCGCGAAGCCAAGCGCCTGGCCGGACTGGGCGAGGTCGACGCGGTCGCTCGCCAGGAAGCCGACAAGGCCATGGACGAGGCCCGCGTCCAGCGCGGCGAACTGGCCGCCGCCAAGGCCGCCGTCGAAGTCGCCGCGCAGAAGCTGAAGACCCAGGAGTTCGAGATCGAGGCCCGACAGGTCCGCGCGCCGCTGGACGGCCGCATCGTCCGCCGCTCGGCCAAGCCAGGGGACGGCGCCTCCACCCTTAACGTCACCGAGCTGTTCCTGCTGGCCCCGGACTCGCCGCGCATCGTCCGGGCCGAGCTGGACGAGCAGTTCGTCGCCGGCGTGAAGGCCGGCCAGCGGGCCGACGTCCTGCTGGAGTACGACGAGAAACAGTCGTTCCGCGGTCATGTGCTGCGGCTGGGCGAGGTGTTCGGCTCGCGCAAGCTGGCCAGCGACGACCCCAACGAGCGCCAGGACACCCGCGTCGTCGAGATGGTCGTCGCCATCGAAGGCAGCGACAATCTGCGCATCGGCCAGCGCGTGCTCGTGCGGGTGATGCCGTGAGGACGCTGCTGATCATCACCGCCGGTGCCCTGGCGCTGGGCGGGTGCGCGAGCTTTTCGGGGGGCGGCCAGCCCGTCAGCTCGGCGCAGCTGGCGCCAACAGGAACGATCGCCTGGACCTACGACCTCGGAGATCCGGGCTTCGCCGCCTATCTGCGCAGCGCCGATCTGGGCTCGCTGGACGTGAAGTCCGCCCTGGCCCGGGCCAAGGCCGCCGACGCCGCCCTGCGCGCCGCGCGCTCAGAAGGCTGGCCCGAACTCACCCTGAGCGGCGGGGCCGGCCGGTCCATCCCGGGCGAAGGCGCTTCGCGCGGCGCGGCCGACCTCGACCTGGTCGGTCGCTGGACCATCGATCTCTGGGGCGAGGTGCGCGCGGCGACGGGCGCGGCTCGCGCCGACGCGGAGGCGGCCAAGCTGGACGTCGAAGCGGCCCGCGCGATCCTGGCGATGGAAGCTGCGCGCAGTTGGCTGGCGCTGGCCGCGATCGAAGACCGGCTGGGACGGCTGGACTCGCGTCGCACCATGGAGGCCGAAGGGCTGGCCCTGGTCGAACGCCGCATCGCCGCCGGGCGCGCGAGCAAGGACGAGGCTCTTGAGCGCCGCGCCAATCTCGCCCGCATCGAGGACGAACACCATGCGGCGCTGGGCGAACGACTGATCGCGCGCCAGCGACTGATCGCGCTAGCCGGCCCCTCGTCCGAACCGTTCGCCGCCGGGCCGATGCCGCTGTACGACCTGGCGCCGTTCGCGCCGGACGGCCTCAGCAGCACCGACCTGGAAAAACGCCCGGACGTCGCCGCAGCCGCGGCGCGACTGGAAGCGGCCGACGCCCGGCGGCTGGCGGTGATCCGTGCGGCCCGACCCAAGCTTTCGCTCGGCGCCGCCCTTCGCGGCCAGGAGGACAGCCTCTCCGGCCTGCTGGAGCGGCGCAGCCTGACGCTCACGCCCGGCGTCAGGATCGAGGGGGCCATGTTCGACGGCGGCCGGGCCGGCGCGCGCGCAGACAAGGCCGCCGCGGAAGCGGCCGACGCCGAGGTGAGCTACCTCAAGGCGATCATCACAGCGGAGTCGGATCTGGCGGCGGCGCTTGCGCTCGGCGCCGCAGCACGGGCCAGGCAAACGCCTGCAGGCGAAGCCGTATCGCTGGCGCGCCAGCGGCTTCAGTTGGCCCAGTCGCGACTAACCGCAGGGACCGCTGCGCGGCTCGACGCCATCGACGCCGAGCGTGCGCTGGTGGACGCCCGCGACGCCGAAGCCAGCGCCCGGCGCGCCCTGATCGACGCCTCGATCCTCGCCCAGGCGGCGATCCTCGGGGGACGCTCGGCCGATGCCAGCCCCACGCTCTGAGGCCTTCGCCGCGGCTCTGCGCACACTGCGCCCAAGCTCCACACTAGGGGCTCATCTGCACTCTCGCACGGTCGAGTTGCGACCGTGCTTCCGAGGAGATTTGACTATGAAATTCTGGATCAGCCCCCTCGTCGCAGCGCTCGCGCTCGGCGCCACGGCCGCCAGCGCCGAGCCGTTCCAAGGCTTCCACGTCGGCGCCGGCATCGGCGGATCGAAGATCCAGTCCGAGGACGCCATTCCGGGCTTCGCCCGCAAGGCCGACAACGACGCGAGCAGCCTGGCTTATCGCGCCTTCGCCGGTTACGACCTGCGGGTGTCCGAACGGGTGGTGATCGGCGCCGAAGCCGGGATCAGCGGCGGCGACAAGAAGATCGAAAGCCGGGTCGACGCCGCGCGCGTCAAGGTCGATCCGGGCCGCGGCTACGACCTCACCGCGCGCCTGGGCTTCCTGGCCACCGACAATCTGATGCTCTACGGCCGCGCAGGCTGGGCGCGTCAGAACTTCGAGCGCGAGATCCGCTTCACCAACAACGCGGCGGTCATCCGCAGCGACAAGGACGTCGACGGCAAGCTGTTCGGCCTCGGCGCCGAGTACGCGGTCTCCGACAACATCGCCGTTCGGGCCGAGTACGACCGCACCGACTTCGACGGCGACCGCAAGCGCGACCGCCTGCTGGTCAGCGCCGCCTACCGCTTCTGAGCCAATGCGGCCGCGCGCGCTCCCCATTGCGCGCGGCCGCAGGGGCGGCCCCCATGCCCCGGGGCCGCCCCGCCGCGCCTTAACCGCGTGCGGTAACAATCTCGCAACGCTCGCGTGAGTAGGTTTCATCCGGGGCAAAACGCCCTGCGGACACGTTTGTCCGCCTCCGGGAACCGAGGCTTCGTCATGCCGCTGAACAGCGTCAATACGAACACCAGCGCGATGATCGCGCTGCAGAGCCTCAACGCCATCAATACGGAATACGCTCAGGTCCAGCGGCGCATCTCGACCGGCCTGAAGATCGCCGGCCCCAAGGACAACCCCGCCATCTGGGCGATCGCCCAGAACATGCGGGCCGAATCCAAGTCCCTCGACGCCGTGATGAGCTCGCTGCAGCGCGGACAGTCCATCGTCGACACGGCGATGACCGCCGGCGAGACCATCTCCGACATCCTCTCCCAGATGAAGGAAAAGGCGCTGGCCGCCACCGAGGCCGGCCTCAGCACCGCCAGCCGCCAGGCGCTCAACGACGAGTACGTCGCCCTGCGCCGCCAGATCGACCTAGTGGCGTCGAACGCCAGCTTCGACGGGGTGAACCTGATCTCGGCCGGTTCGACCGGAAACATCCGCGCCTTGGCCAACACCAAGGCGACGGCGACGATCAACGTCGACCACATCGACCTATCCACGACCGGCGGGGCCATTTCCCCGACGCTCGCCAATCTGATGGGCGGTGTCACCTCCGCCGACATCCGGGCGCTGGAGGCCTCCTCGCAAAAAGTGTCCGCCGCGATGTCGAAGCTCGGAGTCGGCGGCAAGGCCCTGGACCGCCAGCTCGAAATGAGCGCCAAGCTGCAGGACAGCTACGACGCCGGGATCGGCAACCTCGTCGACGCCGACATGGCCAAGGAAAGCGCCCGGCTGACCGCCCTGGACGTCAAGATGCAGCTGGCCATCCAGGCGTTGCGGATCGCCAACCAGGGCCCCTCGCTGCTGCTCGCCCTGTTCCGTTAGCGGCGATCTTCCGATCGCCCCCTCCCAGCGGAGCTGCAAGCGCCTATATCGCGCTGATGGTTGATCTCTCGGTTCTCGATCTCTCGCCGATCGTCGAAGGCGGCGATGCCGCTCAGTCGCTGCGCAACAGCCGCGACCTCGCCCAGCACGCCGAGCGCTTCGGCTACAAGCGCTTCTGGCTGGCCGAGCACCACAACATGGCCGGGGTCGCCAGCGCTGCGACCTCCGTGGTCATCGGTTACGTCGCCGAGGGGACCTCCACGATCCGGGTCGGCGCCGGCGGCATCATGCTGCCCAATCACGCGCCGCTGGTGATCGCCGAGCAATTCGGCACCCTCGCCTCGCTCTATCCTGGCCGCATTGACCTTGGCCTCGGGCGAGCTCCCGGCTCGGACCAGGCCACCGCGCGCGCCCTGCGGCGGACCCTGGCCGGCGACATCGACGACTTCCCGCGCGATGTGATCGAGCTGATGAACTACTTCGAACCGGTCAAGCCGGGCCAGATCATCCGCGCCGTGCCCGGGGCTGGCCTGGACGTCGAGTTCTGGATGCTGGGGTCGAGCACCTACGGCGCCCAGCTCGCCGCTGCGCTCGGCCTGCCCTACGCCTTCGCCTCGCACTTCGCCCCTGCCCAGCTGGAGCTGGCGCTGAACGTCTACCGCAGCCAGTTCCGCCCGTCGGAGCACCTGGACAAGCCGCGGGTGATGCTCGGGGTCAACATCACGGCCGCGGACACCGACGCCGAGGCCCAGCGCCTGTTCACCTCGCTCAAGCAGGCCTTCATCAATCTTGGCCAAGGCCGTCCCGGTCCGCTGCCGGCGCCGGTCGACGATCCGGACGGGCGCCTAGACGAAATCGGCGGGGCGATGCTGCGGCAGAGCTTGAGTTGTTCGATCGTCGGCTCGCCCGAGCGTGTGCGTCAGGGCCTGGCCGATTTCGTGCGCCGGACCGGCGCCGACGAGCTGATGGTCACCGCCCAGGTCTACGATCACACCGCCCGGGTCAGGTCGTTCGAGATCGCCGCTCAGGCGCGCGACGAACTCGCACGCCTGGCGGACGCGCCGGCCTAGCTGTTGTCTTCGACTTCAGCGCCAGGGCCGTTCTTCTTGATGGAATCGATCGCGTTCTGAGCGCTCGCCTTCGACGAATAGCCTTCGGTCGAGAACATCGTTTCGCTGTTGTACTTGAAGCGAACCCGGAATTCTCCGGCCTTGTCCTTATAGATTTCGAACTTGTGCGCCACAGGTCGTCTCCGTTTTACAATTGAACATGCCCATCCCCTGCCGGGCAGACTTGGGCGCCGCTCCAATCAGGTCAAGCCTGATCCCGGCGCGGCGCGCCACACTAAGGCCACGCTTGGATGATGGCTTTGCGACAGGCGGTCGTGCGCCCCATCTAGTCAGACAGATTGTGTCGTCCTTTCGCCTGGAGCCCGTCATGCGCGCCCTGCTTTTCACCGCCTTCGCCACCCTTGCGCTCGCCGGTTCGGCGATCGCCGAGCCGATGCCGACCGTCGCCAGCGTCGAGGTCAAGCTCAGCCCCGAGCTGCAGAAGAAAGCCGCCGAGGAATACGGCGTGCGCGACGTCGAGCGCCTGGCCGCCGAGCTGCGCAAGGACGTCGAGCGCGAGATGCATCGCACCGGTGTTCTCGCCGGCGGCCGCCTGGAGCTGACCCTGGTCGACGCCCGGCCGAACCGGCCCACTTTCAAGCAGCTCGGCGACACGCCTGGCCTGTCGATGGAGAGCTTCGGTGTCGGCGGCGCCAAGATCGAGGGCCGGGCCATTTCGGTCGACGGCGAGGTCACCCCCGTCCGTTACGACTGGTACGAAACCGACATTCGCCAGTCGCGCCTGACCACCACATGGTCGGACGCCGAGTACGCGATCAACCGCTTCGCCTATCAGCTGGGCCGCGGCAATGTGTACGCTCGCCGCTAACGCCGAAAGGCCTTGCCACCCTAGGGGCTGAGGGTTCACATCGCGCCGCTCGCCGGACGCCAGTAGATCCGGAAGCGCCTAGGGGATGAGTGAAATGACCGCAAAGGCGGAACGGCGTTCCAACTGGACCTTGGCGGCGCTGGCGGCGCCATGTCTTCCGCTCGCGGGCCTTGGCCTGCCGCTCGTGGTCTACCTCCCCGAATACTATGCGAACGAACTTGGCCTCAGCCTCGGCGCCGTCGGCATGGCGTTCATGCTCGTGCGCCTGCTCGACATGGCCTTCGACCCCTACATCGGCGGGGTCATGGACAGCACGCGCTCGCGGTTCGGCCGCTTCAAGCTGTGGTTCGCGATCAGCGCGCCGCTGCTGATGCTCGCCTCCTACATGCTGTTCATGGCCAAGCCCGGCGTCTCCACCGGCTATCTCTGGCTCTGGCTGCTGGTGGTCTATGCCGGCGTCTCCATCGCCGGCCTGTCGCAGCTGGCCTGGGCCGCCGTGCTCTCGCCGCAGTACGACCAGCGCTCACGGATCTATGCTTGGTGGCAAGCCGGCAACGTCGTCGGCATGATCTTCGTGCTCACCCTGCCGGCCCTGCTGCCGATGCTCGGCGTGACCGGACACCGCGCCGGGGTGCAGGCGATGGGCTGGTTCATCGTCGTGCTGCTACCGATTACGGTGGGCCTGGCCCTGTGGCGCGTCCCCGAGCCCCAGGTCGCCTCCGAGGTCAAGAAGTCGGGCTTCCGCGAGTACCTGGCGCTGTTCAAGCGCCCGAGCGTGGTCCGCATCCTGGTCGCCGACCTGCTGATCGGCACTGGCCCGGCGATCACCGGCGCGCTGTTCTTCTTCTTCTTCGGCCGGGTGAAAGGCTTCACCCACGCCGACGCGAGCATGCTGCTGCTGATCTACTTCATCGGCGGCCTGGTCGGCGCGCCGCTGTGGACCTGGCTCTCGTACAAGATCTCCAAGCACAGGGCGCTGGCCGTCTCCGGCGTCGTCTACGCCGTCCTGACCCTGTGCTCGCTGCTGATTCCGCAAGGCGCGATGATCCCCGCGGCTATCCTGATGTTCCTGATCGGCGTGCCCTACGCCGCCGGCGCCTTCCTGCTGCGGGCGATGATGGCCGACATCGGCGACGAGGAGCGGCTGGCCAGCGGCGTCGACCGTACCGGCCTGCTCTACGCGATCCTCTCCGGCACCGTGAAGGTCGGCTCGGCGGCTGCCGTCGGCATCAGCTTCCCGCTGCTGCAGGCCATGGGCTTTGATCCTAAGGGCCAGGGCGTCGACACCGGCCTCCAGGGCCTGGCCATCCTGTTCGCGGCGGTGCCCGCGGCCATGTCGATCGCCGCCAGCGTCATCGTCTGGAGCTTCCCGCTGACCTCCGAGCGCCACGCGGAGATTCGCGCGGCCCTGGCGGCGCGCGATATGAAGGACGCCGAACTCGCCGAGGCCGCCGAATAGTCCATGAGCTCCAATCCCAGCGATCAGCGCCCCATCGACCGCCTGCTGTCCATCATGGCGCGGCTGCGCGACCCTGACGGCGGCTGCGCCTGGGATCTGGAGCAGACCTTCGCGACCATTGCCCCCTATACGGTCGAGGAAGCCTACGAGGTCGCCGACGCCATCGAGCGCGGCGACCTGAACGACCTGCGCGAGGAACTGGGCGACCTGCTACTGCAGGTCGTGTTCCACAGCCGCATGGCCCAGGAA
Organism: Phenylobacterium sp. 58.2.17; assembly: GCF_026411515.1. Lineage (NCBI taxonomy): Bacteria > Pseudomonadati > Pseudomonadota > Alphaproteobacteria > Caulobacterales > Caulobacteraceae > Phenylobacterium > Phenylobacterium sp. 58.2.17. The sequence goes on along the minus strand of NZ_JAPMTQ010000002.1, from coordinate 46,141 downwards.
CAGGGCGCCTTCGCCTTCGACGACGTGGCCGACGCCATCTCCGAAAAGATGATCCGCCGTCACCCGCACGTGTTCGGGCAGGACGAGCAACGCACCAGCGCCGAACAGACCCGCGCCTGGGAGGTCATCAAGGCTCAGGAGCGGGCCAAGAAGGGCAAGAACCAGAGCCTGCTGGACGACGTGCCGACCGGCCTGCCCGCCCTCACCCGCGCCGTGAAGCTGACCGCCCGCGCCGCGCGCGTCGGCTTCGACTGGCCGGACGTCTCATTCGTGCTCGACAAGCTGCGCGAGGAGACCGCCGAGCTGGAGCACGAGATCGCCGCCGGTCGTGACGTCGCCCGGATGCGCGACGAGCTGGGCGACATCCTGTTCGTCTGCGCCAACCTGGCCCGCAAGCTGGACCTGGAGCCCGAGGACGCACTGCGCTCGACCAACGCAAAGTTCGTGCGCCGCTTCCAGTTCATCGAGGCCGAACTCGCCAAGCGCGGGAAGAGCGCCGAGCAGTCCGACCTCGCCGAGATGGACGCCCTCTGGGACGCCGCCAAGGCCGCGGAGAAGGCCTGACCCCGATAGGCCTCCGCCGTCCGGGATGATAGATTTCGATCATTCACCGCCGCGATCCATGCGGCGACCTCATGGATGATCGCCATGGCCATCTCGCCCGTCGCGTCTGCGCCATTGTCTCGTGGCGTCGTGGAGGTCCGGCATCTGCGGCTGGTCCAGGCCATCGCCGGCGAAGGCGGCGTGACGCGCGCGGCCGGGCGGCTGAACCTCAGCCAGTCGGCGCTCAGCCATCAACTGCTCAATCTGGAGCGCGATCTAGGCGCACGGCTGTTCGACCGGGTCGGCAAGAAGATGGCGCCCACGCCGGCCGGCCTGCGGCTGCTGGCGGTGGCCGAGCGGGTGCTGCGCGACCTGCATGAGGCCGAGACCGACCTCGCTGCGGGCAAGGAAGAACGAACGCCGCTGCGCGTGGCCGCGGCGTGCCACACCTATTACAGTTGGCTGGCCGCGGTCTTGGCCCGCTTCGGCGCCAACCGGCCGCAGCTGGACGTCCAGGTCGCCTTCCAGGCCACCCGCCGGGTGATCGAGGCCCTGGCCGCCGACGAGGTCGACGTGGTGATCACCTCGCGCCCGCCGAACGACGAGCGCTTCGCCCGGCAAGCATTGTTCTCGCTGGAGATCGTCGCCCTGCTCGGCACGAGGCACGAACTGGCCGCGGTCCCGCGCCTGGCCTGGAGCGACCTTGCCGACCAGACCCTGCTCATCCACGACCTCCCGGACGACGATGTCGAACTGCTACGCGCCTCGGTTCGCGATCGCGGCGGCGCGGCGCCTGGCCAGGTTTGGCGCGTGCAGTTGACCGAGGCGATCGCCGAGCTGGCGCGCGCCTGCCACGGGGTCGGCGTCATCACCCGCTGGTCCGCCGCGCCGCTGGAGACGGATCTGGGCCTGCACCTGCGCCCTCTGCACCCCCGCGAGCAGCGTCAATACTGGGCGGTCTGGCGACGGAGCAATCCACGCGACCTGCCGGTCGAAGCGCTGAGCGACTTCCTGTCGGCCGAGATGATCGTCGAAAACGATGCGACAGACGCATGATTTCCATGTCGACAATGCGTTTCACGCATCCATAGGCCGTACCTAGGCTCACCGGCGTCTCTCCCCAACTGGAAGCCGCCACATGAGAACCTGGTCCTACATCGATCACGTCGCCCTTGATGACCTGCGCATGGTCGAGCGCCCCGATCCGAATCCGGGGCCGCACGACGTCGTCCTGCGGATGCGCGCCGTCGCCCTGAACTATCGCGACGCGGCCATCGCCTCCGGCCACTACCACATCGGTGTCGCCGCCCCCCTGATCCCGGTCTCGGACGGGTGCGGCGAGGTCGTCGCAGTCGGCTCTGCGGTCAGCCGCTTCAAGGTCGGCGACCTCGCCTGCCCGACCTACCTGCCCGACTGGATCGACGGACCGATCAGCGCCCGAACCGCGATGCGCCGCCTGGGCGGGCCGTCCGACGGCGTCCTGGCAGACCTGGTGATGCTGAAGGAGGACGAGGCGGTGCGCGCGCCGGCCCATCTCTCGCCGGAGGAAGCCGCAACCCTGCCGGTCGCCGCGGTCACCGCCTGGCATTCGCTGCACGTGCTGGGTCGGCTGCGCCCCGGCGAGGTCCTGCTGGTGCAGGGCGCCGGGGGCGTGTCGTCCGCCGCCGTCCTGATCGGCAAGGCCAGCGGCGCCCAGGTGATCGTCGCCACCCGAGGCGCGCGCCATGCTGAGGCGCTGGTCGCCCTCGGCGCCCATGCCGTGATCGATTCCGAAGCCGCCGACTGGCCCGTGGCCCTGCTGCGCGCCACGGGAGGTCGCGGCGCAGACGTCATCGTCGACGTGGCCGGCGGCGCATCGCTCAACCGATCCCTTCAGGCGCTGCAACCGGGCGGGCTGCTGCATCAGGTCGGCTACGCCGCCGACACCCATGCGGACATCGACATTTACGAGGCCATCCGCCGCGCCGTGACGATCCGGGTCGCCACCGCCGGCCACCGGACCAGCTTCGAAGAGGTGGTCCGCACGTTCGAGCTTCACCGCCTGCACCCGCCGATCGCCCAGATCCTGCCGGCCGACGACTTCGTCGGCGGGCTGGCCGCGCTCAAGGCTGGCGGCCACCTCGGCAAGGTGGTGCTGACCTTCTAGTGGGTAAGCTCGACCTGCGGGAACTGCTGCTCGAACTGGCCCAGAGCCTGCGGGCTGAGACGCACCGCGATGCGCGATCCGCCATCCTCGTCGTCGACGCGGTCCATGACCCGGCCGTGCCGGTACAGCCACGCCATCGCTGCGCCATCGGCCGCCGTCAGCTTGACCGAAACCGGCGGCGCGTCGTCCACCAGCCGCGCGATCGCCGCCAGCAGCGCATCGCAGCCCTCGCCGCTCACCGCCGAGACCATGACCGCTGGCGGGTGATGGCGCCGCGCATCGCCGGCGACCTGCTCGCGGTCCTCGGGCTCCAGCAGGTCTGCCTTGTTCCAGACCTCGATGACGTTGCGCTCCTCGACGTCGACGCCGAGCCGGTCGAGCACCGTCCGGACGTCCTCGGCCTCGGCCTCCGTCTCCTCGCTGGCGATGTCGCGGACATGCAGAATGACGTCGGCCTCCTTCACCTCCTCGAGGGTCGCGCGGAAGGATTCGACCAATTCGTGCGGCAGGTCGGAGATGAAGCCCACGGTGTCCGACAGGATCGCCGGGCGGCCGTCGGGCAGGTCCAGCATCCGCAGGGTCGGGTCAAGGGTGGCGAACAGCATGTCCGCCGCCATCACGTCCGCCTTGGTCAGGCGGTTGAACAAGGTCGACTTGCCCGCGTTGGTGTAGCCGACCAGGGCGACCGCCGGGAACGGATGGCGCTGGCGCGCCCCGCGCTGCAGGTTGCGGGTGCGCCGCACCTCGACCAGCTCACGCTTCAGCTTGCCGATCTTTTCGGCCAGCAGCCGGCGGTCGGTCTCGATCTGGGTTTCCCCCGGACCGCCCATGACCCCGAAGCCGCCGCGCTGGCGTTCCAGGTGGGTCCAGGTGCGAACCAGCCGCGAACGCTCGTACGACAGGCGGGCCAGTTCGACCTGCAGGATGCCCTCGCGGGTGCGGGCGCGCCGGGCGAAGATCTCAAGGATCATCCCCGTGCGGTCCATCACCTTGACCTGCCACGCCTTTTCCAGATTGCGCTGCTGGACTGGCGTCAGGGCGTCGTCGACGACCGCGACGTCGACCTGGAGCTGAAAGCAGAGCTCCCCGATCTCGTCGACCTTGCCGCTGCCGAACAGCGTCGCAGGCGTGCGCTTGCGCAGGGGCGCGATGATCGCGTCCCGGATTTCCAGGTCGAGCGCCAGCGCAAGGCCGACGGCCTCGTCCAGGCGCGCCTGTGAGCTGCGCGCCGAGTCGCGGCCGTCTCGCTGGGGATGAATAACGAGCGCCCCCTGAGGGGGCGCTTCACGATCGATGGACTTGGAGGTCAATCGCCCTCGTCTTCCGCCGGTTCATAGAGCTGAACGGGCTGGGCCGGCATGATGGTGGAAATGGCGTGCTTGTAGACCAGCTGCGACTGGCCGTCGCGGCGCAGCAGCACACAGAAATTGTCGAACCAGCTCACGACGCCCTGCAGCTTCACGCCGTTCACCAGGAAGATCGTCAGCGGCGTCTTCGATTTGCGGACGCTGTTCAGGAACGTGTCCTGGAGGTTCTGTTTCTTTTCGTTGCCGGACATGGCTTGTCGCCCTTTTTTCTGTTCGGGAGGCAAGACGCCTCCCACACACATGCATGAGGCTAGACCGGCGGACATGACCGGCGCAATCGCGCCGCTCGCATCAGACGGCCGTCGCCCTCGCGCGCTCGATATAGAGGCGACGGAGCTTTATCGCCACCGGTCCGACCTCACCATTTCCGATCGGCTTGTCGTCGAGCGCCACCACCGGCAGCACCAGGCTGCCGGCGCCGGTGATGAACGCTTCCTTCGCGGCGACCGCCTCGGCGGGCGTGAACGGCCGCTCATCGACCTGCATGCCTTCGTCGCGCAGGACCTCCAGCAGCGTGCGCCGGGTGACGCCGCGCAGGATGTTGGCGTTGGTGTCGCGGGTGCGCAGCACGCCGTCGGCATCGATGATCCAGGCGTTGGACGAGGCGCCCTCGGTGACGAAGCCCAGCTCGTCGACGAACCAGGCCTCGGCCGCGCCACGCTCCTTGGCCGCCTGTTTGGCGAGCGCATTGGGCAGCAGGCCGACGGTCTTGATGTCGCAGCGGCCCCAGCGGTTATCCGGAGTGGTAATGACCTTCACGCCCTTGGCGGCCTTGGCCTCGGTCGCTGCGCGATCCACCGGCGAGACGGTGATCACCACGCTCGGCGCCACCGGCTGGTCGGGGAAGGCGTGGCCGCGCGGGGCGACGCCACGGCCGACCTGCAGGTACAGCAGGCCTTCACGGATCCGGTTGCGGCGCACCGCCTCGCGCAGGACGATGGTCAGGGCCGCGCGGCTCATCGGCATCGGGATGCGCAGTTCGGAGAGGCTGCGCTCCAGGCGCGCGAAGTGCCCCTCGGCGTCGGCCAGCTTGCCGTCGAACAGGGCCCACACTTCGTAGACCGCGTCGGCCAGTTGGTAGCCGCGGTCCTCGATGTGCACCACGGCCTCGCCGTGCCGCACGAACTGCCCGTTCACATAGGCGATACGCCCCACCTTACGCGTCCTCTTCTTCCATAGGCCTGGCGCCCGAAAGGCCCAGAGACTTCAGTTTGCGGTGCAGGGCCGAGCGCTCCATGCCGATGAAGGCCGCGGTCCGCGAGATGTTGCCCGAGAAGCGCAGCATCTGGGCGTTGAGGTACTCGCGCTCGAACACCTCGCGCGCCTCGCGCAGCGGCAAGGCGATGATCTTCTCTGCCCCTAGGCTGGACGGCTGATCGTTCACCACCGCGTCGTTGGGCAGCATCTCCGCGCTGATCGGCTCGCCGGGATCGCCGGCCGCCAGGATCAGCATGCGTTCGACGTTGTTGCGCAGCTGGCTGAGGTTGCCCGGCCAGGCCCGCACCTGCAGCGCAGCCAGCGCATCGTCGGCCAGCCGCCGGCGCGGCATGCCGGTCGCCTCGCAGATCCGGTTGACGAAGTAGTCGATCAGCTCGGGGATGTCCTCGCGCCGCTCCGACAACCCCGGGACGCTGACCGGGACCACGTTCAGGCGGTGGAACAGATCCTCGCGGAACCGGCCCGCATTGATCTCCTCACGCAGATCGCGGCAGGTCGAAGAGACCACCCGAACATCGACCTGCACGTCCTGCTCTCCGCCCACGCGGCGGAATCGCTGCTCCACCAGGACCCGTAGGATACGGCTCTGGGTCTCGCGCGGCATGTCCGCCACTTCATCGAGGTATAGCGTCCCGCCATGGGCCCGCTCGAAGACCCCGATCTTGGCCGGGCGGCCGCCTTCCAGCTCCTCGCCGAACAGCTCGGTGTCCACGCGCTCGGGCGTCATGCCGGCGGCGCTGATCACCACGAACTCGTTGCGCGCTCGCGGGCTGGCGGCGTGGATCAGCCGCGCCACGGTCTCCTTGCCCGAGCCGGGCGGACCGGCGATCAGCACCCGGCTGTTGGCCGAGGCCAGCTTGGCGATCAGGCCGCGCAGTTGCTGGGTGACCACGGACTTACCGATCAGCCCGTCCGGCTGGATCGTCTGGGCGCGCAGGCGGCGGTTCTCGCGCTTGAGATTGCTGGTCTCCAGCGCCCGCTCGACGCAGAGCAGCAGCCGGTCGGACTTGAACGGCTTTTCCAGGAACTCGTAGGCGCCGCGCTTTATCGCGCTGACCGCGGTCTCGATGTTGCCGTGCCCGGAGATCATGATCACCGGGATATCGGCGTCCAGGGTCTTGACCAGGTCGAGCAGTTCCAGCCCGTCCATCCCCCCGCCCTGCATCCAGATGTCGAGGATCAGCAGCGCCGGCTTGCGCGACTTGATGGCGGCCAGCGCGCTCTCGGAGTCGTTGGCCGTGCGCACCGCATAGCCTTCGTCCGACAGGATGCCTGCAACGAGCTCGCGGATATCCGCCTCGTCGTCGACCACCAGTACATCAGCCGCCATCACATCACTCCTGCGTCTTGAGCTCTTGGCTCAGGTCCGGCGGCGGCGTCGGACGCGCCCGGCGCCGCCGTGGGAAGTTTCAGCACTGCACGGGCCCCGCGTCCGCCCGTCGCATCGGTCAAAATCAACTCGCCGCCGTGGTCTTCCAGGATGCGCTTAACGATCGCCAGGCCCAGCCCCGTGCCCTTCTCGCGGGTCGTCACATAGGGCTCGGTCAGGCGATCGCGATCCTTGTCGGGCAGGCCGACGCCGTTGTCCTCGACGATCACCTGCACCCCCTGCTCGTCGGCGATCAGGCGCGCGGTGATCCGGCCCTTGGGCTCGGGCTCGACAGCGACGCGCGCGGCCACGGCCTCGGCGGCGTTCTTCAGGATGTTGGTCAGCGCCTGGGCCAGCATCCGGCCGTCGGCGACCAGCGTCACGTGCGGCGTCGGGTCGAGCAGCTCGACCTCGATGTCCGGGGCGGCGACCCGCTGAGCGAACACCGCAGCGCGGACCAGTTCGGCGCCGTCCTGCGCGGCGAACTTCGGAGTCGGCATCCGGGCGAAGGACGAGAACTCGTCGACCATCCGGCCGATCCCGTCGACCTGGCGCACAATGGTGTCGGTGCAGCGGTCGAAGGTCTCGAGATCTTCGACCGGCACGTCCTTGCGGAACTTGCGGCGCAGGCGCTCGGCCGACAGCTGGATCGGGGTGAGCGGGTTCTTGATCTCGTGGGCGATCCGGCGCGCGACATCGCGCCAGGCGGCGTTTCGCTGGGCCGAGACCAGGCGGGTGATGTCGTCGAAGGTCAGCACCAGTCCGCCTTCCGAGCGGCTGGCGCGCACGCGCAGCCGGTGGGTTTCGCGGGCCCGCGCCACGTCCACCTCCGCCTCGGATTCGCCGGCGGCGTCGGCGCGATCGGCGATGGCGACGAACTCCGGCGCCACCTCGGCCAGCCGCCGGCCGCTGGTCTGGCCCTCGACCAGATCGAGCAGGATGCGCGCCTGACGGTTCACGGCCGAGATCCGGCCGTCGGAGTCCAGGCCGATGACCCCGGCCGAGACTTCGGCCAGCACGGTCTCGATGAACTGGCGACGCTCCTCGGCTTCGTCGCCCGCGCGCTTCAGGGCCGCTTGCTGGGCCTGAAGATCGTGCGTCATGCTGTTGAAGGCGCGGGACAACACGGCCAGCTCCTCGGGATCTTCGGAGGTGTCGACCCGCACGTCGAGATCGCCGCCGGCGACCCGCCCGGCGGCCTGCACCAGCCGCCCGACCGGGGCGGAGATGGCGCTGGCCGCGCCCATGCCGAGCCACACCGCCCCGACCAGCACCAGCATCGCCGTTTCGATGTAAGAAAGGGCGAAAACCCGTTGAATTCGCGCGCGACTCTCCGCCGCCTCGCGATAGGCGGTCACTGCCCGGTCGGCCTCGTGCAGCTGGTTGACGATGCCCGCCTGCACCGGGCGCGTCACATAGAGATAGGCGTCGGGATAGGCGGTCAGCCGGGTCAACGCGCGCGTCAGGTTGGGCGACACCGAGATCGACCCCTCGTCGGCGGCCGCGAAGCTGGAGGGCGGCGGCGCCTGGAAGCCGACCACCCCGACCGCCTCGGCCCGCGCCAGGATCCGGCCCTCGCGATCGATCAGATAGGCGGCCGGAAACGCGTGATAGGAGGCCTGATAGGCCAGGAAGTGGCTGAACGTGACCGGGCTGACCTGCAGCGCCGGGGCGGCGCGGTTCAGGTCGTTGGCCATCAGGGTCACGTGTTCTTCGACGAACTGGCTCTGATCGTCGACATAGGACCGCATCACCGTCGCCGAGTTCTCGACCACAGTCTGAACGCGCTCGGAGAACCAGTTCTCGACCCCGCGGTTGACCAGCACCGTGTAGAACAGCGCCACGACCATCGCCGGGGCGACCGCCGCCAGCGCGAACAGGGTCACGAACCGCACATGCAGGCGCGCCGCCGGGTCCACCGACCGCGCCCGTAGCATCGTCGCCACCCGGAAGCCCACCTGCGCGGCGAGCGCCAGGATCAGCACCAGGTTGAGGCCCAGGATCGCCAGGATGTTCTTGGAGGCCGGAGCCAGCGGGCCCGTCTCGGGCGGCGAGGCGGCCAGCAGGATCGCCACCGCCGTGAGCACCGCGGCCAGGGCGTAACCCCCGCCGAGCACATAGCGCGACTGCAGCGCCCGCCAGAACCGCGCGGCGGGCGTCGCGTGAGTTCCGCCATCGTGACTCAAAGACGCCATTGCAGCGGCGAGCCTAACCAGCTGTGCCCCAAATTCAACACTGATGTTGCGCTCAGGCTTCACAGTCGTCTGACAGCCGCCTGGGGATGACAGCGCTCTGCGAGTGCGCTATCGGTGGTCGCGATGATCCTCGCCACCAGCCAATATTCGTTTTGGTATTTTGGCTATTCCGATGCCGCTGGCGGAGGAAGGGGATCGCGCGACAGCACGCTGTCATAGGACGCAAGACCCACCCAGCCGCCAGCACCTGGCGGCTTTTCTTTTGCGCCGCCGGAGCCTGAAATCACCCGGAGCGCACCCGTGAACACCGACGACCTACGTATCCTCGACATCAAGCCCCTCGCCTCGCCGGCGCAGGTTATGGGCGACCTGCCGGCCAGCGACGCCATCGGCGCACTCGTGTCGGACAGCCGACAGAAGATCCACCAGATCCTGCACGGCGCCGATGACCGGCTGGTGGTGGTCATCGGTCCCTGCTCGATCCACGATCCGGTCGCGGCGATGGACTATGCGCGGCGACTGGCCGCACAGCGCGCCCGCTTCGAGGGCCAGCTCGAAATCGTCATGCGGGTCTATTTCGAGAAGCCGCGCACCACCGTCGGCTGGAAGGGCCTGATCAACGACCCGCATCTCGACGGCACCTTCCGGATCGATGAGGGCCTGCCGCTGGCGCGCAAGCTGCTGCTGGAGGTCAACGCGCTCGGTCTGCCGGCCGCGGTTGAGTTCCTGGACGTGACCACGCCGCAGTACCTGGCCGACCTGGTGGCCTGGGGCGCGATCGGCGCCCGCACCACCGAGAGCCAGATCCACCGCGAGATGGCCTCGGGTCTTTCCTGCCCGATCGGTTTCAAGAACGGCACCGACGGCAACCTGCGCATCGCCGTGGACGCGGTGAAGGCCGCCAGCCAGCCCCACCATTTCCTGGCCATCGGCAAGGACGGCCGCGCCGCCATCGCCGCCACCCGGGGCAATGACGACAGCCACGTGGTCCTGCGCGGCGGCAAGGCCCCGAACTACGACGCCGCCGGCGTCGCGGCAGCCTGCGCGGAGCTGGCCGCCAGCGGCCTGCGCCAGAGCCTGATCATCGACGTCAGCCACGCCAACAGCGGCAAGAATCCGGAGAACCAACCGGCTGTCACCCGCGACGTCGCCGCCCAGGTCGCCGCCGGCGACGCGCGGATCGCCGGGGTGATGATCGAGAGCCATCTGGCGGCCGGGCGCCAGGATCTCGTCGAGGGCCAGCCGCTGGTCTATGGCCAGAGCATCACCGACGGCTGCATCGACTGGGACAGCTCGGTCGAACTGCTCGAAGAGCTGGCCCTGGCGGTCGAGGCCCGTCGTCGGGTGCGCGCCGCCCAGCCGGCCGGCGAACCGGTCCAGGCCTGATCGGCCAGGCGGGAGCGCGCACCGGGGCGCGCTCCCGTCGATATTCTCCCCCTCCCGCCGCCTCGGGACTTGGCGCGCCCGACCGGTTCAGGTCTGTTGACGTCAGCTTCGCCGTCAACAGACCAGGACCTGACATGGCCGATCCCCGCTCCCTGGGCTTTTGCCCCGACCGCCTCGCCAAACTCGACCGCTTCATCAGCGAAAAGTACCTGCAGCCCGGCCGCATGCCCTGCGCCCAGGTGCTGATCGCCCGCCATGGCGAGATCGTGCACGAGTTCGTCGGCGGTCAGCGCGACCTGACCCGAGGGCTGGCCTGCGAGGCCGACACCGTCTTCCGCATCTATTCGATGACCAAGCCGATCACCTCGATCGCCTTCATGATGCTGGTCGAGGAAGGCAAGGTCGCGCTCGACGATCCGGTCCACCGTTTCATTCCCGAGTGGGCCAATCTCGGCGTCTTCAACGCCGGGGTCACCGGCGGCTTTCTGACAAAGCCGCCCGCGCGGCCGATGCAGATGGTCGACCTGCTGCGCCATACCTCCGGCCTAACCTACGGCTTCCAGAACCGCACCAATGTCGACGCCGCCTATCGCAAGGCGGGGGTCGGTGAGATCGGCAGCACCCTGCCCCTCGACGCCATGATCGAAACGCTCGCCACCCTGCCGCTGGAGTTCTCGCCCGGCGAGGCCTGGAACTACTCGGTCTCCACCGACGTGCTCGGCTACCTGGTCGGCAAGATCGCCGGCATGCCGTTCGAGCAGTTCCTGCAGCAGCGGATCTTCACGCCGCTTGGCATGACCGACACCGGCTTCCAGGTCCGCGAGGGCCAGGGCGGGCGGCTGGCCGCCTGCTACAACGCGACCCCGAAGGGCGGGTTGGACCTGCAGGACGACGCGACGACCAGCCCCTACCTGCGGCCGCCGTCGTTCGTCTCGGGCGGCGGCGGGCTGGTCTCGACCGCGGCCGACTACATGAAGTTCTGCCAGATGCTGCTGAACCGCGGCGAGTACGGCGGCGTGCAGCTCATCGCGCCCAAGACCCTCGACCTGATGACCGCCAACCACCTGCCCGACGGCAAGGACCTGACCCAGCTGTCGCGCTCGCTGTTCTCCGAGGCGACCAACGCCGGCGTCGGCTTCGGCCTCGGCTTCGCCGTCGTGCAGGACGCGCCCCGCACCCTGGTGCCGTGCAGCGACGGGGAGTTCTACTGGGGCGGCGCGGCGAGCACCGCGTTCTGGGTGGATCCGGCCGAGGATCTCTCGGTGGTGTTCATGACCCAGGTGCTGCCCTCGTCGGCCTATCCCATCCGGCGAGAGCTGCGGACCCTGATCTACTCGGCCCTGATCGAACCGGCCGTCTGAGCGCCGGCCGCTAGCGGCGGCCGCGGGCCATCTCCACGCCCAGGTCCTGGATCTTCTTGCGCAGCGTGTTGCGGTTGAGGCCCAGGATCTCGGCGGCGCGCACCTGGTTGCCGCGGGTCGCCGAAAGGGTCAGCTGGATCAACGGCCGCTCGATCTCCTCGAGCACGCGATCATAGAGCCCGGGCGGCGGCACTCCGTCCGGCTGTTCGGCGAAGTAGCCGCCCAGGTGCCGCTCGACCAGCGTCGCCAGGGTGACCGGCCCCTCGTGCCCGGGAATGGCCGGCTGCTGGTCGGCCAGTTCGCGCTCGACGATGCGGGCGGTGATCAGTTCCTCGGCATAGAGCGCGCAGATCCGCCGGATCAGGTTCTCCAGTTCGCGGACGTTGCCCGGCCAGCCGTGCAGCTTCAGGCGCTCCAGGGCGCTGGCGTCGATGGTCTTGGCCGGCAGACCCTCGCGGTTGGCGCGCAGCAGGAAGGCGCGGGCCAGGTCCGGAATGTCCTCGGTGCGGTCGCGCAGCGGCGGCAGGCGCAGCGGCGCGACGTTCAGGCGGAAGAACAGGTCTTCCCGGAACAGCCCCTGCTGGATCAGCGCGCGCAGGTCGCGGTTGGTCGCCGCGATGATCCGCACGTTCGGCGGGCGACCGGTCTTGGGGTTCACCGACTGCTCCGAGCCGTCGATCACCCGCAGCAGGCGGGTCTGGGCGTCCAGCGGCATGTCGCCGATCTCGTCGAGGAACAGCGTGCCGCCGTCGGCCTCGACCAGCTTGCCGTAGTCGCCGTCGTCGCGGCCGAACAGCTCGGCCTCGACCCGCTCGCGCGGCACCGCGGCCAGGTTGATGACCACGAACTTGCCGTCCTTGCGGCGACCCATGTCGTGCAGGGCGCGGGCCACCAGTTCCTTGCCGGTGCCGCTTTCCCCCAGGATCAGCACCGTCAGGTCCGCCCCGACCAGCCGCGCGATGGTGCGATAGACGTCCTGCATCGGTCCCGAGCGCCCGATCAACGGCAGCCGCTCGTCGCGCACTGCACGGGCCTGGGCCTTGGTCGCTTCGGTGTCGGCCGGCCGCGAGAGCGCGCGGCGCGCCGCCGAGGTCATGTCGTCCAGGTCGAACGGCTTGGAGACGTAGTCGAACGCCCCGGCGTCGGCCGCGTTGACCGCGGTCAGCAGGGTGTTCTGGGCGCTCATCACGATCACCGGCAGCCGCGGCCGCTCCTTGCGGATGCGCGGCAGCACGTCGAACACGTTCTCATCCGGCATCACCACGTCGGTGACGACCAGGTCGCCCTCGCCGTCCGACACCCACTTAAGCAAGGTGGTGGCGTTGCCGGTGGCCCGGACCTGATAGCCCAACCGGGTGAAGGCCTGGCTCAAGACCAGCCGGATCGACGCGTCGTCGTCGGCGATCAGGATCTTCTTGCTGGCGTTCGTCATCGCATTCATGCCGGCGTATCCTCTCCAGACGCGATCGGCAGGAGCACGCGGAAGGTCGTGCGCCCCGGCTCGGATTCGAAATCGATCAGGCCGCCGTGCCCGGCGACCAACTTGGCGACCAGGGCCAGGCCCAGGCCCGCTCCATGGGTCTTGGTGCTGACGAACGGTTGGAACAGGCTCTCGCGCAGGTGCGCGGGCACGCCTGGGCCGTTGTCCTGAATGCGCACTTCCAGCGGCGCGCCGCGCAGCACGTGTCCCTTGGCGGCGCGGACCTTCACGCCATGCCGATAGGCCGTGTGGATGGTGATTGCCCCGCGACCGTCGCCCCGCGCATGGGCGGCTTCGGCGGCGTTTTTCACCAGGTTCAGGAAGATTTGGATCAACTGATCCTCGTCGCCGTAGGCCGGCGGCAGCGAGGGATCGTAGTCGTCGGTCAGGATCAGGCCGTCGGCAACGCCGTTGGCGGCCAGCGCCTTCACCCGGTCGAGTACCTGGTGGATGTTGATCGGATGGCAGTCCGGCAGCGCGTCGTCGGAGAACGCCTCCATGCGGTCGACCAGCCGCCGGATACGGTCGGTCTCATCGACGATCAGTTGAGCCAGGGGGGCGTCCTCGGCCCGCGCGCCAGCCTTCAGCAGCTGGGCCGCGCCGCGGATTCCGGCCAGCGGATTCTTGATCTCGTGCGCCAGCATGTGGCCGAGCCCGACAATGGTCCGGAGGCCCGCTTGCTCGGCGCCGGTCCGCTCCGCGCCCAGCGCCCCGCCCTTGACGTGCAGGGTCAGCAGCACCGAGCCGTCGCCGAGCGGCGCGGCCGCGCCGTCCGCCTCGAAGGACGGATGGCCGAACAGGCTGATCTCCACGCCCCGCTCGCGGACCCGAACCCCCTCCTCCAGGGCCCGCTCGAGCAGCGAGACCAGGGCCGATCCCGGCGGCAGCGCCGCGTCGAACCGCCCTCGGGTCAGCAGCCCCAGCCCCTGCCCGAACAGCGCCTCGGCCGCCTCGTTCACCGCAACCAGCGCCCCGTCGCGGCTGACCACCAGCGCCGGTTCCGGAGAGACGTCGAACGCGCTCGACTTCAGGAGTTCCAGATTCAGGCCGGACGACGCCGCGCGGGTTTGGTTGTTCATGCGGCCAGTCTCGGTTGGGGGTCACGCCACAGGGCGGCCAGGCCGGCTTCGACCTCCGCCGGATCGTCGAGCCGGCACAGCGTCGAGCGTGCGGCCCGGCGCGCCTCGGCCGTCTCAGGCCAGGGCGCATTTTCGATGTAGGAGGCCAGGTGCTTTCGGAAGATCCGAACTCCCAGCCGATCGCCGTAGAAGTTGAGGCTGTCGCGGAAGTGCTCCAGCGCGATCTCCAGTCGCCGCTCGGCTTGCGGCTCCTCGAACGCGCGCCCGGCCAGCTCGGCCTCGATCTGGGTGGCGACCCACGGCCGCCCGTAGACGCCGCGGCCGACCATCACCCCGTCGGCGCCCGAGGCCGCCAGCGCCTTGCGCGCGCTGTCCCCGTCGGTGATGTCGCCGTTGACGATGACCGGGATCGAGACCGCCTCGGTCACCGATCGGACCGCGCTCCAGTCGGCGCTGTCTTTGTAGAACTGACTGCGCGTCCGCCCGTGGATCGTCACGGCGCGCGCGCCCCTGGCCTGCGCACGGGCGGCGATGTCCGGCGCGTTCTTCGAGACCGCGTCCCACCCCAGCCGCATCTTCACGGTGACCGGCACGTCGACCGCATCGACCGCGGCAGCGATCAGACTTTCGGCCAGCTCCGGCTCGCGCATCAGCGCCGAGCCTGACAGCACGCCAGTCACTTCCTTGGCAGGGCAGCCGAAGTTCAGGTCGATGATCTGGGCGCCCGCCTGGGCCGCCAACCGCGCGCCCTCGGCCATGTGCGCCGGCTCGCGCCCGACGAGCTGGACGACCATGAGCGGCAGCCCCTCGCCCACCGCCGCGCGCCGCACGACGTCCGGCCGGCCTTTGGAGAATTCGGCGCAGGCCACCATCTCGGTCGCGACATAGGTCGCGCCCAGCTTGCTGGCGGCCTTGCGGAACGGCAGATCGGACACGCCGGTCATCGGCGCGATCCAAGCGCGGCCGCCGACTTCCACATCCCCGATCTTGAGCGCGCTGCTCATTTTGTAATCACCCCTACCGCCTCCGTTTTAGGCAAATTGTGCGGCGCCGTAAAGCCTAGACAGCGGGCATATGCGCCCTAAACAAGCCCCATGGATTTCTCAGCTGTCATCGTCGCCGCCGGTTCCAGCACCCGCGCCGGTCCCGGAGCGCCCAAGCCGTGGCGCAGCTTGGGCGGCCGCCCCATCCTCTCCTGGTCGATCGACGCCTTCAGCGCCGCCGGCGCGCGACAAATCGTCGTGGTCGTGGCGGACGGCTGGATCGATGAGGCCGCCGAACTGCTTGAGGCGGTCGACAACTGGTCGGTCGTGCCGGGCGGCGCGACCCGGGCCGAGTCCGTGCAGGCCGGCCTCAAGGCCATCACCGGGCCCGCCGATGCGCCGGTCCTGGTCCACGACGCCGCCCGCCCCCTTCTGAACGGCGCGCACATCGAGGCCTTGCTGGCCGCGCTCACCGACGCCGACGGCGCGGTTCCCGCCCTGCCGATGGCCGATACGCTCAAGCGCGGAACCGGCGGCGTGGTCTCCGAGACCGTGCCGCGCGAGGGCCTGTGGCGCGCCCAGACGCCCCAGGCGTTCCGCCTGTCGACCCTGACCGACGCCTATGGCGCCTGGCCGGCCGACGCCGAGCCGACCGACGACGCCGCCGTGGTCGAACGCGCTGGCGGCAAGGTGGCGATCACGCCTGGCGACCCGCGGCTGATGAAACTGACCTATCCGGAGGATTTCGCCATGGCCGAGCAACTGGCGGGCGGCGCGCGCATCACCCGTATCGGCCAGGGCGTGGACGCGCACCGCTGGGGCCCGGGCGAAGCGGTCTGGCTATGCGGGGTGAAGATCGAGCACGACCAGACCCTGATCGGCCATTCCGACGCGGACGCCGGGCTGCACGCCCTGACCGACGCGATCCTCGGCGCCATCGGCGAAGGCGACATCGGCGAGCACTTCCCGCCGTCCGATCCGCAATGGAAGGGCGCGGCGTCCGACAGATTCCTGCTGCACGCGGTCGAAATCCTGACGAACAAGGGCGGCCGGATCATCAACGCCGACGTCACCCTGGTCTGTGAGCGGCCCAAGATCCGCCCCCACCGAGACGCCATGCGCCAGCGCCTGGCGCAGCTGCTGGGCGTGCCGCTCGACCGCGTCAGCGTGAAGGCCACCACCACCGAGGGCATGGGCTTCACCGGCCGCCAGGAGGGCCTGCTGGCCCAGGCGATCGTGGCCGTCGAGACCCCTGCCTAGGGCAGCCAGGGCCAATTCACCTTCATCTGCGCGTACATCGCCCCGGCGAGGTTCATGTAGTCGTCGGTCCAGGGCCGAGCTGCGGTCGGGTCCGTCTGCGACCAGCGCTTATCGACCTCATACGGCGCCAGCGCCGCCAGGCTGCGGCTCACGATCATCGCGTCCTCGGCCGACTCCCAGAGCGGCGGGCTGCCCTTGGCCGGGCTGTGGCGCTGGATCAGGGCGAAGCCTCCCGCCGCCTCGGCGACCGCCATGGCCGGCGCGCGCAGCTCAAGATTGCGGTTCGACAGGTGGACGATGAGCACGCCGTCGGGCTTGAGCTTGGCCAAATAGCCCTTCATCGCCTCGACGGTCAGCAGGTGCGCCGGCACCGCATCAGACGAGAAGGCGTCGATCAGCAGGACGTCGAACGTTCCGGCGGGCTGCTTGGCGAGAGTCAGGCGCGCGTCGCCGACCACATAGTCGATCACCCCCTTGGCGCAGGTCGTCGTGTAGCTGAAGTACTTGGGATCGGTCGACAGCCGGATCACCAGCGGGTCGATCTCGAAGAAGGTCAGGTGGTCGCCCTTGCGGGAATAGGCCGCGACCGCCCCCGTCCCCAGGCCCACCGCCCCGACCCGAAGCGGCGTCGGACGCTTGGTCTCATGGCTGAAAACCTGCCCGATCGGCGTCTCCGGCGCGTAGTAGACCAGCGGTCGGCACATGTAGCGCGGATCCTGGGCCTGGGCGCCGTGCAGGGTCGTGCCGTGCGACAGCATCTTCACGGCTCCGCCCATCGCCGGGACGGGCATCTCCGACTGGCGAAGGACGCCGAAAAAGCTGCGCCAGCTGTGGCGCACATCGACACGGT
The DNA here is from genome assembly GCF_026411515.1 of Phenylobacterium sp. 58.2.17. Classification (NCBI taxonomy): domain Bacteria; kingdom Pseudomonadati; phylum Pseudomonadota; class Alphaproteobacteria; order Caulobacterales; family Caulobacteraceae; genus Phenylobacterium; species Phenylobacterium sp. 58.2.17. The sequence continues at coordinate 28,904 of NZ_JAPMTQ010000002.1, read as the reverse complement.
CGCCGACCAGCTCGGCGGAAATCGAGAGCAGGACCACCAGCCCGAAGAACACGATCATCTGGCGGCGGATCACGAAAGCGCTGACGCTCGCTAGAATCAGCAGGGCGCCGACGACGACCTTGAAATGATCGACCATCCCGAACTTCAGCGCGATGACCGGCGCAGCCGCCGCGGCGAGCCCCCCGAGCGCGAAGATGGCCCAGCGCCAGGGTTCGACGGGCTGAAGCCCTGGTCGCGCCAGGCAGGCCAGCACCAGCACCAGCGGATACTCCCAGACGTTGGTGAAGATCACCGGCGCCAGGAAGGCGTTGAACGCGCCGCCGACGACGCCGCCGAACGACATCCAGAGATAGAACTCCGTCAGGTGCGCCGGATCGGGCCGCCGGGCGACCAGCGTCTGGTGGCACATCAGCGCGGTCAGGAAGAACGCCGCCAGGTGCACCGACAGCTGCAGCATGAAGTTGGCCGACTTGAACGGCATCAGGGCTGCGCAGGCGACCACCGCCGCGGCCTGCAACATCAGTGTCAGCTTCGGCGAGACGATCGGCCGGTTGGAGAAGGCGATGATGAAGGTCAGCAGGTAGAGGGCCAGCGGAATGACCCAGAGGAACGGCGCCGAGGCCACGTCGGTGGTGATGTGGGTCGTCACCCCGAGCATCAGGCTGGAGGGGATCGCCGCCAGGCCGATCCAGATCGCCCGGTCGCGCCAGCTCGGCGCAGGACCGGCGGCGGCGGCCGGCGCTTCGATCGTCGCCACCCTCGCCCGCGAGACGAACAGGGCCAGGGTCGCCATCAGCACGACGAAGGCGACATAGCCCGTGCTCCAGCCGGCGGTCTGTCCGTGCAGGGTGGCCAGCGGCTCGACCAGCGCCGGATAGGCCAGCAGCGCCAGCAGGCTGCCAAGGTTCGAGGCCGCATAGAGGACATAAGGCTCGGCCCCGGTCTCGGCATGGATGGTGCGCGCATGCCAAGCCTGCACCAGCGGCGCCGTGGCCGACAGGATGGCGAACGGCGCCCCGATGGAGACCGCCAGCACTCCCAGCAGCCACAGCGACGGGTAATCGGAGGACGGCTCGCCCAACGCCCCGGTCACCCGCAGCGGCAGGGCCAGCGCCGCGGCCAGCAACGCCGCGACATGCACCAGCGCCTGGACCCGCACCGACCGGATCTTCTGAAGAAAGTGGGCGTAGCCGTAGCCGACCAGCAGCGCGGCCTGGAAGAAGGCGATCGAGGTGTTCCAGACCGAGGAGCTGCCGCCCAGCAGCGGCAGGACCAGCTTGGCCACCATCGGCTGGACCAGGAACACCAGGCACGCGCTGGCGAACGTCGTCACCGCGAAAAGGATCGGCGAGATCGAGGCGGCTGGCCGTTCGGCCCGCTCTAACGTGGTCATGGGATCGAATCGGCTTGTGTGGGGGGCTCGGGCGATGTTGTGGTCAGCCTTCGTCCTTGCCTAGAGCCTGCTGGAGTCGCCCCCATGTTTTCCCTTGAGATCGAAACCCTGGCGCGACTGCTGATCGACGAAGCGCGCGAGCGCTCCCTGCGGATCGTCACCGCCGAGAGCTGCACGGGCGGTCTGGTGGCCGGCGCGATCTGCTCGATCCCCGGAGCCTCGGACGTCTTCGAGCGCGGCTTCGTCGTCTATACCAATCGCGCCAAACAGGAGCTGCTCGGCGTCCCTGGCGACCTGATCGCCGATCTGGGGGCGGTGTCCGAGCCGGTCGCCCGCATGATGGCCGAAGGCGCGCTTGAGGCGTCCAACGCCCATGTCGCCGTGGCGATCACCGGCGTCGCCGGTCCGGGCGGCGGCACGCCGATGAAACCGGTGGGCACCGTCCACATAGCCACGGCTCGCTCCAACCAGGCGCTGATGCACCGCGCCGAGCTGTTCGACGGCGTCACCCGCGGCGAGATTCAGGAACAGGCGGTGCAGGCCGCGCTGCAGGCGCTGCGCGACCGTATGACCTAAGCCGGGTAGAGCGCCCTAGCCCGCCCTTCGAAGCAGGCCATCAGGCGCTCGACGGCATGATTGAAGTTGGCGTCCAGAACGCCCGTGAGCAGCCGGGTCTTGAACTCGAAATCGATGTCGAACTCGATCCGGGTTCCGCCCGGCGCCTCGACGAAGCGCCAGCGGTTCAACAGGTGCTTGAAGGGCCCGGACAGCAGTTGCACGTCGATCTGCCGCGCGTTCGCGTCCCGCCGCACGCGGGTCGAGAAGGCTTCCTTCAGGAACGAAAAGCCGACACCGACCTTGGCGTCGAACTGGCTGATTCCCTCGCCCTGCGTCGTATGGTTCCAGGTCCGCATCGACTGGACCCAGGGCACGAACTGCGGATAGGCCTCCACGTCGCCGACCAGCGTGAACAGCTGGTCGGGCGCGTAGGGCAGCACCTTTTCGATATGGTGGCGCGGCAAGTGGTTAGGCCGCCGCGTCCTTGGCGAGCCGCGCCGCCTTGAGCCGCGCGAAGTCCTCACCGGCGTGGTGCGACGAGCGGGTCAGCGGGCTGGCCGAGACCATCAGGAACCCCTTGGCTCGCGCGATTTCCTCATAAGCCTTGAACTCGTCGGGCGTCACGAAGCGGTCGATGGCCGCGTGCTTGCGCGTCGGCTGGAGGTACTGGCCGATGGTCAGGAAGTCGACGCCGGCCGACCGCATGTCGTCCATGACCTGCATGACCTCTTCCTTGGCCTCCCCCAGCCCGACCATCAGGCCGGACTTGGTGAACTGGTTGGGGTCGCGCTCCTTCACGCGCTCCAGCAGCCGCAGCGAGTGGTAGTAGCGCGCGCCCGGGCGGATCGAGAGATAGAGCCGCGGCACCGTCTCGAGGTTGTGGTTGAAGACGTCCGGCTTGGAGTCGATGACGATCTCAGCCGCGCTCGGGGCCTTGCGCAGGAAGTCCGGGGTCAGGATCTCGATCGTGGTGCCGGGCGCGGCCGCGCGGATCGCATGCACCACCGCGGCGAAGTGCGCCCCGCCGCCGTCGGCCAGGTCGTCCCGGTCGACGGAGGTGATGACCACATGCTTCAGCCCCATCTTGCGAACCGCGTCGGCGACGCGCGCCGGCTCGGTCGGGTCGAGCGGCAGCGGCTTGCCGGTGCTGACGTTGCAGAAAGCGCAGGCGCGGGTGCAGATCTCGCCCATGATCATCATGGTCGCGTGGCTCTGGCTCCAGCACTCCCCGATGTTCGGGCAGGCCGCCTCCTCGCAGACCGTGGTGAGCCCATGCTCCTTCACGATCGAGCGCGTGGCGTTGTAGCCGGGCGAGCCCGGCGCGCGCACGCGCAGCCATTCCGGCTTTCGCAGGATCGGCGTGTCGGGGCGCGACTGCTTTTCGGGATGTCGGGGCCGTGGCCCCCCGAGGGTGTCGATGACGGTCGCCATGAGGCCTAGATCGGCTTTCTGCCCCTTCGGATCAAGGCGTGATTGAGCGGCCCGGCGACGCATGGTCAAACTCGGCCATGGTTCGTGCGTTCCTGCTCGCCGCTCTGCTTCTTTCGCTTGCGGCCTGCGAGCGCGACGGCGGCCGCGAACCGTTCGCCGAAAGCCGCACGCCGGCCTCGCTCGCGCCGCGGTTCTATCCGCCCGAGGGCTGGGCCTGGGGCTATATCGGCGTGGGCGACCAGCCGCTGCAGCGATATGGCGTGGCCAGCACCCGGCGGGTGCCGGTCGCCACCGTGGTGATCGTGCCCGGCTACGGCGAAACCGCCGAACTCTGGTTCGAGACCGCCTCGGACCTGATCGAGCGCGGCTGCACGGTCTGGATCCTCGACCGCGCCGGCCAGGGCGGCTCGGGGCGCTACGTCCTGCCGCGCGACCTCGGCTTCATCCCCTCCTTCGATCCGGAGGTCGCGGCCCTGCGCGAACTGGTGCGGGTCGTGGTCCGGCCGACGCCCGAAACGCCGCTGATCCTGCTGACCCAGGCCGACGGCGCGGTGGTCGCGCTCAGCGCGGTCCGCTCGGGGCTGAGGACGGACGGCGTGATCGCCAGCTCGCCGCAAATCGCCGAACCGCCGGAAAAGGCCCTGCTGGGGCCTGTGAAGCGCGCCTCCAAACCACCGCCGGGATGGAAGCCCTGGAGCCGCGAGCGCGCCGACGACCGCGCCGCGGGCCGGACCCACGACGCCTGGCGCGGACAGGTCGGCCACGCCTGGATGACGGCCAATCCCGACCTGCGCCTGGCCGGCCCCAGCCTTGGCTGGACCAAGGCCTTCGAAACCGCCAGCCGCGTGCTCGAATCCGGCGCGCGGCAGGTCCGCGCGCCGGTCCTGATGCTGAACCCCGACCGGGGCGCGGACGCCTTCTGCCGGCAGTTGGCCGATTGCACCGCCACCACCCTGAGCAGCGCGCGCAGCGCCCTGCATATCGAGGCCGATCGCTGGCGACGCCCCTGGCTCGACGCGGTGGAGGCGTTCATCGACGCCCGCCGCTCCGATGGCGCGACTGCGACGATTTCGGCAGTTCCGGCAAGGTCTTAAGCGCCTTTCCGCACTTGACGCGCAGGCCGAAGCTCACGACCTGTTACGCATCTTTTCAACCACCGGCGTCAGCGATAGGCTCGCGCCCAACAATAATCGGCGAGACGTTCGGGGAGGTTTTCGCCTTTGTCGCGTTCTTTTGATCCGCGTTCGTGCGAGCGCTCACTTTTCGATGCGCTGGTCGACGCTCGCGCCACCTACGGCGCCAAGAAGCCGATCCTGGAAGACCAGGAGCGCAAGCCGCTCACCTATACCGACCTGATCCGCGCCTCGTTCGCCCTCGGGCGCAAGATCGCGGCCATGACCACCGAAGGCGAGCGCGTCGGCGTCATGCTGCCGGCCAGCGCCGGCGCGGTCGTCACCTTCTTCGCCCTGCACGCCTTCGGCCGCACCCCGGCGATGCTCAACTTTACGGCCGGCATCCGCAATCTGAAGGCGGCCTGCGAACTGGCCGGGGTCAAGCGCGTGCTCACCTCCCACCGCTTCATCGAGCAGGGCAAGCTGCACGACCTGATCGACGCCCTGGAGCCGTTGGCGGCGGTCACCTATCTCGAAGACGTGCGCGAGACGGTCGGCCTGTCCGACAAAGTGTTCGCGGCTGCGGCCGGCGCCTTCCCCAAGCGCTTCCGCGCCGCCACCAAGCCGTCGGACCCGGGCGTGATCCTGTTCACCTCCGGCAGCTTCGGCGCGCCGCGCGGGGTGATCCTCAGCCAGTCGAACCTGATCGCCAATGTCGAGCAGGTCGCCGCCCACATCCCGCTCGACCCGTCGTGGGTGATGTTCAATCCCCTGCCGACCTTCCACTGCTTCGGCCTGACCGGCGGGGTGCTGCTGCCGCTGCTGAAGGGCATGAAGGCGTTCGAGTATCCGTCGCCGCTGCACGTCAAGCAGATCCCGCCGCTGATCAAGGACACCGGCGCTTCGATCCTGTTCGCGACCGACACCTTCCTCAATCAGTACGCCCGCGCCGCCGAGCGCGATGAGCTGTCGGGCCTGAAGTTCATCGTCTGCGGCGCCGAGAAGGTGCGCGACGAAACCCATAACCTGATCCGCGACCGCTTCGGCGACATCCCCGTGCTCGAGGGGTACGGCGCGACCGAGGCCTCGCCCGTGATCGCCGTGAACAAGCCCACCGACAACCGTCGCGGCACTGTCGGCGGCCTGCTGCCAGGCATGGAGATCAAGCTGGAAAAGGTCGAAGGCATCCCGGGCGGCGGCCGCCTGTACGTCCGTGGCCCCAACGTTATGGCCGGCTATCTCACCGAGAACGGCCTCGAGCCGCCGCCCGGCGGCTGGCACGACACGGGCGACGTGGTCGACATCACTGACGACAACTGGATCAAGATCCTCGGGCGGGTGAAACGTTTCGCCAAGATCGGCGGCGAAATGGTCTCGCTGACTGCCGCCGAGGACATCGCCACCGCCGTCTGGCCCGACAGCCGCCACGCGGTGATCGCCATGCCCGACCCCAAGAAGGGCGAGCGCCTCGTGCTGGTCACCGACCGCCGCGACGCCGATCCTGGCCCGCTGGTCGCCCACGCCCAGACCATAGGGGCGCCAGAGCTGGCGGTGCCGCGCAAGATCATCCGGGTGACCGAGATCCCGGTGCTCGGCACCGGCAAGACCGACTATGTGGCGATCATGCGGATGGCGGAGGCTGACGGGCGCCGCGCCGCCTGATCCCGACGGCATCGCGCCGCGTCCGGCGCCGATTGGGAGGGACTGCCATGCCGAACCTCGAGGCCTGGGCGCCGCGGGTGCTGAGTCTGTTGCGCATCATTGCGGCCCTGCTCTTCATGGAGCATGGGCTGATGAAGCTGTTTCACTTCCCCGCGCCGCAGCCGGGCGCCCCCGATCCGTTGCCGATGATGCTGCTGGCGGCGGCCTGGATCGAGGTGATCGGCGGCGGCCTGCTGGCGCTGGGGCTGTTCACCCGGCTGGCGGCCTTCGTCTGCTCGGGGCAGATGGCGGCGGCCTACTTCATCGCCCACGCCTCGCAGGGATTCTGGCCGGCGCTCAACGGCGGCGAGCCGGCGATCCTGTTCTGCTTCGTCTTCTTCTATCTGGTGTTCGCCGGCGGCGGCGCCTGGAGCCTCGACGCCATGCGCCGCGGTCGCCGCCGACGGCTGTAGTTTGAGGGCGCCAGAGCGCCCTCACCTACGTCAGATGTGCAGAACGCGCCCGTAGGCGTCGAGCGCGGCCTCGTGCATCGCCTCGCTCAGGGTCGGGTGCGGGAAGACGGTGGCGAACACCTCCTCCTCCGTGGCCTCCAGGGTGATGGCCAGGGTGAAGCCCTGGATCATCTCGGTGACTTCCGCGCCGATCATGTGCGCGCCGATCAGCGCGCCGGTCTTGCCGTCGAACACGGTTTTCACGAAGCCCTCGGTCTCGCCGGCGGCGATGGCCTTGCCGTTCACCTTGAACGGGAAGCGGCCGACCTTGGCCTCGATCCCCTGTTCCTTGGCCTGGGCCTCGGTCAACCCGACCGAAGCGATCTGCGGAGTCGAATAGGTGCAGCCGGGGATCGGCGAGCTGAGGTTGTTGGGCTTGAGGCCGGCGATGTGCTCGACGCAGTGCACGCCCTCGTGGCTGGCCTTGTGCGCCAGCCATGGCGGGCCGGCGACGTCGCCGATCGCGTAGAGGCCGGGCACGCCGGTCCCGCCGTGGGCGTCGGTGACCACGTGGGTCTTCTCGATCTTCACGCCCAGCGCCTCAAGGCCGAGGTCCTCGACATTGCCGACGATGCCGATGGCGACGATGGCGATTTCGGCTTCCAGCGTCTCAGTCTTGCCGCCGGCCTCCAGCTCGATGGTCACGCCGGTCTTGGACTTGGCGAGCTTCTTGACGCTGGCGCCGACCCGAAACTTCAGGCCACGCTTCTCGAACGCCTTGTGGGCGGTCTTGGAGACCTCCTCGTCCTCGACCGGCAGGATGCGCGGCAGCGCCTCGATCACGGTCACGTCCGAGCCCAACGCCCGGTAGAAGCTGGCGAATTCGATGCCGATGGCGCCCGACCCGATGACGATGAGCGACTTCGGGGCCGCCTTCGGAACCATCGCCTCGCGATAGGTCCAGACGCGATCGCCGTCCGGCTCCATGCCGATCGCCGGGACGGTGCGCGCCCGCGCGCCGGTGGCCAGGATCACGTGCTTGGCCTGCAGCGTCCGCGCGCCGCCGGCCTTCAAGGCCACGGCGACCTTGGGCGCGCCCTGCCCCTTTTCGAGCTTGGCGACGCCTTCGATGACCTCGATCTTGTGCTTCTTCATCAGGAAGGCGACGCCCGAGTTCAGCTGGCCGGCGACCTTGCGCGAACGCTCGATGATCTTGCTGAAGTCGAAGCTCGCCTTCTCGATCTTGAGGCCGTAGTCGGCCATGTGGCTGAGGTTCTCATAGGCCTCGCCGGACTTCAGCAGGGCCTTGGTCGGGATACAGCCCCAGTTGAGGCAGACGCCGCCCAGCGCCTCGCGCTCGACGATGGCGGTCTTGAAGCCCAGCTGGCTGGCGCGGATGGCGGTCACATAGCCGCCCGGGCCCGAGCCGATGACGATGACGTCGAAATCCATGACTTACTGCTTCCTCAGACGATCATCGTGATGGGATCTTCGATCAGGGCCTTGAAGGCCTGCAGCCAGCGCGCGCCGGTCGCGCCGTCCACCACGCGGTGATCGCATGACAAGGTGACGGTCATCACCGTGGCGATCGCCAACTGGCCGTTCTTGACCACCGGCCGCGGTTCGCCCGCGCCCACCGACAGGATGCAGCCCTGCGGCTCGTTGATGATCGAGCCGAACGACTTGATGCCGAACATGCCCAGGTTCGAGACTGAGAAGGTGCCGCCCTGGAACTCTTCCGGCTTCAGCTTGCGGGTGCGGGCCCGCTCGGCGAGGTCCTTGGCCTCCACCGCGATCTGGGCCAGGCCCTTGGTCTCGGCCTTGCGGATGATCGGGGTGATCAGGCCGCCCTCGATCGCCACGGCCATGGCGATGTCCGCGTTGTGGTGCATGGCGATGCCTTCGGGCGAATACGACGCGTTCGCTTCCGGCACCTGCTTCAGGGCCACGGCGGCGGCCTTGATCACCAGGTCGTTGACACTGACCTTCACGCCCTGCTTCTCCAGCATGGCGTTGATCTTGGCGCGGCTGGACAGCAGGCCGTCGATCTCCAGGTCGATGGTCAGCGGGAAGTGCGGCACGTCCCGGAAGCTGTCGGTCATCCGCCGCGCGACGGTCTTGCGCATGCCGTCCAGCGGAATGAGGTCGTAGCTGCCGTCCGGAATGCCCATCTGGGCCAGGCTCAGCGCCTGACGCGGCGCCGCGGCGCTCGCAGCCGCGGCGGCGGCCGGCTTGGCGGCCTGGGGCGTCGCGCCCTCGACGTCGCGCTTGATGATCCGCCCGTGTGGGCCTGAGCCCTGCATCTGGGCGAGGTCGAGGCCCTTCTGCTCGGCGATCCGCCGCGCCAGCGGCGAGGCGAAGATCCGTTCGCCCGAGGCGCGAGCGGACGCAGGCGCCGCCGCAACCGGCGCCGGAGCGGGTTTGGACGCCTCGGCCTTGGCGGGCTCAGCCTTCGGAGCCTCCGTCTGCGCCGTCGCAGCCTTGGGCGCCGGCGGCGCGGCGGCCGCGTCGTCGCCGCTCAGGCGGGCGATCGGAGTATTGACCTTCACGCCCTCCGACCCTTCCGGCACCAGGATGTCCTCGACCACGCCCTCGTCGACGGCCTCGACCTCCATGGTCGCCTTGTCGGTCTCGATCTCGGCGATCACGTCGCCGGACGAGACCTTGTCGCCCTTCTTCACGTGCCACTTGGCGAGCGTGCCCTCTTCCATGGTCGGAGAGAGCGCGGGCATCAGAACATCAATGGACATCTTCAAGCTTCTCATGCGCTGGGCGAGGCTTCGACAAGCACGGTGGGCGTCCAGCGCGCCTTTCGCCGGGCCAGCCTGTCCTCGTCAGTTTCGTCGTCATGGGCGACAGGTTCACCAGAGCGGCCAGTGAACCCGTCAAGGGCGACGCCCGCCACGTTCAGGGTGGCGAGCATCCTGTCTTCGATCTCGATGACCGAGGCGACGTAGACGCCGCACTCCTCGCACAGCAGGGCTTCCACCGCTCGTCGCCCGAATCGGTAACGATTGAGCGATCCCGGCGCCGCCTCGATGTTGAGCCGGCAGTCCGGGTCGCTGGTGGTCATGGCCCCGTGCCGCCGGCAAAAGCCGCATTGGCAGGACCGCAGAGGAAGCTCACCCGCCGGCTTGCCGGTTTCGAGCTCCACCCGGATCGCGCCGCAGTGGCAGTGGCCGGCGAGCGTGGTCATGCGCGGCCGGTCATCACTTGTAGGCGACCGCCTTGGCCGCCTTCACGATGTCCTCGACCGAGGGCAGCGAGAGGGCCTCCAGGTTGGCCGCATAAGGCAACGGCACGTCCTTCTGGTGCACGCGGGCCGGCGGCGCATCCAGGTAGTCGAAGGCATGCTCCAGCACCCGCGCCACCACCTCGGCGCCGACGCCCATCGGGCCCCAGCCTTCTTCGGCGGTGACCAGTCGGTTGGTCTTCTTCACGCTCTCGACGATGGTCTCGTGATCGAGCGGGCGCAGGGTGCGCAGGTCGATGACCTCGGCATCGATGCCCTCCGCCGCCAGTTCCTCGGCCGCCTTCAAGGCCAGGCCGACCATCCGCGAGTGGGCGGTGATGGTGACGTCCTTGCCCTCACGGCGGACCTTGGCCTTGCCGATCGGCACCACCCAGTCGACGTCCTCGGGAACGTCGAACTCCTGGCCGTACATCATCTCGTGCTCGAGGAAGACGACCGGGTTCGGGTCGCGGATCGCCGCCTTCAGCAGGCCCTTGGCGTCGGCCGCGTCATAGGGGGCGACGACCTTCAGGCCCGGGACCTGGGCGTACCAGGCCGAATAGTCCTGGCTGTGCTGGGCGCCTACGCGGGCCGCCGCGCCGTTCGGGCCGCGGAACACGACCGAGCATTTGATCTGCCCGCCGGACATGTAGAGCGTCTTGGCCGCCGAGTTGATGATGTGGTCGATCGCCTGCATGGCGAAGTTCCAGGTCATGAACTCGACGATCGGCTTCAGCCCCGCCATGGCCGCGCCGACGCCAAGGCCGGCGAAGCCGTACTCGGTGATCGGGGTGTCGATGACGCGCTTGTCGCCGAACTCCTGCAGCAGGTCGCGACTGACCTTGTAGGCGCCCTGGTACTGGGCGACTTCCTCGCCCATCAGGAACACCTTGTCGTCCTGGCGCATCTCCTCGGCCATCGCATCGCGCAGGGCGTCGCGGATAGTGGTCTTCACCAGCTTGGCGCCTTCCGGCAGCTCGGGATCGCGCAGCTCGACCTTCGGAGCCACCGGGGCGGTCGCGGCGCCTTCCGCCTGGGCCTCCGCGGTGACAGGCGCGGCCTTCTCCGCCTCGCCCGCGGGCGGAGCGGGAGCGGCGGCCGGCGCGCCGTCGCCCGACAGACGGGCGATCGGCGTATTCACCTTCACACCCTCGGAGCCTTCGGGGACCAGGATCTCCTCGATAGTCCCTTCGTCGACGGCCTCGACCTCCATGGTCGCCTTGTCGGTCTCGATCTCGGCGATCACGTCGCCCGAACGGACGGCGTCGCCCTTCTTCACATGCCACTTGGCGAGCGTGCCTTCCTCCATGGTCGGGGAAAGCGCAGGCATAAGGACGTCGGTCACTGAGCGGCCTCCAGGTAGACGTCCGTGTAGAGTTCGGAGGGTTCCGGCTCGGGCGAGGTGCGGGCGAACTCGGCGGCGTCGGCGACGATCGCCTTCACCTCGGCGTCGATCGCCTTGAGCGCGGCCTCGTCGGCCCAGCCCTTCTTCTCCAGCAGTTCCTGGACGTGGTCGATCGGGTCGCGGGTCTTGCGCACCTCGTCGACCTCGTCGCGAGTCCGGTACTTGGCCGGGTCGCTCATCGAGTGACCACGGTAGCGGTAGGTCTTCATCTCGAGGATGTAGGGCCCCTCGCCCGAGCGGGCGTAGTCGGCGGCCTTCTGGGCCGCGGCCTTGACCGCCAGCACGTCCATGCCGTCGACCTCCTCGCCCGGGATCCGGAACGAAGAGCCGCGCTTGTAGAGATGGGTTTCGGACGAGGACCGCTCGATCGAGGTGCCCATGGCGTACTGGTTGTTCTCGATCACGTAGACGACCGGGAGGTTCCACAGCCGAGCCATGTTGAAGCTCTCGTAGACCTGCCCCTGGTTGGCCGCCCCGTCGCCGAAGTAGGTGAACGAGACCTTCTTGTTGTCGCGATAGTGGTTGGCCAGCGCCAGCCCGGTGCCGAGCGCGACCTGCGCGCCGACGATGCCGTGGCCGCCGTAGAAGTCCGCTTCGGTCGAGAACATGTGCATCGACCCGCCCTTGCCTTTCGACGAGCCGCCGGCCCGGCCGGTCAGTTCGGCCATGACCTCGCGCGGATCCATCCCGCAGGCGAGCATGTGGCCGTGGTCGCGGTAGCCGGTGATGACCTGGTCGCCGGGCTCCTTGATCGCCTGCACGCCGACCGCGATCGCTTCCTGGCCGATGTAGAGGTGGCAGAAGCCGCCGATCAGGCCCATGCCGTAGAGCTGACCGGCCCGCTCCTCGAAGCGGCGGATCAGCAACATGTCGCGATAGTACTTGAGCAGTTCGTCTTTGCTCACGGCGCCTACGGCGCCGCCGTCCGAGTCATTGCTCTTTCGCTTAGCTGCGGAGCTGGTTTGCCCACGCGCCATCTGTCTCTCCCGTAGGAATGATTTTGCGCGGTTAAATTCCACGCTTTCGGGTCGTTTATGAACGAACGAATCCGCCCTAGGGCTTCACGCGGACCACATAGTCGTTCGGATGCCCGAAACCTAGCAGGGAACGGGCACGTTCTTCCAGTAGATCGGCAGAGAGGCTTGTGTCGCGCAGCAGCTTGGCGCGGGCCTCCAGGTCCTGGCGCTGGACGCGCAGCTCGGCGAGCTCCTTGGACTTGGCGGCGAGCGCCGCATCCCTTTGCGTGGAAGACAGAAGGCCACGCTCGCCCGTGAAGGCGTGGAACCCGAAATAGAGGATCAGGAGTACGAGCGCCGCAGTCGGCAGATATGGGCGGAAGCGCGCGAACACGGTCGAAATCCAGGACTCCTGATCAGCGACATCTCACGCAAACGTGCTTAATTTCCGGTTACAAACACCGGTTCGGCGGGCCGGATGCGAAAAATCCTGCCCGCCGAGACGTGAGCCGTCCTAGCGCTGCTTCAGCGCCTTGGCGCCGAGGTAGATCGCCTGGTCGCCCAGCTCTTCCTCGATGCGCAGCAGTTGGTTGTACTTGGCGGTGCGGTCCGAACGGGCCAGCGAGCCGGTCTTGATCTGACCGCAGTTCATGGCGACCGCCAGGTCGGCGATGGTCGAATCCTCGGTCTCGCCCGAACGGTGGCTCATCACCGAGGTGTAGCCGGCGCGGTGAGCCATTTCGACGGCGTCCATGGTCTCGGACAGCGTGCCGATCTGGTTGACCTTGACCAGGATGGAGTTGGCCAGGCCCTTGTCGATGCCCATCGACAGGCGCGCCGGGTTGGTCACGAACAGGTCGTCGCCGACCAGCTGGACCTTGCCGCCCAGGGCGTCGGTGAGCAGCTTCCAGCCCTCCAGGTCGTCCTCGGCGGCGCCGTCCTCGATGCTGACGATCGGGAAGTTCTTCACCAGACCTTCCAGGTACTTGACCATGCCGGCCGGATCGAGGGTCTTGCCCTCGCCTTCCAGCACGTACTTGCCGCCCTTGAAGAACTCGGTCGAGGCGACGTCGAGGCCCAGCTGGAAGTCCGAACCGGCCTTGTAGCCGGCCGCCTCGCCCGCCTTGACGATGAAGGCCAGGGCTTCTTCGGCCGAACCGATATTGGGCGCAAAGCCGCCCTCGTCGCCGACGTTGGTGTTGTGGCCGGCGTCCTTCAGGGCCTTCTTCAGGCCATGGAAGATCTCCGCGCCCATGCGCAGGCCTTCGGCGAAGGTCGGCGCGCCGGTCGGCAGGATCATGAATTCCTGAATGTCGATCGGGTTGTCGGCGTGGGCGCCGCCGTTGATGATGTTCATCATCGGCACCGGCAGCACTCGGGCCGAGACGCCCCCGACGTACTTATAGAGCGGCAGGCCGGCGCTGATCGCCGCGGCCTTGGCGGTCGCCAGGCTGACGCCCAGGATGGCGTTGGCGCCCAGGCGGGCCTTGTTCGGCGTGCCGTCCAGCTCGATCAGGCGCTGGTCCAGGCGGCGCTGGTCTTCGGCGTCGAAGCCCGACAGCGCGTCGTAGATCTCGGTGTTGACGGCCTCGACGGCCTGCAGGACGCCCTTGCCGCCATAGCGGCTCTTGTCCCCATCCCGCTTCTCGACCGCCTCGTGCGCGCCCGTGGAGGCCCCGGACGGGACCGCCGCGCGACCCATCGAGCCATCTTCCAGGACGACATCGACCTCGACCGTCGGATTGCCGCGGCTATCCAGGATTTCACGGGCTGTGATGTCGATGATTTCGGTCATGGGAGCTCCAGGTCTTCAGGCGGAAAGGCGCGCGTTCGTTTAGCCACCTTCGCCCGCGTGAGCAAATCGCCAGCCGTATGGGGCCATGCAAAAGCCCCCGCCCGGCATCCCGGACGGGGGCTTTCGAAACTCGCCGGCGCGCGATGCGCCGGAACGTCGATGGCTTAGTCGGCCTTCGGCGTGATGACCTGGCGGCCCTTGTACATGCCGGTCTTCAGGTCCACGTGGTGCGGACGCTTCAGTTCGCCGGTTTCCTTGTCTTCGACATAGGAGTTGGCGCCCAGCGCGTGGTGCGAGCGTCGCATGTTGCGCCGCGAGGGGGATACTTTTCGCTTCGGAACGGCCATCGGAAAATCTCGCAGGCGTAGAAAATGGAGAAGGCGGCCGAACGGGCGGCCGCCGACGTGAGCGCGGGTGTATGCCGGAAAACGCCCGCGGTTTCAACCGCCCTTGTGAATCCCGTGCAAAACGTTCGCCTGCAAGGCCTTGGACGCCACCTGCGCCCAGGCCATGCGCATCAGGCCCACCAAGTCGGCCTCATCGATTCGCTCGAACCACACGAAAGTCGAGCCGTTCTTGCCCCAATAGCCCGCAACCGGCTCGATCACCCCGGGCCTGCCCTCGCTCAGGTTGCGCTGGTCTTCGGGGTCGAGCTTGAGCATCGCCCGCGGCAGGTCCTGGTGGATCGTGCAGAAGATCTTCTTGCCGACACGGAACGACGGCATGCCGTGGTGGTCGGCCTCATAGGCCTCCGGCTGGGCCAGCGCGATACGGCGGACGTCGTCGCGGGTGAGCATGGCTGGAGCCTAACCGTCCCTCCCCTTCATGGGGAGGGTGGATCGGCGCGAAGCGACGAGGGTGGGGACCGAAGCGCCCAGCCCCACCCCGGCCGCTACGCGGGCTCCCCTCCCCGCAAGGGGGAGGGAGAAATGCCTAGACCAGGCGGCTGCGCTCCTTGGCCGCCCCGATGAAGCCGGTGAACAGCGGGTGCGGGTCGAACGGGCGGCTCTTGAGTTCCGGGTGGAACTGGACGCCGACGAACCACGGGTGATCGCTGCGCTCGCAGATTTCCGGCAGCACGCCGTCGGGCGAGAGGCCGGAGAAGGACAGGCCGGTGTTCTCGATCGCGGCGCGATAGCTGATGTTCACCTCGTAGCGGTGGCGGTGACGCTCGCTGATCGTGCTGGAGCCATAGATCTCCGAGACCTTGGAGCCGGGCGTCAGCACCGCCTCATAGGCCCCCAGGCGCATGGTGCCGCCCAGGTCGTCGCCTGCCGTGCGGGTCTCGCGCTCGTTGCCGCGCACCCACTCGGTCATCAGCCCGACGATCGGCTCCGAGGTCGGGCCGAATTCGGTGGACGAGGCCTGCTTGATGCCGGCCAGGTTCCGCGCCGCCTCGATCATCGCCATCTGCATGCCGAAGCAGATGCCGAAGTACGGGATCTCGTGCTCGCGCGCGAAACGGACAGCGCGGATCATGCCTTCCGAGCCGCGCTCGCCAAAAGCGCCCGGCACCAGAACGCCGTGGACCCCGGTCAGGCGCTCGGAGATCAGCCCCTCCTCGCGCTCGAAGGCCTCGCCCTCGATCCAGTCGAACTTGACGCGGACGTTGTTGGCGACGCCGCCATGCACCAGCGCCTCGACCAGCGACTTATAGGCGTCGGTCAGACCGGTGTACTTGCCGACGACGGCGATGTTCACCTCGCCGTCCGGATGCGTCAGGGTGTTGGAGATCGACTGCCAGCGCGACAGGTCGGGCGCCGGCGCGGTGTCGAGCATGCCGAACACCGACAGCACTTCGCGGTCCAGCCCCTGGGCGTGGTAGTCGAGCGGCACGTGATAGATGTTCGGCGAGTCCATCGCCTGGATCACGGCGCTTTCCCGCACATTGCAGAACTGACCGATCTTGCGGCGTTCGCCGGCCGGGATCGGCTGCTCGCAACGGCAAAGCAGGATGTCCGGTTGGATCCCGATCGAGCGGAGCTCCTTGACCGAGTGCTGGGTCGGCTTGGTCTTCATCTCGCCGGCCGTCTTGATGTACGGCAGCAAGGTCAGATGGATGTAGCAGGCGTGGCCGCGGGGCAGTTCCTGACCGAGCTGGCGGATCGCCTCGAAGAACGGCAGGCCTTCGATGTCGCCGACCGTGCCGCCGATCTCGACCAGCACGAAGTCGACGCCCTCGCCCGGATCGGAGAGCACGAAGTTGCGGATCTCGTCGGTGACGTGCGGGATCACCTGCACCGTCGCGCCGAGATAGTCGCCGCGGCGCTCCTTCTCGATGATCGTCTTGTAGATCTGACCGGTGGTGATGTTGTCCGCCTTGGTGGCGTTCACACCGGTGAAGCGCTCGTAGTGCCCCAGGTCGAGGTCGGTCTCCGCCCCGTCGTCGGTCACGAAGACCTCGCCGTGCTGATAGGGGCTCATCGTCCCCGGATCGACGTTCAGATAGGGGTCGAGCTTGCGCAGGCGGACCTTATAGCCGCGAGCCTGCAGGAGCGCGCCAAGGGCGGCGGACGCGAGACCTTTTCCCAAGGAGGAGACCACGCCGCCGGTGATGAAAATGTACCGGGCCATGGGCGTTCAGATTACCTCCGATTCGCGTCGGGCGCCCTGCGGCGTTTCGCCAAACCCTGTGGATTGCGAGCAGGGTTCTGCGAGATGCGGCGCGCACAAACGCCGAACGAGCCGCCGAAGCGGCTTTTCAGTGGGGCTCACGATCATAACGGGGCTTAGGGGTTGGACGGCGCCGCGGGGGCGGTCTGCGGCGCGGCCGGAACTTGCGCGGCCGGCGCTTCGAAGGGGCTGCGGACCTGCGGAGTCGGCGCGCTCAGCGGCGCGGGCGCATCGCTGGGGGCGGCCGGGGCCGCCGGTTGCGGGGCGGCCGGCTGGTTCAGCTGGTTCGGGTCGAGGCCCTGGACCTTGATGCGGTCGACGACCGACGAGGCGCCGCGCTCCTGGCCGGCCAGGATCGTCAGCGCCAGGCTGAGCACGAAGAACACGCCCCCGAGGATCCAGGTCGTGCGGGTCAGCAGGTCGCCGGCGCCGCGCGCCGTCATGAAACCGGTGTTGCCCCCGCCCATGCCCAGGGCGCCGCCTTCGGACCGTTGCAGCAGAACCACAGCGATCAGGGCGATGCAGACGATGACGTGAATGGTGAGCAGAATGCCGAGCAGCATGACGTATCCAATGACTTCGGGCGGTCCCCCGCTCCGAAATGAAGCGCGCGATCTACCACCAGGCAGCGCGTAAAGCCATAGCTAGCGCGTCGCATCGCTCGGACAAGGTCATGATTTTGGAAACCGAACGCCTCAGTCTGCGACCGCTGAGGCCGCTGGACGCCGAGCTGTTGTTTCCGCTGCTGAGCGACCCCGAAGTGATGGCCCACTGGGACATCGCCGAGGTCGACGACCCCGACCTGGTTCGGGTCATCGTCGAAGGTCAGGTCGCCGCGGCCGACGCCGGCAAGGCGGTGCACTGGACCATCCACACCCTGGACGGCGACACGTTCCTCGGCGCCTGCGATCTTTCCGACATCGACCGCTGGCACAAGCGCGCGGAGATCGGCTTCATGCTGGGGCGCGGGGCCTGGGGCCAGGGCTATGCGCTGGAGGCCATGCGCTCGGTCGTCGGCCATGCCGCGACGATGGGCCTGCGGCGGCTCTCGGCCCGAACGCACCTGGGCAACCTGCGCTCGGACGCCCTACTGGAGAAGCTCGGCTTCGAGGAAGAAGGCCTGCTGCGCGGCCATGTCCTGCGCGACGGTGAACATCGCGACTGCCGCCTGTTCGGACTATTGCTCTAGCAACGGCTGGCGGGCGGCTTAACTAGAACGGCATGAGCCATCCGATCCAGACCGCCGGCCTCGACCACATCGTCCTGCGCATCGTCGACAAGCAGAAGATGGTCGCCTTCTACCGCGACGTCCTCGGCTGCCCCGTCGAATGGGACCGCCCGGACCTGGGCATGACCCACATGCGCGTCGGCGCGTCCCTGATCGACCTGGTGACCGTAGACGGCAAGCTGGGCCGTCAGGGAGGACCTGCGCCCGGCCCCGATGGGCGCAATCTCGATCATTTCGCCCTGGTGGTCCGGCCGTTCGACGAGGCCGCCATCCGCGCCCATCTGGCCGTCTACGGCGTCGAGATCGGAGAGACGGCGCCGCGCTTCGGAGCCGACGGCGAAGGGCCCTCGATCTACATCAAGGACCCCGAAGGCAACACCGTCGAGCTGAAGGGCCCGCCCGACTGAGCGGGTCTCAGATGGCGTTGATGATGCCCAGGAAGTCCTGGGCCTTCAGCGACGCACCGCCGACCAGCGCCCCGCCGACCTCGGCCGCTCCGAGAATCTCGGCCGCGTTCGACGGCTTCACCGAGCCGCCGTACAGGATGGCCACGCTCTTTCCGGGCTCGCCGAACATCTCGACCAGGGTCGCGCGGATCGCGACGTGCACTTCCTCGATCTGCGGGGTGGTCGGGGTCAGGCCGGTGCCGATGGCCCAGACCGGCTCATAAGCGACGCAGAAGGCCTTGCCGGCCAGCTCCGCCGGCAGCGAGCCCCTCACCTGCCCTGTCACGATCTTCAGCGCGTCGCCCGCTTCGCGTTCGGCCAGGGTCTCGCCGACGCAGACGATCGGCTCCAGGCCCGCGCGGAGCGCCGCCCCCACCTTGGCGGCGACCACCTGGTCGGTCTCGCCATAGCCGGCGCGGCGCTCGGAGTGACCGAGGATCACCAGGGTTGCGCCCGCATCGGCCAGCATTTCGGCGGCGACGTCGCCCGTGAAGGCGCCGGAGACTTCCGCGCGGCAGTCCTGGCCGCCGACCAGCACCTTGCCGCCTTCGAGCGCCGCAGCCGCCCGGGCGACCAGCGTCGCCGGCGGGCAAATCGCCACGCGGGCCTTGGCGCTTTGGATGCCGGCGGCCACCGCCTGCGCCTCCGCCAGCGACGCGGCGACCCCGTTCATCTTCCAGTTGCCGGCGATCAAAGGGGTCGGAGAAGTCATGTCTTGCCTCGCATTTCGTGGGTCGCAGGGCCGTTAAGCTATGCGGCTTCTTCTGTCACGTGCTTGCGGGGGGGAAGCGGCCTCCACTATACCCGCCGTTCCACATTCGCGCCGAAGGGGCTCCGGTAGGGTCAAATGCTGTCCGCCACCCGACAATTCGCCAAATCCTGGGTCGCCGCCGTGCTGATCGGCCTGCTGGTCGTCAGCTTCGCGATCTTCGGCGTCAACGATGCCTTCCAGGGCAATTACACCAACGATGTCGTCAAGGCTGGGTCGCGACACGTGTCCGGGCCTGACTTCCGGCGCGAGTTCGACAATTTCCGCAAGGGCGCCGAGGAACAGACCAAGCGGCCGATCACCATCGAGGAGGCCGTCGAGGCCGGCCTCGACCGTCGGCTGATGGAGGAGATCGCCACCCGCGAGTCGTTCGGCGAGATGCTGCGCAAGATCGGGATCCATCCCTCCGACCGGCTGATGGAATCGGAGCTGCGCAAGATCCCCGCCTTCTTCGACCAGGTGTCGGGCGCCTTCGACAAGGCGCTCTACCAGCAGCGCCTCAGCGAGAACGGCCTGACCCCGGCCCGCTTCGAGACCCTGCTGCGCGACCAGATCGCCGAATCCCACACCGCCGCGGCGATGGTGAACGGCCTGCGCGTGCCGCGGGCCTATGGCGCCCTGACCGCCATCTACGAGATGGAGGCCCGCGACGTCGGCTACTTCATGATCGATCCGCGCAGCGTGGCCCAGCCGGCCCAGCCGACCGACGCCCAGCTGCAGGCCTTCATGAAGGAAAACGCCGACCGCATGACGCTGCCGGAGTTCCGGGTCCTGACCGTGGTGGCCTTCACCCCCGCCCAGGTCGGCGAGGTGAAGGTCGATCCGGCCGAGGTCCAGAAGCGCTTCGACTTCCGCAAGGACACGCTGTCGCGTCCCGAAACCCGCACCCTGATCCAGATCCCGGCCAAGGACGCCGCCGCCGCCCAGGCGATCGCCGCGCGCCTGACCAAGGGCGAAGATCCCGCCGCCATCGCCAAGTCCACCGGCGTCGAGGCCATCAACTATGCCGACAAGCCGCAATCGGCGATCGCCGACAAGCGCGTCGGCGCCGCCGCTTTCGCCCTGAAGGAAGGCCAGGTCTCGGTCATCCAGGGCGACCTGGGCATGGCCGTGGTCAAGGTGGCCAAGGTGACCCCGGGCCAGGTCGTCACGATCGATCAGGTCCGCCCGCAGATCGAGGCCGAGGTCCGCAAGGACGCGGCCGCCGAGAAGGTCTACGCCCTCAGCCAGGCCTATGAGGACGCCCGCGCCGACGGCGCCAACCTCGTCGAAGCCGCCAAGAAGGCCGGCGTGCCGACCTTCACCATCGGCCCGGTGACCCAGCAGGGCCAGGGCCAGCAGGGCCAGCCGGTGGCGGGCCTGACCCCGAAGATGCTTGAGCTCGCCTACAGCCTGCCGGCCGGCGGCGAGAGCGAGGTCCAGGACGCCGGCGAAGGCCAGTACTTCGCCATCCGGGTCGAGCGCGTCATCCCCAAGGCGCTGCCGCCGCTCGCCGAGGTCAAGCCGCAGCTGACCCGCTTCTGGATGATGCGCGAGCTGGTCAAGACCATGCAGGCGCGGGCCGACGAGCTGGCCGCCCGGGTCAGGAAGGGCGAAAGCCTGGACGCGGTGGCCGCCTCGGCCGGCGCCAAGGTGGTCCACGTGACCAACCTCGACCGCCAGAACGCGGCGCAAAGCACCGCCCTGTCGCGCGACGCGCTGGGCAAGGCGTTCAGCGGCAAGCAGGGCGACGTCTTCACCGCCGAAGGCACGCAGTTTGGCCTGATCGTCGGCAAGCTGGAGGCGGTCCGCGCCCCGAGCGGCCCGACCCTGGCCCGCATCACCGAGGACGTGCGCCCGCAGCTGACCATGGCGCTGTTCCGCGACCTCGGGGCCGACGCCCGCAAGGCCGCCCGCACCGAGGTGAAGGCCAAGGTCTATCCGGACAAGGCGCGCGCGGCCCTGGGCCTGGCGCCGATCGAAAAGGGAAAGGCCGCTGAACCGGCGGCCAAGACGGAGAAGGCGAAGTGACGATCGATCCTGCGTTTGCGGACTTTGAGGCGAAGTACTCTCAGGGCGCGCCGCAGGTCGTTTGGACCCGGCTCATCGACGATCTGGAGACGCCGGTCTCGGCCTATCTGAAGATCGCTCACGGTCGGCCCTACGCCTTCCTGTTCGAGTCGGTCGAGGGCGGGGCCCACCGCGGCCGCTACTCGGTCATCGCCATGAAGCCGGACCTGGTCTGGAAGTGCCGCGGCGACCAGGCCGAGATCGCGGTCGGCCCGGACATCGCCGCCGGGCGGTTCCAGACCCAGGCGGGCGGCGCGCTGGATTCGCTGCGCGACCTGGTCGCCCGCTCGCGGCTCGACCTGCCTGAGGGCCTGCCGCCGATGTCGGCCGGCGTGTTCGGGGCGATCGGCTACGACATGATCCGGCTGGTCGAGCGCTTGCCGAACATCAATCCTGACCCGCTGGACCTGCCCGACGGGCTGATGATCCGTCCCTCGATGGTGGCGATCTTCGACGCCATCGCCCAGGAGATCATCCTGGTCACCACGGTCCGCCCGTCGGAAATCACCGCCAAGGCCGCCTACGAAGACGCCCAGGCCCGGCTGGCCGAGGTCGCCGCCGACCTGCGCAATCCGGCCCCGGCGCTGACCGGCGCGGCCCAGCCCGAGCCGGACCGCTTCACCACCCCGGTGAGCCGCGAGGACTATCACCGCATCGTCGCCCGGGCGAAGGACTACATCCTGGCCGGCGACATCTTCCAGGTCGTGCCCAGCCACCGGTTCCGCGCGCCCTTCGCGCACGACCCGTTCGCGCTCTACCGCTCGCTGCGGCGCATGAACCCCTCGCCGTTCCTGTTCTACATGAACTTCGGCGACTTCCAGCTGGCCGGTTCGTCCCCTGAGATCCTGGTGCGGCTGCGCGACGGCAAGATCACCATCCGGCCGATCGCCGGCACCCGGCCCCGCGGCGCAACGCCCGAGGAGGACCGCGCGCTCGAGGCCGAGCTGGTCGCCGACCCCAAGGAACGCGCCGAGCACCTGATGCTGCTCGACCTCGGCCGCAACGACGTCGGCCGCGTGGCGATGCTGAAGAACCAGGGCGCCAACGAGCCGCAGCCGATCGCCCGCGGGCCGCGGGTGCGGGTCACCGACTCTTTCTTCGTCGAGCGCTACAGCCACGTCATGCACCTGGTCTCCAACGTCGAGGGCGACGCCCCCGAAGGCCTGGATCCGATCGACGTGGTGATGGCCGCCCTCCCCGCCGGCACCCTGTCGGGCGCGCCGAAGGTGCGGGCGATGGAGATCATCGACGAGCTGGAGCTGGAAAAGCGCGGCATCGCCTATGCCGGCGCGGTCGGCTACTTCGGCGCCGACGGCTCGGTCGACACCTGCATCGTGCTGCGCACCGCCTGCTTCAAGGACGGCCAGATGTACGTCCAGGCCGGCGGCGGCGTGGTCGCCGATAGCGATCCGGACGCCGAGTACGACGAGACCCTGCACAAGGCCCGCGCCCTGCGCCGCGCCGCCGAGGAGTCCTGGCGCTTCGTCTAGTCTGCGCGGTCGACCACGTGGGTGGTCGTCACGGGCGGGGCGGTGATCATGGCCGCGGCGAGCGCCAGCGCCGCCACGGCCGCGAAAGCCGCAGCGCCCAGGGCCGGCCAGGCCCGCTCGCGCTGGACCGGGGCCCGCAGCAAGCTGCGCGCATAGGCCATCTGGTCCGGGTCGAGGGCGGAATCGGCAGGCGTCATGGACACAGCATCCCGCCAACGCGCGGCCCAGGCAATCGGGGCTTGGCGTCGGGGCGGGCCGAGCCTAGAGAACCCTTATGATCTTGGTGATCGATAACTACGACAGCTTCACCTACAACCTCGTTCACTATCTGAACGAGCTGGGGGCCGAGACGCTCGTCTATCGCAACGACGCGCTGAGCGTCGAAGAAGCGCTGGGCCTGAAGCCGCAGGGCGTGCTGCTCTCGCCCGGCCCCTGCACCCCCAACGAGGCCGGCATCTGCCTGGACCTGCTGGCCGCTGCGCCGGACGACATGCCGATCCTCGGCGTCTGCCTCGGCCACCAGGCGATCGGCCAGGCCTATGGCGGCCAGGTGGTGCGCGCCAAGGCGATCATGCACGGAAAGACCAGCCCGATCGAACACACCGGCAAAGGGATCTTCGCGGGCCTGCCCAACCCGGTGACCGCAACCCGCTATCACAGCCTCTCGGTCGAGCCCTCGACCATGCCGGCGGTGCTGGAAGTCATCGCCTGGACCGAAGACGGCGAGGTCATGGGCTTCCAGCACAGGACCAAGCCGGTGCACGGCGTGCAGTTCCACCCCGAGTCCATCGCCACGGAAGGCGGCCACGCCATGCTGGCCAATTTCCTGAAGCTCGCGGGCGTCCCGCCCCTGGTCGACGCCTAAGACATGTCCGACGCCTTCAAGCCGCTCCTGGGCCGCCTCGCGGACGGCGGGACCCTGACCGAAGACGACGCCGGGGAGTTCTTCGCCGCCTGCCTGCGCGGCGAGCCGACCCCGGCCCAGGTCGCCGCAGCCGTCACCGCCATGCGCATGCGCGGCGAGACGACCGGCGAAATCACCGCCTGCGCCCGGGCCATGCGCAAGGCCGCCGTCACCCTGGACCATCCGTTCCAGGTCATGGACGTCTGCGGCACCGGCGGCGATGGCCTGCACACGCTCAACGTCTCCACCGCGGTCGCCTTCGTCGCCGCTGGCGGCGGGCTGAAGATCGCCAAGCACGGCAACCGGGCGGTCTCCTCGCGTTCAGGAGCCGCCGACGTGCTGACCGAGCTGGGCGTCAACCTGGCGGCCACCGCCGAGCAGCAGCTGCGCGCGCTGGACGAGGCCAATGTCGCGTTCTTCTTCGCCCCGGCCCACCACAGCGCCATGCGCCACGTGGCCCCGATCCGCACTGACCTTGGCTTCCGCACGATCTTCAACCTGCTGGGCCCGCTGACCAATCCGGCCCACGCCCAGCGCCAGGTGATGGGCGTCTTCGCCGACCGCTGGGTCGAACCGCTGGCCCGCGTGCTCGGCGCGCTGGGCGCCGAACGGGCCTGGGTCGTGCACGGCGGCGGTCTCGACGAGATGACCACCACGGGCGAGACCAGCGTCGCCGAATACCGCGACGGCCAGGTCCGCCTGTTCACGATCACGCCCGAGGCGGTCGGCCTGCCGCGCTCGGCGCTCGCCGACCTGACCGGCGGCGCCCCGGCCCAGAACGCCGTGGCCCTGCGCGAGCTGCTGGACGGCGCCCAGGGCGCCTATCGCAATATCGTGCTGCTCAACGCCGCCGCCGCCTTCCTGGTCGGCGAGCGGGTCGAAACCCTGCGCGAGGGCGTCGAACTGGCGGGCCAGATCATCGACGACGGCCGCGCCAAGGCCGCGCTGGACAAGCTGATCGAGGTGACCGCGGCATGAGCGACATCCTCGACAAGATCGCGACCTACAAGCGCGCCGAAGTCGCCGAGCGCAAAGCCCTGCGCACGCTCGCCGACCTCGAGGCCGCAGCCCAGGCCGCCTCCGCGCCTCGCGGTTTCCGCGCCGCGCTCGAACGCGCCCATGCGCCCGGCAGGCTGGCCCTGATCGCCGAGATCAAGAAGGCCTCGCCGTCCAAGGGCCTGATCCGTGAGGACTTCGATCCGCCGGCCCTGGCCCGCGCCTACGAGGCCGGCGGCGCGGCCTGCCTCTCAGTGCTTACAGACGGCCCCAGCTTCCAGGGCGCCGACGCCTTCCTGACCGCCGCGCGCGAGGCCGTCGCCCTGCCCGCCCTGCGCAAGGAGTTCCTGGTCGATCCATGGCAGGTCGTGGAGGCCCGCGCTCTGGGCGCTGACGCCATCCTGGTGATCATGGCCATGGTCGACGACGCCCTGGCCGCCGACTTGATGTCGGAGGCCGCGCGCCTCGGCATGGACGCCCTGGTCGAGGTCCACGACGAGGACGAGATGCTCCGCGCCGGCAAGCTGGGCGCCACCCTGGTCGGGGTGAACAACCGCAACCTGCGCACCTTCGAGACCGACCTGGCGATCACCGAGCGCTTGGCGGGCGCCGCGCCTGCCGATGCCCTACTGGTCACCGAAAGCGGCATCTTCACGCCGCTGGACGTCACCCGGCTGGAGCGCTGCGGCGCGCGCGCCATGCTGGTCGGTGAGAGCCTGATGCGCCAGGCCGACGTCGCCGCCGCGACCCGCGCCCTGCTCGGCTGAGTCGGTCCCGGGCGACCTCAAGCGACCGAAAACGCCTGGCTTTTCAAAGGCTCCACGGTAACTTGACATTAACCCAGAACACCTAGAGAACATTCGTGACGTTAGCGCTTTGTTCTCAAGGGCACGACAGCCATGCTCACCCGCAAGCAACACGAACTTCTCATGTTCATCCATGAGCGGATCAAGGAAACCGGGGTCTCGCCGTCGTTCGACGAGATGAAGGAAGCGCTGGATCTGGCTTCGAAGTCGGGCATTCACCGGCTGATCACGGCGCTGGAGGAGCGCGGCTTCCTGCGCCGCCTGCCCCACCGGGCCCGCGCGCTGGAAGTGGTGAAGCTGCCGCAGCAGGCGACCACCGCCGCGCCGCCCAAGGGCCGCGCCCCCTTCAAGCCGCAACTGGTCGAGGGCGCCGGCGATGCGCCGTTGATGCCGATCGCCAACGACACCCGCGAACTGCCGATCCTCGGCCGCATCGCCGCCGGTACCCCGATCGAGGCGATCCAGCAGGAGCGCGACCGGATTCCGGTGCCCGAGACCATCCTCGGCGCAGGCGAGCACTTCGTGCTCGAGATCGCCGGCGACTCGATGATCAACGCCGGCATTCTCGACGGCGACTACGTGGTGATCCGCAAGACCGACACCGCCAACTCCGGCGACATCGTCGTGGCCCTGGTGATGGGCGAGGAAGCCACCCTCAAGCGCCTGCGCAAGAAGGGCGCCTCGATCGCGCTCGAGGCCTCGAACCCGGCCTACGAGACCCGCATCTTTGGGCCCGACCAAGTGCAGGTGCAGGGCCGCCTGGTCGGCCTGATCCGCCGCTACCACTGACCCGCCTCAGCGGCTCCAGGGCCGCTGGCCGCGCAGGTCCTGCGCCCACACGATCCGCCAGCCGTCGGCGGTGCGGTAGAGCTCGGCTGAGCCGCCGCGCGTGAAGTCGGCTTCAGTGAGTGTGAGCGCCATCGGGCAAGGTGCGGCCGCGCCGCGAACCACCACGACCTCGGCCCACTGGCAAAACAGGGGCTGTTTCTTCTCGATGGTCGAAGCCCGGCGCGTGAAGATCGTAGCGACCCGCGGGTCGCCGCTCGCCTGCCGCGGCGCGCAGGACCATCGATCGCAGTCGTAGCCGGCCTCGCGCGCAGACTCCTCCCCCACGGTCAGGCCGCGTCGCCTGGCCCATAGCTCGGCCGCGAACAGCTTGGCGTCCGGCCGCAACAGCACCGCCTCGTCGCCGCGCCGCACGGCGGCCGCGGCCCCATCGGACGAGATCCAGACGTCGGGCGCCGGGGGCCGCGGGCAGAGCCAGACGGCCAGGGCCAGCGGCAGCCCCAGCCATCTCAGCGGCCCCTTCCACAGACAGAGCCACAACACGCCGATGAAGGCGGCCGGCAGGGTCCAGGCCGGCGCGCTGGCGAAAATCCGCTGACTGCCTGGCATCGCCGCCACCCAGGACGCGATCATGTTCATGGTGTCGATCGCGAGATCGGCCGCGGCTAGGGGCGCGCCGCCGAGCCCCAGCGGCGCCAGCACCGCGCCGATCGCCAGAGCCGGCATCATCAGGAACGACGAGATCGGCGCGGTGAGCAGGTTGGCCACGAGCCCGAAGGTCGAGACCCGGTTGAAGTGCTGCATGGCGAACGGCCCGGTCGCCAGACCCGCGACGAAGCTCGCCCCGATGCTGGCGGCGGTCCAGACGCCGATCGCCTGCGCGGCGCGTATCGGCCAGGGCGTGTTGATCTCCTTCGCCGGACGCGGCCATGCCTCGGCCAGGGCCACCAGCGCCGCAGTGGCCGCGAACGACATCTGAAACCCGGGCGCGGCGACGGCTTCCGGCTGCAGCGCCAGGATGACGAGGGCGGCGATGGCCAGGGTGTGCAGGCTGATCGCTCGGCGGTCGACCAGGATCGCCAGGAAGGCGGCCCCCGCGGTGATCGCCGCACGCTCGGCAGGAGCCGGAGCGCCTGAGATCACCAGATAGAGCATGACTGCGAACAGGCCTGCGGCGGCCGCGACCTTTTTCGACGACACCCGCAGCGCCGCCCATGGCCAGGCCGCGATCCCCAGCCGCACAGAGGCGAAGGCGAACCCGCCGACGATGGCCATGTGCAGGCCCGAGATCGAGATGATGTGCGCCAGGCCCGACGCGCGCAGGTCCTCGACTTGTTCCTTGGGCACGAAGGCCTCGTGCCCGGTGATCATGGCGGCGGCCAGACCGCCGCTTTCGACGCCCATCTCCCCGACGATGCGCTTGGCCAGGGCCCAGCGCACGGCGTTGACCTTCATTTCCAGCGCCAGCCGCCAGGGCGGCGGCGCAGCCTCAATCGACCGGACCTCGGTCAGCGCGAAACCGACCCCGCCGACCCCGTCGAAGAACGCATCGCGCGCGAAATCGTAGGAGCCGGGGCTGGCCGGCGGCGGGGGCGCATTGATCATCCCCTTCACCGAAATGACCGACCCGGGCGCCGGCAGCAGGTCATTCTCACGCAAGGTGATTCTGATCCGGATCGGCGTCGCATCGGGGACGAGGCCAGATATTCGGATCGGCGCGACCAGCAATCGCGGACCGCCCTGGCCGGGGCTCGCCACATCGACGACGAAACCTTCGATCAGCCGCACGCCGCCCCCGGCCGGCGCAATGGGCGCCCGCACGGTCTGCGTCCGCAGCTTGGCGGCCGCGAAGCCGCCGAGCGCGAAAGCGGCCAGAACCAGAACGACGACGGCCGGCCGGCCAAGGCTGAGCCGGGAGGCCGCTAGCAGCAGCAGGCCCGCGGACAACAGTGTGACGTACGCCACCAGCGCGAGCGGTTCGGCCGGCAGCGACAGGTAGATCGCGGCCCCGCACCCGAACGCGACCGGCGTCCACAGGCTGACCGATTGCACGGAGGCTTGATCGACAAACCATGTTGCGATGCGGCGAAAACTAGGACGTCGGGAAATGACCGTGTTAAGAGGCGCCGCGCGCACGTCAGGCGCGCCTGCTGCAGTCATAGCCCCAACCTCGATGTCCGACCGTCCCGTCGTCACCCGGATCGCCCCCTCCCCCACCGGCTCCATGCACATTGGCACGGCCCGGACGGCGCTTTTCAACTGGCTTTACGCAAAACACACCGGCGGCCAGTTCCTGCTGCGCATCGAGGACACCGATCGCGAGCGTTCGACGGACGCTGCGGTGCAGGTCATTTTCGACGGCCTCGACTGGCTGGGCCTGAAGCCCGACGCCGAGCCGGTGTTCCAGTTCGCCCGCGCCGACCGCCATCGTGAAGTCGTGGCGCAGATGCTGGCCAACGGCGGCGCCTATCGTTGCTACATGACGCCCGAGGAACTGGAGATCGAGCGCGAGGCCGCACGCGCCGAGGGCCGCGTCATCCGCTCGCCGTGGCGCGACCGCGCCGACGCCGGCAACTACGACGAGGCCCAGCCCTACGTCGTGCGCCTCAAGAGCCCGCTCGAAGGCGAAACGATCATCGCCGACCAGGTCAAGGGTTCGGTCACCTTCCAGAACAAGACGCTGGACGACCTGATCCTGCTGCGCTCGGACGGCACCCCGACCTACAACCTCGCCGTGGGGGGGGGGGGGGGGGGGGGGGGGGGGGGGGGGGGGGGGGGGGGGGGGGGGGGGGGGGGGGGGGGGGGGGGGGGGGCGGGGGGGGGGGGGGGGGGGGGGGGGGTG